>JBGAPZ010000067.1:0-12662 GCA_044220975.1 Micropepsaceae bacterium | reverse complement strand
TGTGCTTTAAGCAAACATCGCTTCGATCAAGTGCGGGCCGGGTTCGGCGAGCGCGCGTTTGAACGCTTTGACGAAGCTCTCGCAGTCGTCGGCGCGTGCGGCGTTGACGCCCAGCGCCTTTCCCATGGCGGTGAAGTCGATCACGGGCTTATCGAGCGAGAGCAGCGAGCGCGAGCGCTCGCTCTGTGCTGTCGCGCCGACGCGGTCGAGCTCCATGTTCAAGATGCCGTAGGACTTGTTGTTGAAGAGGATCGTGATGACGTGGAGGCCTTCGCGTGCCGCGGTCCACAAACCCTGGACCGTGTACATCGCGCTGCCATCGGCTTGTAGATTGATCACGGGCCTACCTGGGCAGGCGATGGCCGCACCCACTGCCATCGGGATGCCGTCGCCGATCGCGCCGCCCGTGAGGGCAAGCCAATCGTGCGGCGCTGACGCCTGCGAGGCGATCTGCGCCCATGTGCCGGACGTTATTGCCTCATCGGAAACAATAGCGCCTTCCGGCAACAATGCCGCGAATGCATCGCCGAAGGTTTGGACATTCAGCTTTCCGCTGGTCGGGATCTGGGGCAGCGCGCTTGCTGCCGGTGCGGGCGCGATTTTCGCGCCGACTTCTTCGGCCAAAGCTGTCAATACGTCGACGACGTCGTTGTCGCTCTCCCAAGGCTGATGGATCTTGCACTCGGGCGACAAGAACGTGGAGGGTTTGTTTGGGTAGGCGAAGAAGGCCACCGGCGCTTTTGTGCCCACCATGATGGCGTGGCGGAAGCCTTGCATCATCATCACCGCCATTTCGCCCAAATAGGGCACGCGATCCGGACTGGAGCGGCCTCGTCCGCGCGCGAGCCTGGGAACAAACGTGTCGGCGAAGAGGCGCACGCCAGTTTTTTCTGCGATTGCTGCGGCGAGCGCCAGTGGCCGTTCGAGCCCAGCATGGCCGCCGATCAGCAGCACTGAGGGTTCGCCGGAGCGCAGCGCGGCCGCGGCCTCGCGCACGCGATTCATGTCGACGGTCTTTGCGGTCGGGTGCTTCGCTTTGACGGTGGGCGGCGTTGACGGCATCTCGGACCATGCAATGTCGGCGGGCACGATCAGGGTCGACAGACCGCCGTTCGGACGCATCGCGATGTCGAAGGCTTGGCGCGCTTTCGCGAGCGCGTCGTCGGCGGAAACGGGATCGCCGATCCAATCCGAGACCGGCTTTGCGATCGAGTGGATGTCGCTTTGGAGCGGTGCGTCGTATTTGCGGTGATAGGTGGCGTGATCGCCGACCAGATTGATCATGCGCGACTGTCCGCGTTTGGCATTGTGCAGGTTCGCAAAGCCATTCCCGAGACCTGGGCCTAGATGCAGGAGCGTTGCGGCGGGTTTTCCCGCCATTCGGGCGTAACCGTCAGCGGCGCCGGTGCAAACGCCTTCGAACAGGCCGAGGACCGGGCGCATGCCGCCGACACGGTCGAAGCTTGCCACGAGGTGCATCTCCGATGTGCCGGGGTTGCCGAAGCAAACCTCGACGCCAAGGTCCACAAGCTGGCGCAAGACGGCTTCGCTGACGTTCATGGGAGGCTCCTGGGGTGTCGAGGCCAGGCACGATAGCTAAGGCTGGTGATTGGCGCCACAACTGACGAAGTGCTCCCCCGGCGGTTGGTGGCAGCGGGGCCATGTTTCTTCTAACGTCCAGCCAACCCTGAGGGATTCTGTCTCGTGTTCTTTGTGCTGAAGAATGTCGTCCGGCTTGTCGTTTCGTTGATCTTCCTGAGCCCGATTATCGTGCCGTTGCTGGTGATCGAGCGAAAGCCTCTGGTGAGCGAGGCCGACCAGCAGACGTTCGACGGTATCGGAGATGCGACGAGCATTCTGAAGCGGTTCGACCCACGTGGTTTGAACCCCGATGTTGCGACCAAGATTAGCGTCAGCGACACGGAGGTCAGCCGTGCGATCGGGGCGGTTTTGTCGCGCGTCGGTGCGGCGCACGGTCGTGTGGTTGCGGCGCCCGACGGGGTCGTGATCCAGGGCACTGCGACGTTGCCGATCCCGGAAACTTTTTTAGGGAAGTATTTGAACGTCGAGGCGAAGGTCATGCCGTCGGATACGGAGCTTTCGGTAGCGAGCCTTTCGGTTGGGTCGATCAGCGTACCGGGTTGGATCATCAAGCCGGTGACGATCTATCTGCTCGACTGGTTCGTTGGGCAGGAGAAGGGCGGCCCGATTTACTCCAGCATCCGCTCCGTCGAAGTGGCCGGCGATGTGATCACGATCGGTGTGCAGCCGCCGGCGGACCTTGTTTCCGACGTGAAGACTGCGGCGGGCAAGGCTTTGAACCTCGACAACGCGGAGGCAATCCGATCGTATTATTTGACACTTGTGGGCACGAGCGCTTCGCAGGCCACGACGCCGGTGTCGCTTGCGGCGTATCTGGGGCCGCTGTTCGCGGTTGCGCAGGAACGTTCGCAGGGCGGCGACCCGGTGGAGGAGAACCGCGCGCTGATCCTGGCGCTTGCGATGTATTTCGGGGACGACCGCTTTCAGGCGTTGCTTGCCGACGTGAACACGAGAGACGCGGACGCGGGGCCGTTCGATATAGAATCTGTGAAGGTTCAGCGGCGCCACGATTGGGTGCGTCACTTCGCGACGACTGCGGGGCTTCAGGTGGCGACGGGCAGCGGCGTGTCGAACCTGATCGGTGAAGCAAAGGAAGTGGCCGACAGCGGGCCGTCGGGATTCAGCTTCACCGACGTCGCCGCGGATCGCACCGGCGTTCGGTTTGCGGAGGTGGCGACGGCCAACGAAGCGTCGGCGAGAGCGCTGCAGAGTGCTTTCGCTGGTGGCATCAGCGAAGGCGACTTCTTCCCTTTGGTAAGCGACTTGCCCGAAGGGTTGAGCGCGGCCGTGTTCAAGAAACGCTACGGCGATGTCGGGTCGCCTGCGTACGCCGCGGTATTGCAGAAGATCGATGCACGGATCGGAAGTATTGCGCTCTATCAGTAGCCAGCGAGCGGACCTGCAAACGACCCGATGACGCGTGTGCCGCGGTCGTCAATTTCGAATGAAGGCGGTTGTGTGCGGTCGATGCGGTAAACGACGACACCGGCCGTGTGGGCCGCGTCGGTTTCTGCGGGCGCATCTGAGAAGAACGTAAGCTCGTAAGGTTCCAGTCCTATCGCTGTTGCGATCTTCGTGTAGGACGCGGGATCGCCTTTAGGGCCGGTTGTCGTGTCGAAGTAGCCGCCAACCAACGGAGACAGATCACCCGCAACGCTGTGTGCGACATAGAGCTTTTGCGCTTCGACCGAGCCCGACGAATAAATGAAGATCTGCACGCCATGCCGAGACCACGTGCGCATCGCCTCGATAGCGTCGGGGTAGAGGTGAGCTTTCAGTTCCCCGGACGCATAGCCTTCGCGCCAAATGATTCCCTGGAGCGCTTTCAGCGGGGTGATCTTCTTGTCTTCATCCATCCAAGCGAGGAATTGGGCGGAGGCTTCTTGCGGCGTTGCAAGGGCGTTACCGCTTGCATCGCGCGCACCAGAGACAGTCGCCTCGACCTCTGGGTCGCCCCATCGGGACTTTAGCGTGTCAGCAATCCTCGAGCGCGCGAACGGGAACAGGACATCGCGCACAAATGCGATGTCTCCGATAGTGCCTTCGATGTCGAGGAGGGCTGCTTTCACGCGTCGTATTTCGGGATCGAGTCGGCAATCTTGTCGCCGGTGAACGAGGCAACCCACCCCTCCGGCGTCGTAAACAAACGGATGGCGGCGAAGAGCGGGCGGGGGCCCATGTCGAACCAGTGGCGCGTGTGTGCGGGAACCGATAGCAAGTCGCCGGCTTCGCAAACGACTTTGAGTACGTGTTCGTTGTTGCGCAGGTAGAATGCGCCAGAGCCTTCCACGAAGAAGCGAACTTCATCGTCGGCGTGCGTATGCTCGGACAGGAATTTGCCGCGCATTGCATCGCGATCAGGGTGCTCGGGGTGCATGCGCACGACATCGACGGATTGATAGCCGCCGATCTTCTTCAGGCGGTCGACGTCTTTCGCGTAGGCCTCGAGCACAGCGTCTTGACCTGCTCCGGGGGCGAGCGCCTTCGTTGCTTCCCAGCGTTCGAAGCGTACATCGAACGGTAGGAGCGCCTTGTGGATGTCGCGCTCGTCGCGTCGCGGGTGGCGTCGCGGGGCGACGTGCCTTTGGTCAGGTCGTAGACCGTTAGGATCGTCATACCGGAACTCCTTTCAGCTTTAGCATCAGGGTAAAAAGATAGTCGAATGCCTCGAGATGGCGAAGGGCCTCTCCCACATCCTTCCCCCAGGCGTAAATCCCATGGCCCGCAAGCAGAAAACCCCAGCCCAGGCCTTCGGCCTTTAGGCGGGCTTCCACGCGGGTGGCGAGCGCGTCCATGTCTTGCTCGTTCTCGAAGACGGGAATGTCGAGGTGCGTCTCGTGCGTTTTGATGCCCGAGAACGCTTTCAAGAGTTCCAGTCCTTCGATGCGGACGCGGCCATCTTTCGCCAGCGCCAGCGATGCCAAGACCGCCGGTTGCGCGTGCACGTGCGTGACGGCGCCGATCGCGGGCGACAAGCGGTACATTAGGTAGTGCAGCGGCGCCTCAGCCGATTGGCGTGGATGTGCGCCGCCGGTGAAGGGTGCGCGAATGACGCCGTTCGGCGTGAGCTTTGTCTTGTCGCTGCCCGAGGCCGTGATCGCGCAGTCGGTGGCGTCGATGCGGACGGAAAAGTTACCGCTGGTCGCTGGGATCCAATCTTTAGCGCCGGCGTGGTGGGCGAGCGCAATGACGCCCGCGACCGCCTGGGTCGGTGGCTCCAAATTACGCGGATCGGCGTTCTTCATGCGCACTACCTCTCAAGGGGCGTAAATATGGGAAGTGGCGCGTGAATGTCATCCCCTTTGGCCAAAAAGAACGGGCGCCGCGTTGGTGGCGGCGCCCGTTCACGACGTCAGATCGGGCGGTTAGCCGCCGCCGCGAATCTCTGTCCAAAATTTGACGATCTCATCCTTGTTTTTGAGGCGCACCTGGAAGGTGCCGGACTCGATGAACGACTTCACGTCGCGCACGAAGCCCATCTGTTTCAGTTGGTCGTCGGTGTAGTCGGCGAAGATGCTCATGTTCGCCGGACCGTTATGCAGTTCTTCGAACTGGTACTTCATCGCCGCCGGCGAGATGCCGCTGTCGATGAGGTCGTAGGCTTTGTCGAGCTTCTTCGTCTGGGCATTCAGGACCATGCCGCAGAGATAGGTGAACATGCCGCCGGGCGGGTTCATGTAAGCGACCGGCTTTCCTTCACGCTTCAGTGCGGCGTGCGTTTGGTTCCAGGTGATGGCCGCAACCACTTCGCCCGACGCAAGCGCTTGGCTCAACGACGTTTCGTCGCTTGAGATGAAGCGCGCGTTCGCAACGAACTCGCGCAACTTCCCTTGCACCATTTTCCATTGATCGTCGGTCATGTTGTAGGGATCGACGCCAAATGTCTTGGCGATCAGGGTTACCGTGTCGTCCACTCCCTCGAGACCCGCGACTTTGCCTTTGTATTTCGGGTCGAAGAGGATCTTCCAGCTTTCCTTGCCGACATATTCCGGTGCCAGGTCGGTGCGGTAGGTGACCGACGTGTTCGCCCAATATTGGGGGATGAACCACGCTTCGGTTTCGGACTTCATCATGCCCGGCACCTTCTTGAGGTAATCCGGGATGTCCTTCCAATGCTTCAGCCTTGTGGTGTCGATCGGCTGGAGGAGGCCAGCTTCTTGCCAACGGCCAAATTCGTACGAACAGGGGCCCATCACGTCCGGCGTGTAGCCGGTGCGCATTTTCGCAAAGGCTTCGTCTTCGTCGGCCCAGATTTGCGATTGCGGCACTGTGCCGTGTTTTTCCTTGTACTCTGCGAAGAAGGGCGGGTCGGCCCAGTTCTCCCACGTGAACAACAATGGCTCATCGTTGTCGGTGGCTTCGGGTGTGGCGGGTATCGCCGCCGTTTGATCGGTCGGCTTATTCGACGAGACGAAGACGAAATAGCCGACAACTCCAAGCAGGACGATCGCAAGGATCGCAATCAAGGATCTGTTCATTCGGGTTCTTTCCTAGGGGTGGTCGCGACGCTCAAGCACAAAAAAAACATGCGGTCCGCAATTAGCGAACCGCATGCCCAATTCCGTCAAGCGGATTGTTGTCGCTGCCAGCTTATTGAGCGGGCGGCGTCGCCGGAGCTTCCGTCGGCGCCGGTTCGGCCGGAGCCGCTGCCGGGTCGGCCGGAGCCGGTTCGGCCGGAGCCATGCCGTCAGTGGCGGGAGCCGTGGCGTCCGTCGCCGGCGCGGTCGCGTCAGCCGGAGCCGTGGCGTCCGTCGCCGCGGGCTCAGTCGTCGTCGCTGCGTCGCCTTCCGGCGCTTTGGCCATTTTGTTCGTGTAGTACCAGTAAGCTGCGACCGCCAGGATGACGACCGCGATAAAGAGGAACAGACCAGTTCTATTCATTCTTTCTCTCCGTTTATGGCCGCCATGGGTGGGCCATGAATCCCCGTTTCGTCGTACGATTTTGAACCTACGTTCGTTGCCCGCTTACAAGAAAAAAGGCAGCCGAGGCCGCCGTCTTGCAAAGTCCCGCACCGCACGTTCTCGCACGACTTGAGAGCAAGCCTAGCATCTCCCTAACTGGCAACAAGCGCGGCACGGCACCACACCCGAGGGCGTGATGCCGCAGAATCGCTGCTTGATCCTGGCGGAATCGTTGGGCTTTCGAACAATCGCCGGTTGCTGAGCCCAATCGCCGCGCCCTATGCTGCAGCGCATAATCCGAGGGCGGGGGGCCTTCGGGTTTGGGGCGTCGCGGAACCTTCATGAACGTTCATCGAAGCGCACTCTCGGATGAGGCTGGAGCGTCGCGTCTTGGCGCCGCCGAAGTGGCGGCGTTCTTGAGCGCGAACCCGAACGTTCAATATGTCGACTGCGTGTTCGTCGATTTGTGCGGAAACGTGCGCGGTAAGCGAATCGCTTGCGGCGAACTGGAGGACTTGTTTCGAAGCGGCTTGTCCGTTCCGGGTTCGATTTACTTTCTGGACGCACGGGGCGACGTCATCGATGCACAGGCAGCGAACGTCGGTGCCCCGGGGATAGCTTGGCCGGTGGCGGGAACATTGACCCGCGTGAGTTGGGCGCAGCGGCCGCATGGGCAGGTCCTCATGGCGCTCAGAGACGGTAGGGGCGAACCCCATTTCGGCGAGCCGCGCAACGTGTTGAGACGCGTTGTGAAGCGGTTCGACGATTTCGACGTGGCGCCCGCGGTCGGGATCGAGATTGATGCTTTCGTCGTCGATCGGGAGCGGGGAAAGAACGGTCTGCCCCAGGAAACGATGGTAGCCGACGGCGTTGTGTTGGAACTCGTCCGTGAAGACATCGCCACAGCGGCAAAAGCGCAAGCCTTGCCGCAGCTCTCAATCGAAGGCATCTCGCCGCGCATCCGCATCGGGTTCGCGGTTCAGAACGACGCGGTTGCCGCGGCAGATCACGTGGTTTTCCTGCGACAGGTCGTGCGCGCCGTGGCGCGTAATCACAAGCTGGACGCACTCTTTATGGCGCGGCCGTTCCTTAAGCGCGCTGGGTCGAGCATGCGGGTGATCGTCGATGTGAAGCGTGCTGGTGAAAGCGTTCTTTCGTCAGACTCGGGGCGCAATTTGGCGCGGTTTGCAGTCGGCGGACTGCAGGCATTGATGGCGGAATCGATTGCTTTGTTTGCACCCAGCGTGAATGCGTTCCGCCGCTTTTCCGGCGACACGACGGCGCCCCGCAATAAGCGCTGGGGCTACTCCAATGCGTCGGCGAATATTTCGGTCGTGATGGGCGGCGACGTGGAGCCGCGGATCGAGCATTGTGTTGCCGGGGCGGACGCGAACCCATATTTGGCGATGGCCGCGGTCTTGGCCGGCATCCACCACGGGATCGGGCAGAACATCGATCCTGGGCAATCGAGCGACGGCGACGTCTCTGCGCTGGTTGATCCAACGCTTCCGCTGAACATCGACGGCGCACTGCTTACGCTCGAGAATGGCAGCGTAATGCGCGAGTATCTGGGACCCGCCTATGTCGATCTTTACTGCGTGACGAAGCGCACGGAGCTGGAGCGCTTCCGCGATTTCATACCGGCGCACGAGTACGATTGGTACGCTTAGGCGATGCCTTGTTGTGCGAACGGCAGCGTGAAATAGACGCTGGTGCCGATCGCCACCTCACTTTCGATAACGAGTTTACCCCCGTGCAGCTCCACGAGCGCGCTCGAAACCGGAAGCCCAAGGCCCATACCGCCGTCGTTTTGGTGGCCCGCGGTTCCCGCTTTCTCGAACGGCTTCATCACGCGGGGAATGTCGGGGGTGTCGATGCCGACACCAGTGTCGTGAATCCAGATCGAAACGCCGTTCGCGTCCGCCCGCGTTTCAACCGTGATGAAGCCGTCGGAGCTGTTGAACTTGATCGCGTTCGACAGGAGGTTGAGCAGGACCTGCTTGATCGCGCGCCTGTCCGCCTTCACGGGTGGCAGGTCGGGCGTGTTTATGCGGAACTGAAGGCCGGCCTCGTCTGCTTTTGGTTTGATCGTTTTGATCGCGTCGTTGACGAGTTGGGATGGATCGATGGCGACGAACTCAAGCTCGATCTTGCCCGATTCAATTCGCGCCATGGAGAGCGCGTCATTGATGAGGTCGAGCAGATGCTGACCTGAGCGGTTGATGTCGCTCGCGTACTCGGCATAGCGCGGGGGTAGGGCGCCCAGCATCTCGTTTCGCATTACGTCGGAGAAGCCGATGATGGCGTTGAGGGGTGTGCGGAGTTCGTGGCTCACGTTTGCCAGGAATTCCGATTTCGCACGGCTGCCTTCTTCGGCACGTTCTTTCTCGGATTCCAGACGTTTGGCGAGTTCGCTGAGTTCGCGGGTTTGCGTTTCGAGCAAATTGCGGGATGTCTCAAGCTCGTCTTCGTGCGCCTTGAGTGCCGTGATGTCGGTCGCGACGGCGATCTTACCGCCTTCGAGCGCGCGGCGTTCGCTGACCAGCAGCCAACGGTTTCCCGCTCTTTGTAATTCGATCGTTCCGGTGTTTCCCGAAGAATCGAACATCTCAAGCGGCGTCGCCATATCGGCGCCTTCGCCCGGAGATTTAGCCCGTTTGAAGATCGCCTGGCGTGACTCGCCAGCTTTGATCCCGTCGATGCCGTAGAATTCCTGGAAACGCTTGTTGCAGACGATGAGTTGGTCGTCGCGGTCCCAAAGGACGAACGCTTCCGCGGCGTTTTCGAAGGCTGCTTCGAGGACGCGTTCGACGGCGTCGACACGGGCGTCGGCGCGCTTTTGGTCGGAGATGTCGAGGACGATGCCCGAGAGGCGGCCGTCGTCGGAGCGGATCGTGCGGTAGTGTTGACCCTTGGCGCGGACCCACACCCAGTGGCCGTCGGCATGTTTGGCGCGGAACGAGCGATCGTAACCGTTTGCGCCGGCGCGGACGGAGGCTTCAATCGCCCCCAGGACGAAACGGTCATCCGGGTGGAGCATCTGCTCGGCTTCGTCGAACGAGAGAATGCGCGGCTGTTTTCCTTGGCCCAGGAGCGCGTTCATGGCGCCCGACCAGTAAAGGCGGCGGTTGGCGATATCCCAATCCCAGATACCGCACTTCGCACCACTGACGGCGAGTTCAAAACGTTCTTCGGTGCGGCGCAAGGCACCGTCAACGCGCGAGGTGCGTTCGATCTGCATCAGCAAGGCCCACGCCAACGCAGCGCCGAGCAAGCTCGGCCCGAAGATCATGATCGAGTAAAGGGGCAGCGATTGGTACCACTGCGATAGCGCGTCGGCGGCGCGCACAACGGTGACGAGGCGGAGGTCGTAACCGGGAATTAGACGCGTGGTCGTCAGGTAGTTCGCGCCACTGTCAGTAATGTAGCGGAGCGATGGCGCCGTCGACGCGTTCGCCGGGATGACGGAAGCAGCGTGTGCGTAGAGCGCATCGTCGATTGCGGTCGACGCGATCCGGCGGGTTTGCGCGTCGGCCAGGATGACGCCGACGCTGCGACTACCTTGCACGCTTTCGAGAAGGCTTGTGAGGTAGAGCGGGTCGATCAGCGCGAACACAAATTGACCGGCAATGCTGTCGCTGCGCATCGCGACGACAAAGGGGCTCTTGCCGAATTCATTATCCGCGAAGGTACCGGATACGAACCGCACGCTCTCGGGTGATGCGGCGAGTTTGCGCAACAGCGCCATGTCGCTCAAGCGGCGTGGTTCGATGGGCGTGCCGTTCTTGTCCCAAGCCACGTTGCCCAAGACGTCGGTCGCGACGACGTTGATGAGGGCTGGATCAGTGGCGATGGCTGCGCTCGCGGATATGCGCGCCGATCGTCTCAACATTTCTTGCGTTCGGTCGAGTGCCCCCGTGACCAGTGCGCCGGTGACGGCGACGAAGGAGCGGGACTCGCGCTCAACCTGCTCCAGCGCGATTGCGTGGTCCTTGCGCATCTGAATAGACGCTGCCGCGGCGACCGACAGCACGGTTGCAAGCGTTCCCAGCACAATCCAAAGCGACGTACGTCGTTTTGCCGTCATCCCCGACCATGCGCTCAATGCGCGCGTCGACGATGCACGGACCGTTGTTGTTGTGGCCATTACCATTTTTGATCGCACGGACTCGAATCAGGTCCAGGTGCGATTATGTCGGTCGCCCTGGGCCTGCAACACCCAGTGGGTGCGATATGCAACAGGTAAAGCCCGAATCGTTGCCGGGAAGACTCAGCCGAGCGTTTTCTCGGTGATCTCCTGCACGTTGCGGGAAAGGTTCTTTGCATCCTTGATGCGCATCAGTTGTTCGCGCATCAGCTTTTGGCGTTTGCCGTCAAATCGGCGCCACGTTTCAAACGCGCCGCACAAACGCGCTGCGACCTGCGGGTTCAACTTGTCTAGCTTGACGATGTTGTCAGCTAGGAACGCATAGCCAGAGCCGTCAGGCGCGTGGAAGCGGAGCTGATTGTTCATGACAAAGGCGCCGATCAAGCTGCGGACGCGGTTCGGATTTTCGAGATTGAACGCAGCATGCTTGGTCAATGCTTTGACTTGCGCCAACGTGTCGGGACGGCAGGACATCGCCTGCAATGACATCCATTTGTCGGTGACCAAGGGATTGGTCTTCCACTGGTCGTAGAATTGCTTGAGCGCCTTGTCGCGTTCGTCGCCGTCCATGTCGACCAAGGGTGCCATGCCGCCGATTTTGTCGGTCATGTTGTCTGCGGCGCGGAACTGCTCGAATGCGAGGGTGCGGGTTTCCTTCGTGTCTTCTGCGGTTAGATAGCGCAGGCACATGTTGCGCAGCGACCGCCGGCCGGCGGACGTGGCGTCGGGGCTGTAGGGTTCGTTGCTCTTGAGCGACTGGTAGATTTCGCGGAGCGCGCCCTTGTGGGTCGAGGCGAGCGCTTTTTTCAGTGTCTCGCGTGCTGCGTGGATCGCGTCCGGATCGGCGTCTTCAATCAACTGTGCGATTTCCATCTCGCCGGGCAGTTGGATTGCGAGAGCGGTGAACGACGGGTCTTTACGCGCGTCGCGCAGCAATTCTCCGAAGGCGTCCACGTAGAGTTCATCGACTTCGGGGGTTTTCCCCGCGACGACTTGTTTTGTCATGCGCAGCAGCGAGCCCGTCGCAATGCTTTGGCCTGCTTCCCAACGATTGAAGGCGTCAGAGTCCTTTGCCATCAAGAACGCGCGGTCTTCGCCGTTCGTATCAACATCGAAGCGCACGGGCGCCGAGAAGCCGCGGCCGATCGACGGCACGACGGGTTCTGCGACGCCGGTCAATTTGAACGTCTGTTTTGCCTTGCGCAGATTCAAAACGTGAGTTGTTGCCCTGCCGCCGTCGTGGGTGACGCTGAGGTCGCGACCGCTTTTGCGTCCGACGAGGCCGACCGAGACCGGAATGTGCATCGGCTCTTTCGTCTTTTGTCCGGGCGTGCCGCCGAGATGCTGTTCCAGCGTGACTTCATAAGTCTTTGTTGCCGCGTCGTACTTGCCGCGGGCTTTTACACGTGGTGTGCCGGCTTGCGAGTACCAAAGCTTAAACTGCGTGAGCTCGACGTCGTTTGCGTCTTCCATGGCTTTGATGAAGTCGTCGCAGGTTGCGGCGGTGCCGTCGTGGCGTGCGAAATAGAGGTCAGAGCCTTTGCGGAAGCCTTCGGCGCCCAAGATCGTGCGCACCATCCGGCAGAGCTCGGCACCCTTCTCGTAGACGGTTGCCGTGTAGAAGTTGTCGATCGTGAGGTAGGCGTCCGGACGCACGGGGTGTGCGAGCGGTCCGCCGTCTTCTTGGAATTGCCGCGCGCGTAAGGCACGTACGTCGCCGATACGCTCGACAGCGGCGGAGCGCATGTCGGCGGAGAACGACTGATCGCGAAAGACGGTGAAGCCTTCTTTCAGCGAGAGTTGAAACCAGTCGCGGCAGGTGACGCGATTGCCCGACCAGTTGTGGAAGTACTCGTGGCCGACGACCGCTTCGATCAGATCATAGTCGGTGTCGGTTGCGGTATCGGGGCGGGCGAGGATCAGCTTATCGTTGAAGATGTTGAGGCCTTTGTTCTCCATCGCGCCGAAATTGAAGGCGCTGACCGCCACGATGTTAAAAACATCGAGGTCG
>JBGAPZ010000014.1:0-88439 GCA_044220975.1 Micropepsaceae bacterium | reverse complement strand
CACGGTTCATTACCAGTGGCAGCAGGAAGTCATCACGGCCGGTGGGGGCCAGGCCTGGATCAACATCGTAGGTGCGACGGGCACGTCGTTCACGCCGACGAATGCGAACCTGGGCAACGCGATCCGCGTTGTCGAAACTTACACCGACAACAGAGGGCTAGCGGAAACGGCCACCTCCGCTCCGACGGCGCTCACCGTTGTGAACCCGACACCGCTCGTTAATACGGCGCCGTTCGTTGTGGGTCAGCAAGCCCCGATCGGTATCCCCGACACAAACGCGCGCACCGGGTTTCCGGTCAACATCCAACTGCCGCTGACGACGGTATTCGGCGACAATGAAACGGCCTCGAACCTCTTGACGTTCACGGCCACGCTATCGAACGGCCAGCCGCTTCCCGCGGGTCTGGTGTTCACGTTGATCCCTGATCTTGTGAACGGTGGGGTCAGCGGTGCGACAATCACTGGGACCGTCAACACGCCGGGTCAGATCTCGATCAAGATCACGGCGACGGATAGCGGTCCGGGTACGCCGCTGACGGTGACCGATACGTTCCTGATCAACGTGCAGACGGGCAATCTCGCGCCGGTCATCAGCGTTGCCTCGGAGAGCAACACGGGCCTCGAAGACACAGGCATTGCCGGCGACCTCTTCGGTCCGGAGGTTCCCGATCCCGACGGCCCCGCAGCGACGCCCGTCTGGCGTCTCGTGCAGGGTTCGGTGACGAACGGAACGTTGGCGCTCAACGGCAACACGGGCCACTACGTCTTCACCCCGGCAGCGGAGCTTTCGAGCGACGATTTGGACGGTCCGCCGGTCTTCAGCTTCCAATACCGCCTCTTCGATGGCTTGAGCTTCAGCCAACCGAAGACGGTCTTGATTAATGTCGATGCGGTCGACGATGGCGTAGCGCCAGTGACGATCACCGGCACCGCGGCTTCGGGCGGCACTTTGTCGGCGGTCATCGGTATCGATCCGGACGGTCCATGGCAGGGTGGCTCGGAATCTTTCCAATGGTACCGCGATGGTGTCGCAATCGGGGGCGCGACCTCCGCAGATCTGGTGCTCACCGATGACGATATCGGACACTCGTTCTCGGTCCACGCCGGGTACGCCGACGCGCAAGGGTTCGTTTACAGCGGCGCAACGGAAGCGATCAGCGACACCACCGATCCGATCGGCATCGTAACTGCAACCGGCATTTCCGGCGGCGGTACGCCGTCGCGGATTCTGGCGGTCAACACGCTGTCCGACCCGGACGGCGGCATTCTGCAGGACACCGCATCGTACCTGTGGGAGATCTCGTCCGACGGCATCAACTTCAACCCGGCGATCACAGGTGTGAGCGATGATTCGCTGACCTACACGCCGCCGGTGCCGGCAAACGGCTCGCCGCCGAACAGCGGCTACGTCAGGCTGACCGTCACCTATATCGACGTGTTCGGAAATCTGAACACGGCGACCGGCGCCGCGGTCCACTATATCGTCGACAATGCGCAGACGCACACCTTCTCGGGCACTGCGTTGGCAGAGCTGATCTTCGGCAACGGTGGCGCAGATCAAATCACAGGGCTGGGTGGCAACGACTTCGTCCAGGGCGGCGGTGGTGGAGATACGTTCTTCGCATCCGTCAACGACGGTGACGATACCTACGACGGCGGAAACGGAACCGACACCTACGACTTGTCGGCCACGTCGGCCGCATCGACGGTCAACCTCTTGGCCGGAACCGCGACCAGCGCCCAGACGGGGGCCGACCTCTTGGTCTCCATCGAGAATGTGAACGGCGGCACCGGTGCCGACGACATCACAGGCGGCGCCGGCAACAACGTGCTGTCTGGATTTGCCGGCAACGATATCTTGTCGGGTCTGGGCGGCGCTGACACGCTGAACGGGGGCAACGATGACGACACGCTGATCGGCGGTGCCAACAACGACACGCTGAATGGTGGCGCCAACAACGACACCTATCAATTTGGTTTGGCGGACGGCAACGACACGATCAACGAGACGAGCGGCACCGCCGACCGGATCGTTATCGCGACCGGTGGCGCCGCGCTGGCAAGCCTCAGCGCAATCGACGACAACACTGGAACGACCAACGGCAATCTGGTGATCGCGTTTAACGGTCAGCAGGTCACGGCAGTCGATCACTTCGACAACACGAACGAAGGCATCGAATTGATCAACTTCGCGAACGGCTCGTTCGCGGGCTTCCAGTTCGGCGCCGGCGACTATGTGATCAGCACGGCAGATCCCGCCAACAGCGGGACACCGACCGCGCGCACCGTGACGGTCGCGTCCGGCAACAACTTGCTGGCTGGCGAAAGTGGCGCCAATCGGATGAACGGCGGAACTGGCAGCGACCTGTTGTTTGGCGCTGCCGGCAACGACATCCTCAACGGCGGCGGTGGGGCCGACTTGCTGGTTGGCGGCACGGGTGCTGACACGATGAACGGCGACGCGGGTGCCGACTTCATCGTCGTGGACATCGACGGCGGTAATGCCGGCAACGATACGATCGCCGGCGGCGCTGATACGGATACGCTTGCGATCATCGACACCGGAACCGGTGCCGAGACCTTGACTGCGTCGTACAACGGCACGCGCATCACGCAAATCGAGGGCGGCGGCTCCATTGCTGCTGACGTCGAGAGAGTGACGGCCGATCTTGGGGCCGGCACTGACACCTTGAACTACAACACGACGTCTGCGGTGACCGTAAACCTCGCGGCCGGTACGGCCTCGGGCTTCTTCTCGATCGCCAACATTGAAAACGTCAACGGCGGTAGCGGCAACGACACCTTCATTAGCGGCGCCGGCAATAACGCGATCAACGGTGGCGGCGGCACCGATACGCTGGATCTGAGCGGTACGACCGCCAACGCGATCGTAAACCTTCTGACCGGCACCGCTTCAAGCGCACAGATCGGTACCGACACTCTCAACAGCATCGAGCGGGTGATCGGTGGATCGGGCAACGACACGATCACAGCCAATGCGGCGCCTGAGGTGTTCACCGGCGGTCTGGGTGCCGACACGTTCGTCTACGGCTCGAAGGGGGCTGCAGGCGGCGAGAACAACAATGCGGCGACCAGGTCGCAAATCACCGACTTCCTGCAGGGTACCGACCACATCAACCTCACGGGCATTGATGCCGCTGCAGGTGTTGGCGGCAACCAAGACTTCATCTTCGACGCTGCAGCGAAAGCCGGCAGTGGCGCGGTTGCCGACGGCCATCTGGGTTACTTCCACACCCTCATCGGTGGCGTGCAGCACACGATCATCGAAGGCAACATCACGGGAGATGCGGGGAACGTCGACTTCCAGATCGATCTCGTCGGGAACTTTACGCTGACCCACGACGATCTGCTTGGACTGGTGTGACGAATGAAAGGCGCCGGCGGTCACAACGATCGCCGGCCATATGGGGCGAGACAACGGAACGGGCGCTGATCGCCCGTAGGAGAGACTAGGATGAAACGGAATCAAAAATCGTACGCGATCGCGGCAAGCGCGCTTGCGCTATCGCTCGCGGCGGCACCGCTGGCATTCGCGCAGGCTGCGCCCGGCTTCAACGTGCCGACCGACTCGCCGGCAAGCCCGCTGACGTTCAACGGACAAACGGTACAGCCGTTCACGGCTGAAATGCTCTTGTTCGAAGAGTTCGGCACGAAGCCAGTGCCCGGGTCGACCTGCCCGACGTGCCAGCCGCTGCCACAACCGGTTTCGGCTGCATGCAACGGGGGGCCTGCGGGCACGGCGCTCGACACCTTCTTGAATCAGCCGCTTTGGCCGCTGCCCACGCGCGCCGCGAACACGACGCTTGCCAATCCCTGGGCCGGAACAATCGGAGGCTGCCTCGGCTCGCCGCTCGCGACGAGCGCGATCGAAGGACGTCCCTCCGGCGAATGGTTCGCGCATCAGCGTTGGACCGAGTTCCCGTCGAAGGTGTACTTTCAGTCGGCGCAAAACGGCGCCCGTTCAAACGGTGGCCTTCGCGACCTCTTGCAGCGCCATCACTGGGCCGTGGGCGAGTTCAAACCCGGCGGGTTGAACTATCGCGGCGGCACGAACAAGAACACGCAAGTCCGTTTCCATCCGCTTCTGCCGGTGCAAAACCCAAACGCGGTCTGGACGTTCGACGGCACGATGCCGCCGAAGCTCCTGATGGCCCGCTACGGTGAACCGATCCTGTTCCGCCACTACAACACGCTGCCGATCGACGTCGCCGCCAACAACGGCTTCGGCATGCACACGATAACGACCCACGAGCACAACGGTCACAACGCGGCCGAAAGCGACGGCTACACGGCCGCCTTCTTCTTCCCTGGCCAGTTCTACGACTATCACTGGCCAATGGTCCTGGCCGGCAACGACTCGATCAATAAGACAGCCACCGACCCATGGGCGGGCATGCCGAACGGTGCGGGCGGCACGACGAAAATCAAAGGCGACTGGCACGAGACCATGAGTACGCATTGGTTCCACGACCACATGCTCGATTTCACGGCCCAGAACGTCTACAAGGGCAACGCGGCGATGATGAACTACTACAGCGCCATCGACCGCGGCCGCGAAGGCTTCCAGTGCAACTACACGAACGCGGCCAATCCCAATATGTGCTTGCCTTCGGGCACGGCGCTCGACTGGGGCAACCGCGACTACGACGTGAACCTGCTCATCGCCGACAAGGCGTGGGACGCGAACGGCCAGCTGTTCTTCAACATCTTCAACAAGGACGGCTTCCTGGGCGACCGGGTGCTCGTGAACTGGACGTACAAGCCCTATCTGAACGTCCGCGCACGGCGCTATCGCTTCCGTATCTTGAACGGCGCCGTCTCGCGCTACTTCAAGCTCGCGATCGCGACGGACGCAGGCGTGCGCGTGCCGTTCCATATGGTCGCCAACGACGGCAACCTGATGCGCAACGCCATCCCGTTCCCGAACGCACAATTGCCGGACCTGCCGCAAATCGGCATTGCCGAGCGCTACGACATTGTCGTGGACTTCAAGAACTTCGCGCCTGGCACGAAGCTTTATCTGATCAACTTGCTTGAGCATCAGAACGGCACGGGTCCATCGCGCGAAGTGTCGATTGCGACCGCGACCGCCGCCAACTATTCGGGTGACCCGGCGGTCGGAAGGATCTTGGAGTTCCGCGTCAACGCCTTACCGGCAGGCGCGACCGACCTCTCCATGAACCCGGTCGACTACGAGCCCGGCAAGAAGACGATGATCCCGCCGCCGGTGATCTCGGCCGCGGACATTGCCAACGCTCGTCAGCGCACGTTCCAGTTCTCGAAAGCGAACGGTACCGACGCCAAGCCGTGGACCATCGCGACCGACGGCGGCCAAGGCTTCACGATGGACCCGCACCGGATCACGGCAAACGTGACGCAGAGCCAGTATGAAGTCTGGCACCTGCGCGGCGGCTCGGGCTGGGCGCATCCCGTCCACATCCATTTCGAGGAAGGGCAGATCCTGAGCCGCGGCGGCGCACCGGCACCGCTGTGGGAGCAGGGCGCACGCAAAGACGTCTATCGTCTGAGCACGTTCCCGGATGCCACGAACAGCGTCGACTTGATCGTCAAGTTCCGCGAGTTCATGGGCAACTATATGGAGCACTGCCACAACACGCAGCATGAGGATAACGCGATGCTCATGCGTTGGGACCTGAAGAACCCGGGCTCCGTCACGGCCATCCCGACACCGGTGCAGACCTGGACGGGCACGACCTACGAGCCCTCGTTCGGTCTGACCCCGAACGGCGGCGGCGGCTAGTCTTCAGGGAATGAAGCAACTCCGGTCCCGCATCTCCGCCAAGATGCGGGACCGAACGTTTACGGATCGTCAGCAACAATCGTGTTGATCACGGGTTTGGACTAGACCTTATGCGCCTGACCCTAGTGTTCATCCTCGCCAGCATGTTCGCGTTCGCGGCCCACGCGAACCAACCGTGGCATGACGGCTATTTTCCGAACGTCGAGTTGACGGATCAGGACGGCAAGAAGCATCGCTTCTATGACGACGTCATCAAGGGCAAGGTCGTCGCGCTGAACTTCATCTACACGAAATGCAAGGACGTCTGCCCGGCAGACACCGCGCAAATGGTGCAGGTTGCGAACATATTGGGCGACCGGGTCGGCAAGGACATATTCTTCTATTCGATCTCCATCGATCCCAAAAACGACACGCCCGAAGCGATGCGCCGATACAAGACGATGTTCGGGATCGGCTCAAACTGGACGTTCCTCACCGGCAAGAAGGACGAAATCACGCTCCTGCAGCGCAAACTCGGACTGATCGGCACGCAAGCCCTCGCCAACCTCCGCGAACACAACACCAGCCTCATCCTGGGCAACGAAAAGACGGCGCAATGGATCAAGCGTTCGCCCTACGACCACCCGAAGATCTTGGCGAACCTTTTAGCCAACTCGATGAACAACTTCGTTGGTGCGGGCAAAGGGCTACAGCCTTTCTCCGTGGCACACGAGATCCGCGGTCTGACGCGCGGCGACACGCTGTTCCGCTCCCGGTGCATGGCCTGTCACACGGTGGGTGAGGGTGACAAACTTGGACCCGACTTAAAGGGCGTCGTGGCGGCACGTCCGCGCGCTTGGCTCGTACGCTGGCTCAAGGAGCCGGATAAAATGATCGCCGAAAAGGATCCGGTCGCGATCGCTCTTAAGCAGAAATACCGCAACCTGCCGATGCCGAATCTGGGTTTGAACGACGTCGATGCCGACGCGTTGGTCGAATACCTGAAGACGCAGGATGCGGCGCAGAAAGCGCCGTCCCATCACTGACCCAGCAGCTAAACCGAAAAACTCGTCCCGCAGCCGCACGACGATTTGGCGTTCGGGTTCTTGATCTCGAAGTGCGAGCCCATCAGTCCTTCGATGAAGTCGACCTCGGATCCGCCCAAAAATTCCAGCGACGCCTGGTCGATCAGCACCCGCGCGCCGTCGCGTTCAATCAAGACGTCGTCCTCGGCGCGCGTGCCGTCGAACGAGAACTCATATTGAAAGCCGGAGCAGCCGCCCCCGTTGACCGCGATGCGAAACATCTGGCCGGGCCCTTCCGCGGCGGCCAGCGCGGCGATGCGCTTCGCGGCACTGGCGCTCACGCGAACTTCGGTTGCTGTTTCCATCGGTAACTTCCGGTTAACCTGACGCCCGCTAAACAGGCAGATCGTAGCACTACTATTATATGTGCGCGCGGGCGCTCGCGTCCAAGGCCCAACGAGGGCCGGCCGAACCGGCCCACGAAAGGTGCTTCAATTGAGCGGTTTTCGAGGTCACGCCGATCTTAGCCCGCTCGCCTCCCGGGCGGAGACGAGCCGCGGCCGCCAATTTGCCGAGGCGGAAAGCCCGACCCGCACGCCTTATATGCGCGATCGCGACCGCATCATCCATTCGGGCGCGTTTCGCCGCATGAAGCACAAAACGCAGGTCTTCGTGTACCACGAAGGCGATTACTACCGCACACGCCTCACGCACTCGCTTGAAGTCGCACAAATAGCGCGCTCGATCGCGCGCGTGCTGCGCCTCGACGATGACTTGGCTGAAGCTCTGGCACTCGCGCACGATCTGGGCCACACGCCGTTTGGTCACGCCGGCGAAGACGCATTGGCCGCAGCGATGGAGCCGTATGGCGGCTTCGATCACAACGCGCACGCTTTGCGTCTCGTCACGAAACTCGAGCAGCGCTACGCGGAATTCGACGGCTTGAACCTCACGTGGGAAACGCTCGAAGGCATCGTCAAGCACAACGGCCCACTGACAGGCGCTGCTTCAAAGAACAAGCCGATC
Organism: Micropepsaceae bacterium; assembly: GCA_044220975.1. GTDB lineage: Bacteria > Pseudomonadota > Alphaproteobacteria > Micropepsales > Micropepsaceae > SZUA-430. The sequence goes on along the minus strand of JBGAPZ010000014.1, from coordinate 80,627 downwards.
CCGCAAGCAATCGCGGAATTCAACGCAACCTTTGATCTCCGTTTGGATTCGTTCGCGAGCGCCGAAGCCCAAGTCGCGGCACTTGCAGATGACATCGCTTACAACAACCACGACATAGACGACGGATTACGAGCCGCGCTGTTCACTATCGAAGAAGTGGTATCGTTGCCACTTGTCGGCAGCATCTTCACGGGCGTGATGGAGCGCTATCCGCGTCTTGATCGCTCGCGTCTCATTCATGAAGCGATCCGCCGCTTGATCAGTACCATGATCGACGACGCCATTGTCGAGACGCAGCGTCGCATAAACAAGCTGAAGGTGCAGAGCGCAGAGGATGTACGCGCCTGCGGGCAACAGATTGTCGCATTCGGGGACGCAATGAGCGCGAACGATAAGGCACTGAAAGCCTTCCTTTTCAAGAACATGTATCGCCACTTTAAGGTCACGCGCATGATGTCGAAGGCCAAGCGTGTGGTGGCCGACCTCTTCGCGTTGTTCTTGAGTGAGCCGGGCGTGATGCCGACGCAGTGGAACGCACTTTGCGACGGTGCAACAACCGCACGCACCGCGCGAGTCGTCTCCGATTACATTGCCGGAATGACGGACCGTTTCGCATTAGAAGAGCATCGTCGTCTGTTCGCGATTGAAGGCGACATCCAATGAGAAATCGCTTCAAGGATCAGTGGGATGTCGGTGTATCCTGGCGCGGGCACACCACGATTCGTCTATCCACCGCTATTTTGTCGTGTTGAGGGGAATAACAGCCATGGTCAATCCTGACCGCAATTTGTATGAGCCGCCATATGATGACGCGCTCCTCTACGACACTGACCTTGAGCCGGAACGTCCGCGTTCGCGTCCGCTCGTTGTGTTGCTCGGCATCGTGGTGCTGGCGGCGTTCGCCGGCGTCGTGTGGGTCGCCTACAATCAAGGCGTGAAGCAAGGCCAGAACGGCCTGCCGATTCTGACCGCCGATGCAGGCCCGACGCGTATCGTTCCCGATCCGGCGACTTCTTCGCCCGCGATCGATCCGGCACCCGCGAAAAGTTATGACCGCTTGATGAGTTCCGATCCGGAGAACGATCAAGTCAACATGTTGCCGAAGCCGGAGCAGCCGAAGACCACACCTTCGCCGCAAGATCTCGCCATCGCACCGGCGACCGACGAAGCGACCGGCGGCAAGTTCGGCACCAAAGCTTCCGACTTCGATGCGCCCGTCGATCCGGGCATGGATACCACCGTTGGCTCGATCAGCGGCGCGCCGCAGACGAGCGAAGACATCACCGCGTCGTTGCCGCAGGCCGCAAAGCCCGTACAGACCGCGCTCGCAACCACAAAGCCGGCTCCGGCGAAAGAAATCATCACCCCGGCCAAGCCCATTGCTGCGAAGCCTGCACCGGTTGAGATCGCTCCGCCAGCAGCGGAAACGACCGAAGCGCCAGCTGCGACGCCTGCTCCGTCTGGCGTCATGATTCAGTTGGGCTCGTTCCCGAACGCGGCGCTGGCGGCATCGGCTTGGTCGAAGATCAAGTCGTCGAACCAGGACCTTCTGGCCGACCACTCGCCGGCCATCAAACCGGCGGAGATCCCTGGCAAAGGCACCTGGTATCGCCTGCGCGTTGGCGGATTTGCGGACAAAGCCGAGGCCCAAACCGCCTGCCAGCAGCTGACGACGTCCGGCCAGGCTTGCATCATCGCCGCCAAGTGATCTAAGCGCGGGGGCGCGCGCGGGGAGGGGATTCCCCGCGTCCGATGGGGAGTTTGGTCAGTGTCCGTGCGGGCAGCAATATTTGGCTGTGAAGGTCAGGAGTTGACCGCGGACGAGCGCGCGTTTTTCCGCGACGCGAACCCCTGGGGCTTCATCCTGTTTCAACGCAACTGCGGCTCACCCGAACAACTGCGTAAGCTGACTGGGTCGTTGCGCGACAGCGTCGGCCGCGCCAATACGCCCATCCTGATCGACCAAGAAGGCGGCCGCGTGCAGCGCCTGCGTGGCGAGCACTGGAAGAAGCGCCCGCCGGCAGCCACGTTTGGCGCTATCAGCCGCCAGAATCCCGCAGCCGCGCGCGACCTCGCCTACGACAACGCCCGCGTGATGGCTGAGGAGCTGCGCGACCTTGGCGTCAATGTCGATTGCGTGCCCTGTATAGACGTGCCAACCGAAGGCTCGCACGACATCATCGGCGACCGCGCTTTCGCAAGCGATCCGTGGGTCGTGGCGGCGCTTGGCCAAGCCGTGATCGACGGCATGCTGGACGGTGGCGTGCTGCCGGTGATCAAGCACATGCCGGGCCACGGTCGTGCCCGCGCCGACAGTCACTTAGAACTTCCCGTCGTCGACACCGCCCGCACAGAGCTTGAGCGCAGCGACTTCGCCCCATTCCGCGCACTCGCCCACGCGCCGCTCGCGATGACGGCCCACGTTGTCTACACCGACATCGACGCGACGGCGCCCGCAACCGCCAGCAAGCGCGTGATCGATGAGGTCATCCGTGGCTTCATCGGCTTCGATGGCGCGCTGATGACCGACGACCTGACCATGCGCGCACTGAAAGGCTCGCTCGCCGACCGCACGCGCGCTGCCGTCGCCGCCGGATGCGATCTCATCCTGCATTGCAAAGGCGGTATCGACGACATGCGGGAAGTGGCAAGCGCAACACCGGTGCTCAGCGGCAAAGCGCTCGAACGCACCGACCGCACACTTGGTGCACTGAAACCCTCGAAACCCTTCGCAATCGCCGAAGCCCAATCGCGCGTCGATCAAGCGCTGGCACAGGTCTGACCATGACGCTCGAATTTGACAGCCCGCCGATCGAACCGAAACCCGACGAAGCGTTGATCATCGACATCGATGGGTACGAGGGCCCGCTTGACGTACTGCTCGCTCTCGCCCGCGCGCAAAAAGTCGACCTGCGCAAAATCTCGATCCTGGCACTCGCCGAGCAATACCTCGTCTTCGTCGCAGAAGCGCGCAAGATGCATCTCGATCTCGCGGCCGACTACCTCGTTATGGCGTCCTGGCTCGCGTTCCTGAAGTCGAAACTGCTGCTGCCGGAAACGGAAAAGGAAGGCGAACCCAGCGCCGAAGAACTCGCCGAACGCTTGACGCTCCAATTGCAGCGGCTCGAGGCGATCCGGATTGCAGCGACCCGCCTGATGTCGCGCGACCGCCTCGGCACCGACGTCTTCCTGCGTGGCGCGCCGGAAGGCATCCGCGTAATCAAGTCGCCGAAATACGCAGACACGTTGGTCGATCTCTTGAAGGCTTATTCGACGCAACGCGTAAAGAAGATCGCACACTCGAACTACGAACTGCAGCGCATGCCCGTCTTCGCCATTGAAGAAGCCCGGCACCGCCTGGAACGCATGCTCGGTGTCGTCCTCGATTGGGCGGTGATCGACGCGCTTGTGCCGGACGACTTCAACAACGGCAAATCCCGCCGCTCCGGGATCGCAAGCATGCTGTCGGCGAGCCTCGATTTGGCGCGCGATGGTCTGCTTGAGCTACGCCAGATGGCACCCTTCGCGCCCCTCTATGTGCGCCGCCGCGACCCCGAAACACTCGAAAAAGAGGCCCCGACATGACGCCATCTCCAGCGCGTGCCATGAAGCCCGACGACGACATGAAGAACAAACAAACCACCGACGCGAAAGACGGAACCGTCACCCGCCTCTTTCCGGGCGACGCGATCCCGCTGGTCGCGATGCACCTGCGCATGGTCGAGGCGATCCTGTTCGCCGCCGCCGAACCGCTCGACGAAGATTCGATCGTCGAACGCATGCCGCCGGACTCGGATATCCCGGCACTTCTCGAAGAACTCTCGCAGGCCTACGCCAAGCGCGGCGTGAACCTCGTGCGCCTCGCAGGCAAATGGGCCTTTCGCACTGCACCCGATCTCGCGCACATTCTGCAAAAGCACGCGGTCGAACAGAAGCGCCTCTCGCGCGCCGCGTTGGAGACGCTCGCGATCGTCGCTTACCACCAGCCCGTCACGCGCGCCGAAATCGAAGAGATCCGAGGCGTTACCATCAACAAGGGCACGCTCGACATCTTGCTAGAACTGGGCTGGGTGAAGATGCGCGGCCGCAGGCGCGTGCCCGGCCGTCCAGTGACCTACGGCACCAGCGACGACTTCCTGCTGCATTTCGGTTTGGACAAGGTCACGGACCTGCCGGGCCTCGACGAATTGCGCGCGGCGGGCCTCATGGAGGGCCGCATTCCGGCAAGCTTCAACGTGCCTTCACCCAGCGACTCGCTGGCTATGGACGAAGATCCGCTGGAGGCCGGCGACAGCGGCGACCTGTTCGAGCCCGAAACGCCGGACCCGAAAGACGGCAATTCCGCCGAATAAGGCGTCCCTTAACAACGACGTGAACCGCGCTATCTCCTCGATTGCGCGGGCACGCGCCATTTGGGACAATCGCGCTGGCACAAGGATTTTGACGCATGGGTGGATTTTCGATTTGGCACTGGCTGATCGTCGGCGCCATTGTTTTGATCTTGTTTGGCGGTCGTGGCCGCGTCTCGGACCTGATGGGTGACGTGGCGCGCGGCATCAAGGCTTTTCGCAAAGGCCTTGCCGACGACGAGAAGCCGATCGAACAAAACAAAGACGGCACCGATAATAAGGACAGCGTCAAGAACTAGAGGCGCCGCCGAATGTTCGATATCGGCTGGGACGAGCTGGTCATCATCGGGATCGTCGCGCTTCTCGTGATCGGCCCGAAGGATCTGCCCTACGCATTCCGCATGGTTGGCCAGTGGATGGGCAAAGCGCGTGCTCTTGCGCGCGAATTCCAAACCCACATCGACGACCTGATGCGCGAATCCGAAGTCGACGACATGAAGCGTGAGTTCAGCGATATGACCCGGCCGCCGGAATTTGAAGGGCTGGAACAAGACCTGATGACTGGCCGCGCGCCTGCGCCGAAACCGGCCGAGCCGCCGCCAGCCGCAGTACCCGAACCGGTGACGCCGCCCGCACCATGACCGCGCCCGGCCCCAACGAAGATGAAGCCCATATCGAGGCTTCGCGCGCGCCGCTGCTCGATCACCTGATCGAGCTCCGCCGCCGCCTGATCTGGTCGCTGGCCGCGTTTATCATCGCCTTCATCGCCTCGTACTTCTTCGCCGCGCGCATCTATGCGTTCCTGACGCATCCGCTGGCGGCGGCCCTCGAAGGCCAACCAGGGCGCGAGATGATCTACACCGCCCTCTACGAAACGTTCCTGACCTACGTGAAGGTCGCGGCGTTCAGCGCGATGTGCATTTCGTTTCCGATCATCGCCTCGCAAATCTGGATGTTCGTGGCGCCGGGGCTCTATCGCAACGAGCGTCGCGCGTTCCTACCGTTTCTGTTCGCGACGCCCGTGATGTTCGCCCTCGGCGCAGCACTGCTCTATTACGTGTTGTTGCCCGTCGTCATCCGTTTCTTCCTGGGCTTCGAAACACCCGGTGGTCCGGGCGAGTTGCCGATCAAACTGCAAGCGAAGGTGGCTGACTACCTGAACTTGGTCATGAGCCTGATTTTCGCTTTTGGTTTCAGCTTCCAATTGCCGGTACTGCTAACCCTCTTAGGGCGCGTCGGTATCGTGTCGTCGGACATGCTCAGACGCGGCCGCCGCTACGCGATCGTGTTCGTGTTCGTTGTGGCGGCAATTCTCACACCCCCCGACGCGCTCAGCCAGTTCGTGCTCGCAATCCCGCTCTTGCTATTGTTCGAAGCCTCGATTTGGAGCGTCTGGCTCATCGAAAAGCGCCGCGCAGAAGACGCGAAAAGAGCGGAAAGCGCCGTTTAGCCCCGTTGTGGGGCAGGGGATGAGCCGCTAAACACCCCACCTCAACGCAAACGGCTTACCTATGCACGACATCAAGTTCATCCGCGAAAACCCCGGCGCCTTCGACGAGGGCCTGAAACGTCGTGGCTTGAACGCGATGTCGAGCGAGATCTTGCGCGTCGATCAGGACTGGCGCGGCGCTACGCAACGGCTTCAGGAAATGCAAAGCCAGCGTAACGACGCTTCGAAAAAAATCGGCCAAGCGAAGGCGCAAAAGAACGAAGCCGAGGCGCAGCGCCTGATGGCGGAAGTGGCACTCCTCAAGGAAGAGGTGCCGGCAACCGAACTGCGCGTGCGCGAGAGCGAAGAGGCGTTGAACGAACTCCTCTCCACGATCCCGAATTTGCCAGCCGCCGATGTCCCAGACGGTCCCGACGAAACAGCGAACAAAGAACTTCGCCGTGTTGGTCAACCTCGCGCGATGAACTTCGCCGCGAAGCAGCACTTCGACATTGGCGAAGCGCTGAAGCTCATGGATTTCGAAAACGCTGCCAAAATGTCTGGCGCGCGTTTCGTCCTGCTGAAGGGTCAACTCGCTCGTCTCGAGCGCGCGCTCGCAAACTTCATGCTCGATCTGCACACCGGCACGTTCGGTTATCAAGAGGTCGTGCCGCCATACCTCGTGCGCGATCAGGCGATGTTCGGTACCGCGCAGCTGCCGAAATTCCGCGACGAACAGTTCGGCACCACGAACGGGTACTGGCTGATCCCGACGGCGGAGGTCTCGCTCACGAACCAGGTGCGCGAACAAATCCTCGACGAAAGCGTATTGCCGCTGCGCTTCACCGCGTGGACGCCATGCTTCCGCTCCGAAGCGGGCGCTGCCGGCAAGGACACGCGCGGCATGATCCGCATGCACCAGTTCTCGAAGGTTGAACTCGTCTCCATCACGACGGCGGAACAATCGAATGCCGAGCATGATCGCATGACGGCGTGCGCAGAAGATGTGCTGAAGCGCCTGAACTTGCCGTACCGCACGATGGTGCTTTCCACCGGCGACATGGGCTTTGCTGCGCGCAAGACGCACGACATTGAAGTCTGGCTGCCGGGCCAAAACGCCTACCGCGAAATTTCCTCGTGCTCGAATTGTGGCGACTTCCAAGCCCGCCGCATGGACGCGCGCTATCGCGCAGCCGGCGAAAAGGGCACGCGCTTCGTGCACACGCTGAACGGCTCTGGTCTGGCCGTCGGACGCACGCTCGTCGCAGTGCTCGAAAACTATCAGCAAGCCGACGGATCGATCGCGATCCCGGATGTCCTGAAACCCTACATGGGCGGCCTCGACGTGATTGCACCACATGGCGCGTAAGTTCCGCATCCTTCTGTCGAACGACGACGGCATCAACGCCCCGGGTTTGGCGGCGCTTGAGAAGATTGCTCATGCGCTGTCGGATGACGTCTGGATCGTTGCCCCTGAAAGCGAAGAAAGCGGGGCTTCCCGCAAGCTCACGCTCACGCAACCGCTGCGCATCCGTGAAGTCTCCAAGCAGAAATTCGCTGTCCAGGGCACGCCGACCGACTGCGTCCTGATGGGCGTCAACCACGTGCTGAAGGAACACCGCCCCGATCTTATTCTCTCTGGGGTCAACCGCGGCTCGAACATGGCCGACGACGTGACCTATTCGGGTACGATCGCAGCCGCCATGGAAGGGACTGCGCTCGGCATTCCTTCGATCGCGCTAAGCCAATCGACGCTGGCGGACGAAGGTCCGGTCAAGTGGACCTGCGGCGAAACCCACGGACCGAACATCATCCGCAAATTACGCGAAGTGGGCTGGCCGAAAGACGTACTGATCAACATCAATTTCCCCGACGTGGCTCCCGACGCGGTAAAGCGCATCGAGGTGACGTCGCAAGGCAAGCGTGATCAGTCCATGACAAACCTGATCGAGCGGATCGATGGTCGCGGCAACCCGTATTTCTGGCTGGGTTTCAATCGCGTCCGCTCGAACCCGCCCGAAGGCACCGATCTGCGCGCGATCTACGACGGCCGGATCTCGGTCACGCCGTTGCACATGAATCTAACCGAAGACCGCACCCTCAAAACGCTGGCCCAACACCTGAACGGCGCGCCGCGATAGTCTGCGCCGCGCTTTAAGGTCACCGGCCCCGCCTAGTCTTGCGGCTCGGGCGCCGGGCGCTTGCTCGGTCCGGGAATGCACACAAGCTTTTCCAACGCGCGCATCTTCGCTTCATCTGAGCGGTCGACGTCCGGCCATTCTGCGAGCGCGTTCCGGCACGCTGCCGCCAACGCCTTCGCCCGGCCGACATCGCGCATCGCGCGCCGCACACTACGCTCAGCCTCGCGCTGCGCCGCCGCTATCGCAGGCGCCGCCGCCCGCATAGAGGCGGCAACAGCTGACTCGGCGTCTCTCATCGCAAGCTTCGCTTGTGCGGCTGCTTCAGCAGCTACGGCCGCGGCCGCGCGCACTTCGCGCTTCGCCATCACCGCGCGGGCTTCGTCCAGAGCGGCTCTCGCTTCTTGCCGCGCCTCGTCCCTGTCGCGCCGCGCTTCGTCCCCCGCCTCATGGGCAGCTTTCGCGTCCCGCCGTGCTTCATCCCGCGCTTCGTGGATCGCGGCCTTGGCCTCCTGCTTTGCCTCCTGCATCGCTTCTCGCACCGCGGCATGCGCTTCCTGCATCGCCTCATAAGCCGCAGCTTTTGCCTCCGCTCGCGCTCCCTTCATCGCTTCCCGCACCGCAGCGTGCGCTTGCTTCATCGCATCTTTCGCAGCGGCTAGCGCTTCTTGCACCGCTTCCTCCGCGCTCGTCGCGTCAGTGGCGGTGTGATCTTCGATCGCTGCAAACGGCTCTTCCGCCGCCGCTTGCAGTTCGACTGGGCGCATCAACCAAACCGCACCGCAAACACCGAAGGCAGCGGCGGTAACGAACGAAAGGCCAAGGCCGCGGCTCAGCCTCGACGGTGTGAACGTCAACATCAGAATACGCTCCTTCAACGGATGGAAAGCGGATGTGTGCCATGCACAACCGACAGGAATATCGAACGCGGCCGCATGGGATTTCAGCATGGCTTCGGCATAGACGCGGTGCATGCCGCAATGGCGCGCAAGCACGGCCGCATCGCAGGCAAGCTCCTGGTCGATGCGCAACGCGCGTGCCGCAACGTGCACGAGCGGATTGAACCAATTCAGAGCCCGCAAACCCATCGTCCCTGCATTCACCATCGGGTCGAACCGGTCGAGATGTTGGCGTTCGTGCGCAAGAACCAGCGCCTGTTCTGCGGTCGAAAACCGCGCGCCGAAATCCCGCGGCAACACGATCATCGGGCGCAGCGCACCAACGACGGCGGGCCCGTGAGAGGGCGCCGCGCGGAACACGCCGTGTCCAAGCTCGGCGATCGGCTCGAGCGATCCAGCCGACCGCACGAAGCCGCGCTGCCGCAGAGCGAACACCGCCAGCATAGCGCCGACGCCGGCAAGCCAGCACGCGATCATTAGAAACTCAGGCGATGCCATCGAAGCCGGAGCCGTCGCAACCGCCCTATCGGCAGTATCGGCGATGGCCGTGGACGCGATCGTCACCGCCACTTGCCGCGCCGGCACGAGCCACCCGGCAAACGCGAGCATGGGTAGAAGCCAAAGCGCGTAAGCGATGCTTGCTCCCGCAAGCCGGCGCACGGGCGTACGCAGCGCCAGCACGATCAATATCCCGACGCTCAGCGTCGCGTTCGCCCACAACAGCAACGACAGGAGCTCACTTGCCATCTTCGAGCTTCCTAACCAGCCGCTTCAATTCCGTGACGTCGTCCTTGCTGAGCTGCCGCGTCTCGGCGAAATGCGAGACGAGCGGGGCGAGCCGTCCGTCGAACAGTCGGTCGAGCAGACTCCGGCTTTCGTTCTGCACGTAGGCGCTCCGTTGGATCAGCGGCGTGTAGATGTACCGTCGTCCGTCGCGTGTCGCCGCGATCGCTTTCTTCGTGAGCAGCCGGTTCAGCAAGGTCTTGACGGTCTTGTCCGACCAGTCCTGCTGGCGATCGACGTCCGCAACGATCTCGTCCGCGCTAACGGGGCTTTTCCGCCACAGCACTTCCATCACAACGGCTTCGGCACTTGAGATGCGCATCGCGATTACACCTGTAATTTCTCCAACGATTACATCTGTAATCCAGCGAGTCAAGCACCTCGCGTTTTTGTGTCGAACTTGCGCCCGATAGAGGGGCGGCGCGATCATCGGAGGGGGCGGCGCGATCATCGACCGAACCACTGGCTCGAAGCGACCGGACGGTGGCAATTCGGTAACCCGTTTGCGCGTTCAATGCGCCTCCACTTAGCCGAGGTCCTAATGCACAATGCCCTAAGAGCAGGCGAGGGCCGCATGACACCCGACGTGCGCATGATCCGGCTTTTGATGGAGCTGCGCCGCCAGGGTATTAACGAAACGGACGTCTTGTCGGCGATGGAGACAACCCCGCGCGAGCTCTTCGTGCCGGAAGTCTTTGCCGATCGCGCCTACGACAACACCGCGCTGCCGATCGACGAAGGCCAGACGATCTCCCAGCCGTTCATCGTCGCCTACATGACCCAGGCGTCGGAGTTGAAGCCGAACCACCGCGTACTCGAAGTCGGCACGGGCTCGGGATACCAGACCGCCGTACTCGCGAAACTCGTGAAGCGCATCTACACGATCGAGCGTCACGCGTTGCTTTTGGAACAAGCGGTAGAGCGCTTCAAGAAGTTACACCTCTTTAACATCGATGCCCGTGTCTCCGACGGTACGCGCGGCTGGCCCGGTCAGGCACCGTTCGACCGCATCATCGTCACTGCCGCAGCCCGCGAAAATCCGCCCGCGGAATTGTTAAATCAACTCGTTATTAAGGGCTCCATGGTTATTCCAATCGATCGTGGTGTCGACGGGCAGGTGCTAGTTCGCGTGAGACGAACGGCGCAGGGTTATCAGAGCACGGATCTTTTGCCCGTGAAGTTCGTGCCCTTGTTGGAAGGCGTGGCTAAAAGCGATGGAGCGGTCGAATGATCCGCGCGGACGTCGCCAGAGCCGCAAGCGTAAGGAGCAGACGGCGCAGTCGCTGATCGCGGCGCTCTTGCTCGGTACGGCAAGCGGCTGTGCGACGGTCGATATGCAAGCGCCCGTGTACAATGCACGGCTGGCGCGCCCGGCAACTGTTGTCTTCGTCCAACGCGGCGACACCGTTCCGTACCTTGCGCGGCGCTACAATGTGCCCGCCGAAGCAATCATCGAAACAAACGGTCTCCACGCGCCATACGAACTGGCCCACGGCCAACGCATCGTCATCCCACCGGCATATGTCGCCGCCAATTGGCAGCCGCAAACCACGGCGCAACTGAAGCCACGCGCGCGCAAACCGGCTGTCGAAATGAGGTCGGAAGACCTTCCAGCGCCGAAGCCGCGCCCTGCCGCACGCCCGACGCCGGTGAAGAAAGAAGTCCTCGCATCGCCCGTCGTGGTCGAGCCCGGCGAGACGGCACCCGATCCGCGCCTTGAAGGCGCCCGCTTCTATGCGCTCGGCACGCCGCGCGCGAAGCCCTTGTTCGAAGGGCAGGGTGGCCCGGAGGAACTGACGGCGCCAAACCTCGCGGATATTTCCCTGGTGATGCCGCGGTGGAAACCGAAGCGTGACATCGCCGAGCCCGACCTCGACGCCGCCTATGAACCGCCGAAGAAGGCCAAGCGCGACCTCGCCGAACGCGACCCCGACGCCGCCTACGACGAAAAGCCGAAGGTCAAACGCGAGGTCGCCGAACGCGATCCTGACGCGGCCTTCGACGAGCACCCTGTCACAAAGGGCGCAGGTCGTTTTCTGTGGCCCGTCAGCGGCAAGGTCGTATCGAACTTCGGTCGTCGCGGCACTGGCCTTCACAACGACGGCATCAACATCGCCGCAGACCCGAACACGCCCGTTAAGGCCGCGGACACCGGCACGGTCGTCTACGCCGGCAACGAACTCGCCGCTTACGGCAACCTACTGCTCGTGCGCCACGCGAACGGCTACGTCACGGCATACGCGCACAACAAGAAACTGCTTGTCGGCCGCGGCGACACCGTGAGCCGCGGCGAAACGATCGCCCTCGTCGGTTCCACCGGCGACGTCGACCGCCCGCAACTGCACTTCGAAATCCGCAAAGGCGACCGCGCGGTCGATCCTAACCGCCTGCTCGTCCGCGAAACGGCAAGCCGCTAGAACAAAAAAAGCGGCCGCCCTTTTTGGGGCAGCCGCCATCGCTTGTTGCAGCTGTGTTACCGCTTCAACGTATTCGCATAGCCCTCAATCCATTCGCCGCCCTTCGCGGGCGCCGCTTCCGTGGCAACGCTGGCGGCTGGGGCCGCCGCGGCTGTGGCGGCAACGGTTGCGCTCGTCGTCGAGGCAGGCGTCGTTTGCGGCGCAATCGAGGCAACCGGTGCGGAGCCTTCTTGCTTCACTTGGTCGGCGAGCTGTCCGGGCATGCCGAAGAACACTTTGAAATTCGCGATCGTGTTGGCGAGCGTGGTCCCGCCGTCTGCGATCAGATAGCGGCCGAGATAAATGGTCTTGCGGTCTTCGGAAACGGCGGCGGTGCTGAACACATGCGTGAGATTGAACTTGTTCGCCGTCGTGGTCGAGAACGTGTCACCGGTGAAGCTGCATTGAACGAGCAGTCCCAAGCAGCCGGTTTCCGGTTTGCAAACACGTTGACCGGCGACGAACTTCAGTTCGCCGATCGTAAAGACGCGATACGCGCCGTCATCCGATGAACCTTTGTCGATAACCGTGCCGCCGACGGCGGCGAGCACGGCGTCAACCGTCGCATCGTCGAACTTCTTGATTGAATCGGCGGCGAAGGAGACGGACGCGGTCGCCGAAAATGCAACGGCGGCCAAAAGCGAAGCGGCGGCAAACTTCATATGGAGCTCCCAGAAAAAACGCGTGAGGGTCGCGACGATTGGCACACGTAGCGCGCGCTGCCTATGGTGTTCGCGCCAACGGTGATAGGCGCGCCTGTGCGTTCATCCGTAGGGTGAAGCTGCGCCGCGATTGCACAAACCGCTGCGATCATCACGGGAGAAAATCGCCCGCGGGGCGAACCCTCGAGGTTCGGACCCCGCGACCATTGCGCTGATTTAGTGCCGTGTGATCTCCGCGCGGCCTACCACCATGTGATGGACCTCGTCCGGCCCATCGGCGAAACGAAGGTGACGCTGATGGGCATACATTTCGGCGAGCGGTGTCCATTGCGAGATGCCGGTCGCGCCGTGGATTTGCATCGCCTGGTCGATGATCTGGCAAACGCGCTCGGGCACCATTGCTTTCACCATCGAGACCCATACGCGCGCCTCGCGGTTGCCGAGCACGTCCATCGCGCGCGCGGCCTTCAACACCATCAAGCGCATCGCCTCGATATCGATGCGCGCACGGGACACGAGTTCAAGGTTCTTGCCGAGATTGATCAGCGGTTTGCCGAACGCCTCGCGCGAGACGCCGCGCTTCACCATCAGGTCCAGCGCACGTTCTGCTTGGCCGATCGAGCGCATGCAGTGATGGATGCGGCCGGGCCCGAGGCGCAACTGCGAAATTTCAAAGCCGCGGCCTTCGCCGAGCAACATGTTGGACGCCGGCACGCGCACGTTGTCGAACCTCAAATGCATGTGGCCGCGCGGCGCGTGATCTTCGCCAAAGACCGACATGGCGCCCAGGATCTTCACGCCTGGCGTGTCCATCGGCACGAGGATCTGCGAGTGCTGGAATTGCGCGGCAGCGTTCGGGCTCGACTTCACCATCACGATCATAATCTTGCAGCGCGGGTCGCCGGCGCCGGAGATGTAGTATTTCTCGCCGTTCAGAACCCACTCATTGCCGACCTGTTCGGCGCGCATCGAAATATTCTTCGCATCCGACGAAGCGACGCCAGGCTCGGTCATGGCATAGGCCGAGCGGATCTCGCCGTTGAGCAACGGCTTCAACCAGCGCTCCTTTTGCGCTGGCGTACCGACCCGCTCGATCACTTCCATATTGCCGGTGTCGGGTGCCGAACAGTTCAGCGACTCCGACGCGAGCGACTGCTTGCCGAGTTCGGCAGCGATGTAAGCGTAGTCGAGGTTGGTAAGCCCGCGCCCGATCTCCGCATGCGGCAGGAAGAAGTTCCAAAGACCGGACGCCTTCGCCTTGTTCTTCGCCGTCTCCAACAGCTCAAGCTGTCCCGGCGCCCATGACCAACGGTTTTTGCGGCCTTCGCCCAGCCGGTGGAACTCCTCCTCGATCGGCGCAACGTTCTCAGCGATGTGTTTCTTCACCGCGTTGAACAAAGGCTGCGCCTCGTCCGACATCGCGAGGTGGTTCAAGCGCGGGTCGAGGTGATCGGGTGCGGGTGTGCGCTTTTGTGCTTGGCTCATGGGATCACTCCTGTCTTGCTGAATAGCGATGGCTCACCCTAGCGAGCCAAACCCCGAAAGGGTAGTCATGCCGTGCCCCGCAATCGCCGCAGCTAGCCCACGGACGCAACGGAGAATCGAATGTCGCTTTCCGATTTGGGGCGGCGACGACTTCGTTTTCTCCGACATGAGCGCATCGAACACACCACCGTCGGCTCGAACGCGAAAATGTGGCGCAGGGGCGGCGCTCTGCTCGCAACGACGGAGCAGCTGTGCTCGTTTCGGTAGGCGTCGGCGGGCCGGTGAAAGGAGCTTCCCACGCAAGCCCCGCCGCGATATGCAGGGCTCAACGCGGTTGGAGCCAGCCATGCTAAAGAGCATTCTTCTAGCCCTCGACGGGACGCCGGCGGCACTCGAGTCGCGAAAGCTCGCGCTCGCACTCGCACGCAAACACAGCGCCGCCATCCTTGGCTTGCGTGTCGTCGACCCCGACGTGATCGCGCCCGCTGAACCGACGCCAATAGGCGGCGATGCCTACAAGCTTCACAAAGACGCCGTCCTGATCGAACGCGCCAAGGCCGCGGCGGCGGAATTCGCACAGGCCTTTGTCGGCGAGTGCCGCGCCGCCGGCGGAATGGCCGACGCGGCCGTCGTCGTCGGCGAGGCCGCCGCGTCGCTCGTCGTTGCAAGCGCGCCGCACGACGTCGTCATGCTGGGCGTCGACAGCGATTTCTCGGGCCGTGCGGCCGAACTCAGCCCTCTGATCGTAAACCTGCTGCGCGACAACCCGCGCCCGCTCATCGTCTCGCCGCGTAGTGCAGCACCCGAGGGCAAGACCATCGTCGCCTATGACGGGTCGATACCGGCGATGCGCGCGATGCAACTCTTCTGCGCCATGCAGTTGCATGTGAAGAGCGAGGCGGTCGTAATCAGCATCGATCCCGATCCCGCCAAGGCCGCGGCGCACGCCGAAGTCGGCGCTCGCTTCATGCGCGAGCGTGGCTACAAGGCGGCGGCGCAGCCGTTGACCACCGATGATGCTGCTGCAGCCATTGTCGCGGCCGCGAAGGCTGCGAGCGCGGGCATGATCGTGGCTGGCGCCTATGGCCACCGCGGCTGGCGCGACTGGCTTTTGGGCACGACGACGGAACATCTGCTCGCCGCAAGCCCGGCGCACGTTTTCGTCCATCATTAATGCAAGGCTTGCTGGATCGAGCGACGGCTTCTTCCGGCAGCGACTTGTCAAATCAGTAAAGCACGTGTGCGGGATCGCGCGGGGCCTTACATCAGCATCGCGCTTTCCGTGGTGTTGCAGCTCGCAAGTACGACAATCGTCAGTGCACGAATCCGCGCGCCCCGCCGAATTCGCAGCGCAGATAAATGTTGACTTGAGCGAGTGCGTATTGATGTTAGTACACGCCAAGGTCGTCACAAACAAATGCGGGCTTAGGAGGCCCAAACAAGGCAGCGATTCTTGAAGGAGCTGCCCTTCCGGCAAGCACGATTGCCGCGCGCAAGGAGGAGGACTGAACATTTGCGATCTAGCTCTCGTTCCAGCCGTCGCTGGCACACACGCTCTCCTTGCGCATGATCGGACTCCGCTTTTGGATATCGATCCTCAACGCTCCATGCCACTGGTCCTGAGCTGCCAGCCATGCCGGAGCGTCTAGTGCCATTCTCCGGGATCTGGAATCGAGTTCGGCAATTTTTCAGTTGGCAGAGTGCCGCAAGACGGGGACCGCTTCTATTTGTGGCGGGCGTGCTGGCGGCCTTCATCGTGCTGTTCACAGTAGTCGCGCCGCTAATCGCGGGATTCGTCGAGAACTGGGGCCGCAGCGACGTCGCTTTGCGCGCGCGCACAATCAATGCGTCGGCGCGCGATCAAGTTGTGGCATTGCTACGGCAGCCGGCTACCGACGCTGAAGAACGGCTGCAGGGGTTTTTCGCAGAGATACTATCCGACGAGCGATTGGCCGGCGTGGCTGTCTGCAATCGAAGCGGAACGCTGCGGATCGCGACGCAAGGGTTTCCCGTTGGCGTCAGCTGTGACGACATCGGCCAATCCGAAGGCGAGGTGACGACGCCGCTGTCGATCGACGGGCGCACTCTGCTGGCGTCGTCGTTTCCCTTGCCTCAGCCTGAGCTCGGACATCTCGTTGTCGTTCACGATCTGACCTATGCACTCTCGCGCGCAGGCGAGGCGCGGTTGTATCTGTCGATCACGCTGGGCGCAGTTATCGTATTGGCAACGGGCGTCGCCGGTATCATCTCGTGGCTTCTGCTGCGCAGCTGGCAAAATACGCTGCGAGGAACGCCGATCTGCGCGCCGGCCGGGCGGACGGCGCCCAGCCTGCAGAGCCGATGGACCGCGAACTGCGTGAGGCACTTGAGCAATACGACTTGAGCCGTCGATCGATCGACGGCATTCACGTCGACTGGAATCCCGAAACGTTGAGGAACGTGTTGGCGAGCGAGTTGCCGGGAGCGCAAGTCATCGCAGTCTCCAATCGCGAACCCTACATCCACAATCGCAACGAGACGGAAGTCAAACTGCAGATCCCCGCGAGCGGTCTTGTCGCGGCGTTGGAGCCGGTCATCCGTGCCTGCAGCGGGACTTGGGTCGCGCACGGCAGCGGCTCCGCCGATCGCGAAATGGTAGATGCGAACGATCGGGTTGCGGTGCCACCGGCCGACCCGTCCTACACGCTGCGCCGCGTTTGGCTATCGACGGAAGAACAGGAGGGCTATTACTACGGTCTGGCCAACGAAAGCCTTTGGCCGCTCTGCCACATCGCCTTTGTGCGTCCGTCGTTTCGCGAAGAGGACTGGCAGCAGTACAAAGCCGTCAACGAGAAGTTCGCCGACGCGATCGTCGCCGAGGCGCGGTGCGCGGACCCGATAGTTCTGATCCAGGACTACCACTTCGCTCTGCTGCCGAAATTGCTGCGGCAGAGGTTGCCGAAAGCGACGAGTATCACGTTCTGGCACATCCCCTGGCCGAACGCGGAAACGTTCGGCATCTTCCCGTGGAAGGAAGAAATCATCGAGGGTCTGCTGGGCAGCTCCATTCTCGGCTTCCACACGCATTTCCATTGCAACAATTTCATCGAAACCGTCGATCGCTTCGTCGAGAGCCGAATTGATCGCGAGCACCGCTCTGTCGTCCATCGCGGCAACGAGACTTTGATCAGACCGTATCCGATCTCGATCGAGTGGCCTCCGGCTGCGCTGGCGGCGCAACGGCCCGTCGATCAATGCCGCGCGGAGACAAAAAGGCGGTTCGGCATCGCCGACCACGTCATGTTGGGCGTCGGTATGGAGCGCTTCGACTACACAAAGGGCATCCTGGACCGCTTGCGCGCGATCGATGCGCTGCTGCGCAACCATCCCGAATGGCACGGCCGTGTGACGTTTATTCAAGGCGCGGCGCCGACGCGCGACAAACTCGCCGCTTATCAGGCGCTGCAAAGCGAAGCGGCAGCCTTGGCCGACGAAGTGAATGGGCGCCACGGTAGCGGCGACTGGAGGCCCATCGTTCTATCCATTCGCCATCATGAACCCGACGAGGTGTTCGAGCTCTATCGCGCTGCTGATTTTTGTATCGTCAGCAGTCTGCACGACGGGATGAACTTGGTGGCGAAGGAGTTCGTGGCAGCGCGCGACGACGAGCGGGGCGTCTTGATTCTGTCGACGTTTGCGGGCGCTTCGCGCGAGTTAAGCGAAGCGCTGATCGTGAACCCATACCACACGCACGAAATGGCTGAAGCAGTGCATCACGCTTTGGCGATGCCGCTGGCCGAGCAGCAAGCCCGCATGCGCCAGATGCGAGCGCTCGTGCGTTCGCGCAATGTATATCGCTGGGCTGGCCAGATGCTGCTCGATGCGGCGAGTTTGCGCCGGCGCGGCGAAATCGAAGCGATCGCGGCAACGAACGCGCTCAAGCGAGTTCGCGCGACGAGCGCCGGATCGGTCGGCGCTAGCGTTGCCGGCGCCTAGAGCGGATTCGCGTTTCGTGATGAACAAGGTGAAAACTGGCAACTATGAAGCGCGCCATAACGCCTCTTCCCATCCTCGCGACAAGCGCCACGCAGAATGGATGAGCCCGACATGCGAATAGGCTTGCGGGAAGTTGCCCCATAGGGTTTTCGTTTTGGGGTCCACGTCTTCGCTGAGCAGGCCAACGCTGTTGCGGCAGGCGATTGCGTTCTCGAACAGTTGGCGCGCCTCGTCTTTCCGGCCGGCAAGGGCAAGCGCGTCGCAATACCAAAACGTGCAAACGAGGAATGCGGTTTCGGGCGAGCCGAAGTCGTCCGCCTCATTGTAGCGAAACACAAATCCGTTGCGCATCAGGCGTTGCTCGACGATTTCGAGTGTCTTGGCGACACGCGGATCGGTCGCTTTCAGAAGGCCAATCTCAGTCAAGAGCAGGGTGGAGGCGTCGGCGACCTCGGTATCGAGCGCGCCCGAAATCCAACCGTTGCGTGTCGTGGCGCGCGCGAGAAGCTCGTCTTTTATCTTCTCGGCATGTCCGCGCCATGCCTGGGCATCCCCCGCAAGGCCAAGTTTGTCCGCGATCATGCCTAAACGGTGCACGCCCGCCCAACACATTGCCGCAGAATAAGTGTGCGGCAACGCACGCCCGCGATACTCCCAAGGACCGGCGTCGGGTTCGAAGGCGCAGCGGACGGCCAAGTCTCCGACCGGGCGCAGCTGTTCGTAGAGTGCGATGTCGCCGGAATTGGAAAGACGGCGGTCAAAGAACATTTGCGCAGCGGTGAGGATAATCGAGCCGTACACGTCGTGTTGGATTTGTGTGCCGGCGGCGTTGCCGACGCGCACGGGTCCCATGCCCTGGTAGCCGGGCAGAGCGGACGCGACCCGCTCGATGAGATCGCCGCGTCCGGAGATCGGAAAGAGCGGCGGGATCGATGCGCGTGCTCCGGCGCCGAGCACAGCATCCAGGATGAAGCGGATGAAGCCTTCCATCGTTCGGGTCGCGCCCAAGCGATTCAGTGCACCGACTGCGAAATAGGCATCGCGTAGCCAGCAGAAGCGATAGTCCCAGTTGCGCACTGTCTGGGGAGCTTCCGGGATCGAAGTTGTGAGGGCCGCGACGATGGCGCCGGTGTCTTCATAGCTGCAGAGTTTGAGTGTGATGGCTGAGCGGATGACTTCGTCCTGCCATTCGAATGGAATGCAGAGACCGCGCGCCCAACCCCGCCAGTAGAGCTCGGTTTCGCTCAAGAACGTCGCGGCCAATCGGTCCGGGCTCTCCGGCACCGGCTCGTCGGGCCCGACAAACAGATGCAACGGCCGGTCCAGGAAAAACTCGGTTTCGTCGGCCAAGTAAGACACCGGCATATCGGTCGTGACGCGCAAGGATGGAGCCGACGGGACCGACGGCGCCGAATAGGTGATGTGGTTGCTTCCGATCGTGAGCGTCGGCGCGGTAGCGCCATAATCGAAAACCGGACGCATGCGAACGCGAATGCGCGGGCGGCCCGCGAGTGGCTCGATCCGGCGAACCAACATTGGGGGATGAAAAGAGCGGCCGAATTTTTCGTGCCGTGGCGCGAAGTCGGTGATCTTGATTTGGGCGCCGCCGGCGTCACTGCCCTGTGTTTCAAGGATCGGCGTGTTGCCGGCATATCGCTGGGTCCAGGCTACGGCGTCCTTGAGGACCACATCGCTAAAACCACGGCTGGGATCGGTGCCCGCAACAAGATCGGAGAATACGGGGTCGCCGTCGAGGCGGGGAAAGCAGAACCAGACGTGCCGACCGGATTTCGAAATCAGGCTAGCGATGGCACAGTTGCCCACGACGGCAAGGTCAAGGCTGCTCATAAGGTTGAGCCTGCGCTAGAGTTCAGCGATGGATTTAAGCCATTGCCGAACCTCACGCGGCCGGCCGGCGAAGCGCTGGAACACATCCACGCCATCTCCGCCGAAAGCTTCCGCGGCGCGGAAACCGTCTCGATCCGTGACGTCGTCGCCGACGAAGACCGGACGGCGGCCGGCGAAAGGTTCAAGCATCATCAGGCGGTGGACGGGGCGCGCCTTTGTGACCGTGCGGGGTCTAACCTCGACCGCCATCCTCCCCGCTAAAACTTCGAAGTCCTCCTCGCGGCCGGAAATGAGCTCGAGGCAACTCTGTTTGCAGAAATCCTCATGGTGCGCCGCGCGCCGGTAGTGCAGGACGACGCTGTGGGTCTTCCGTTCGACCATTATCCCTGCCTTCTTCGCTGCGGCTTCGACCAGCGCGTCGACCCACGTAGCGGGCACCTTGGCATCGACCTCGTCACGCTGTCCGTCAGGCAAGCGGATCACTGCCCCGTGCTCGCCACCACCCGGCAAGCGCAGAGGCGTGAGCAGCGCGTCCACTTCACTCAGCATGCGTCCCGACACGATCGCCAGCGCACCACCGAGTGCCGCTGAGGCCGCGCTTAGATCGACCACGAGATCCGGAGGCACGATCACGCGGTCGGGCGTCGCCGCGATATCCAGAAGGGTTCCGTCCAAATCCATGAACAGTGCCCAGTCTGCCTTAGGCTCGGGCGGATTGGCGATGGGGAACATGCGCGGCAAGAAGAAGGGGTCGATCATCGCGATACTCTCCTTAACTGTGCCTGGTGCGCATAGGAGCCAACGGCATCCTTCGCAACGTCGCTTTGACAGGTACAGCGAACAGCGGCGACATGAGAAAGTTGCCGGTCGATTGCTTAAGATGCTCGTGCAGCCGAGTATGTCAACCTGGAACCCTAACTCACGCCTAATATTCGTTTGGCGCTTTTACCTTGTGTGCGACCCGAATGCCGAACGCTGCGCGAAGGTCGCAAAGCGGCGTTTGCAGGTGGGCATCGAAATCCGACCAAGGCCAGCGCTTGCGCTGAAGCAGACACCGCCAAATCGTGCGGGGCACGATAACGATCGCCGCCAGTATGGCGCCAAGAACCTCGCCGAGCTTCAACTTTCGATAGATGTCGATCGACTCGTGGAGGGTGTAGCCCTTGAGCACGCCGAACCCCGCCGAAGTTCCAAAGATGCTGGAAAGCTTCACCACGGCTTCGTCCGGCAGCGACGTGTCGCAACCGTAGAGCACGTGTACGGCATCGTGGCAGCGGAAGAACTCTTGCGCTTCGACGCGAAGGTGATCTCCGCGTAATAGAAACGGATGCTCTCGGTAATACTCGGCGAGCCCGCTTGCCAAAGACATCCGGGCACTCTGGCTCCGATACGCAAGCACCTGACGGCCCCTCGGATCTGCTGATACGCCTGCTGCAACCTACCACGGCGCGATCGAACGCCAAGATCGCCACTTAGATGTAGAACAGCAAGGTCACCAGCGCAAAACAGGGAAGCAAGAACAGTCCCGACCAAAGCATATAGCCGAAGAAGCTCGGCATCTTCACGCCGGCTTCCTCGGCGATCGCCTTGACCATGAAGTTCGGCGCATTGCCGATATAGGTGTTCGCGCCCATGAAAACGGCGCCGGCCGATATTGCCGCCAACGTCGTTGCAAGCGGTCCCATCAATTGTACGGGATCGCCGCCGGCAGCGTTGAAGAAGACAAGATACGTGGGCGCATTGTCGAGGAAGCTCGACAAGCCGCCGGTCAGCCAGAAATACATGGCATTGTTGGGTTCTCCGTTCGGTTCCGCGAGAAGGGTCAGCAGCGAAGCAAAGGCGCCGTTTTCGCCCGCGCGTAGCATGGCGATCACGGGAACGATCGTCACAAAGATACCGGCGAAAAGCTTCGCCACTTCCTCGATCGGACCCCAAGTGAAATTGTTTCCCTGCCGGTAGGCGACTGGCGTCAAGCGCACCGAAAGCGCCGTCAACGCCAGCAACGCAACGACACGTGCGATGTTGGGAAAATCGACTTGGACCCCAAGCACATCGATGTAGTCGTCCGTCTTCCACATGGCCGAACCCAGGATGACGCCGATCGCGACGCCAAGAAGCGCGATATTGCGCCAGCCGTTGATGGCGATCGACGATTGCGTCTCGGGAGCAGGGTCGTGCCTCTGCCCGTTATCCCGTTTGTAAATCACCGTATCGATCGTGAAGAACGCGGCTAGAAGAATGCCCGTGATCAGCAGCATCGGCCAAAACAAGTATTGCGCTGGCCAGAAGAACGACACGCCCTTCAGGAAGCCCAGATAAAGCGGTGGGTCGCCCAACGGCGTCAGCGACCCGCCGACGTTCGAAACCAGAAAGATGAAGAACACGACCACATGGACGTTGTAGCTGCGACCGTGGTTGGCGCGCAGGATCGGGCGTATGAGAAGTACGGATGCGCCCGTCGTACCGACGACGCTGGCAATGGCAGTGCCGCCCGCCAAGATACCGGTGTTTGTCAATGGCGTGCCGCGAATGTCGCCCTTGAGAAAGACGCCACCCGAAATAGTGTAGAGCGCGAGCAAAAGAACAATGAACGGCACGTACTCGAGCAGCATAACGTGCAGGAACTCGTAGGCTGCAATTTCAAAGCCGAATGCCGCGATGAACGGGACGAGGAAGAGTACGGCCCAGCCGGCGGCAATCCTGCCGTAGTGGTGATGCCAAATCTGCGGCGTCGCGAGCGGCATGATCGCAATCGAGAACAGCAGGCCGACGAACGGCACCGCCCAAATGGCGCCGAGTGATGCGCCGTCGAGATGCGCTGCGCCCACGTCCGCCGCAAAGGCGGAGCCTGCCGGCGAGACGAGGCAAGCAAGGACGAAAGCCGCGCGCCGCATGGTTTTGATCATATGTCCCTCACGCAGTCGATCTAATGCGTACGCAATGCAAGTCCTAGCGGTTCATGGCAGGTTGGACTGAGGAGACGGGGAGCCGGCACAGACTCAAGCGTTGGCGCCAGGCTTATACAGTGCTGCCGCACGCCCCGGGATTGCCGTTACTTAGATCGTCCAGGGGCGCTCTGCTCCGCCAGTTTCTGCCCCAACTCGCCGGCCAAGTCTTCGATGAACTGCCACGCCACGCGCCCCGACCGGCCGCCGCGCCCCATCGCCCACTCAAGCGCGCGGCGCTGCAAGTCGTCTGCGCCGATCTTCAGCGCGAAGTGCTGCGCGTACCCGCCAACAATTGCGAGGTAGTCCTGTTGGCTCACATTGTGAAACCC
The DNA here is from genome assembly GCA_044220975.1 of Micropepsaceae bacterium. GTDB lineage: Bacteria > Pseudomonadota > Alphaproteobacteria > Micropepsales > Micropepsaceae > SZUA-430. The sequence goes on along the minus strand of JBGAPZ010000014.1, from coordinate 57,326 downwards.
GAGCCACAGCCCGAACCGATCCGAGAGAGAGATCTTCTCTTCCACCGCCTCATCCGCATGGATCGCACTCGAGCGCTCGTTCTCGATCATCTCACGCGGCATCAAGTGGCGGCGGTTCGACGTTGCATAAAACACGACATTGGCGGGGCGCCCGGCGAGCCCGCCTTCAAGTACGGTCTTGAGCGGCCGATACGCTGCATCGTGCGCGTCGAACGATAAGTCGTCGCAAAGAAGTACAGCCTTCACCGGCGCCGCCGACAAAAGGGAGAGCAGGGCGCCCAGAGAGCCGATGTCTTCGCGATGTATCTCGACGAGCTTCAGCGCTGCTCCGGTTTCGGCAGCGACGGTTGCGTGAACCGCTTTGACCAGCGCGCTCTTTCCCGTACCCCGCGCGCCCCACAGCAGGGCGTTGTTCGCGGGCAGCCCTTGCGCGAACCGGCGCGTGTTCGCGAGCAATTGATCGCGCTGGCGGTCGATGCCTTTGAGCAGCGGAAGCGGCAGCCTTGCGATTCGCGCCAGTGGCAAAAGCGCACGGCCCTCTGCCTCCCATACGAAGCCCTCGGCGGCGCCCCATGCGGTGGCATGGGGCGATGGCGGGGAAAGCCGCTCCAAAGCCTTCGCGATGCGCTCGAGCAGCGCCTGTTGGTCCTTCGTCATGCGCCTTGACTACTCGATGTGCGAAACCCCGGCCAGAGCCGCCTTCGGCGTTGGTTGCATTGGCACCGTCGCTGGCTATAGTCCGCCCGCAAAATCCGGCCATCCCCTCGAAATCGTTAACGAAGCGACGCCCGACCCGATGTTCATTTCTCCAGCCTTCGCACAAGGCGCCGCCGATGCCGCGGCCGGCCCTTCGTTCCTGATTCAGCTGATCCCTTTCGTGGCGATCATCGGGATCATGTACCTGCTCGTCATTCGTCCCCAGCAACAGCGGATGAAGGCGCATCAGGCCCTGATCGCAGGTGTCAAACGCGGCGACACAGTCGTCACCTCGGGCGGCATCATCGGCAAAGTGATCAAGGTGATGGATAACGACGAAGTCCTGGTCGAAATCGCCGAGGATGTCCGCATCCGCGTCGTCAAATCGACGATCTCCGACATCCGCTCCAAGACCGAGCCCGCCGACAAACCGGCGAACGACGCGAAGTAATCTCGAAAGACGTATCCAATGCTTCAGTTTCAAACCTGGAAGATTTTGGCCGTTTTGGCGGCTGTCTTCATAGGCTTCATGATGGCGCTGCCGAACGCGCTACCCGTGACCTGGCGCGACGCGATCCATCGCAACGCAAGCTTCCTGCCGCACCGACCCGTGACGCTTGGCCTCGATCTTCAAGGCGGCTCGTATGTGCTGTTCGAAGCGCAAATTGAAGTTGCGATCAACGATCGCATGCAGTCGCTGCTCGACGACATCCGGCGCGGCCTGCGCAAGGACCGGATTCTCTACAACAACTTGAGCGCGAGCAAGACCGGGCTCAGCGTGCACATTGCCGACCCTACGAAGATCGACGCGGCACGCACGGTTTTGCGCAGTCTCACGTCTGCGACCGGCGGTTCATTCGTCGGCATCACCGCTGCCGACTACGACGTCAGCATCGATGCCGAGGGCAATGCGACGATGAAGATGACGGATGCCGGCCGCGAGCAGCTCCGCGCAACCGCGATGGCACAATCGGTCGAGATCCTGCGCAAACGTCTCGATCCCGATGGGACGAAAGAGCTTACGATCCAGCCGCAGGGATCGAACCGCATTATCGTGCAGGTACCGGGCGAGCAGAACCCGCAAGAAATCATCCGTCGCGGCAGCACCGCAGCGAAGCTCACGTTTCACATGGTCGACGACAGCGTTTCGCTCGCCGACATGGACGCCAAGCGCATTCCGCCGGGTTCCAAGTTGATGAGTGAAAGGCGCGGCAAGCCCCCGAACGCGCAAGACATTCCGATCGTCATAAAGGAACGCGCTATCATCGCCGGCGATATGTTGGAAAAGGCGCAGGGCACGTTCGACTCGCAATCGCAGCTGCCGATCATCTCGTTCAAGTTCAACACGCAGGGTTCGCGCCGCTTCGCCGACGTGACGAAGAACAATGTCGGTAAGCGCTTTGCCGCGGTTCTCGACGACAAGGTCATCACGGCGCCCGTCATCAAGTCACCGATTCTTGGCGGGCAGGGCATCATTGAGGGCGACTTCACGATTGAAGAGGCGAACGAAACGGCGGTCTTGCTGAATTCGGGCGCCTTGCCCGTGCCGCTCAAGGCCGAAGATCAGCGTACCGTCGGCGCCGAACTCGGCAAGGACTCGGTCGAAAGGGGCCAATACGCGGCGCTTGCAGGCCTCGTGCTCGTCGTGGCCTTCATGCTGTTGCAGTACCGCATATTCGGCATCTTTGCCGACATCGCCTTGCTGGCGAACCTCGTGTTGCTGCTGGGTCTGATGACGTTTTTCGGCGCGACGCTGACGCTGCCAGGCATCGCCGCCTTCGTGCTCACTATGGGTATGGCCGTCGACGCCAACGTGCTGATCTACGAACGCATACGTGAGGAGCAGCGAAACGGCCGTTCGATTATGTCGTCGGTCGACGCGGGTTTCGAACGCGCGATGAGCACGATCGTGGACTCGAACCTGACGACGCTGCTCGCGGGCTTGATCCTATGGGTGATGGGCACGGGTCCCGTGAAGGGCTTTGCGGTGGCCCTGTCCCTCGGCATCATGACCTCGGTTTTCACCGCGGTTTTCGTAACCCGCCTGCAAGTCATTTGGTGGCTCCGGGCAAAACGCCGGACGGAACTCTCGCTCTAGCACGTGCTTCCAGGGGGCTTGGCCCTAAGGCCGCGATATGGCTTGATGGCCGCATCGCAGTGATGGGGGACAGGTTTGTTCGGGTTTGAACATGTGGCGAGCTTCTTCACGCTCGTCTTCTTGGAAATCGTCCTCGCCGGCGACAATCTGGTCCTGATCGCCATCTTGGCCGGACGATTGCCGGAAAGCCAAAGACCGCTCGCGCGCCGCCTCGGCCTCTTGATGGCGGTTATCACGCGGCTCGCGCTGCTCTATGTGCTGTTTTGGATTTCGCACATCGACACCCCCATCGCCGGCCTTGGACAAGCGATAACGCCGCGCCACCTCGTATTCGGCATCGGCGGCGCCTTTCTGATCTGGAAATCGATCATGGAGATCGGCGCGATGCTCGGCGATCACGACAATTCAATTGACGCCGGCAAGGTGCGCGCTTGGAACGGCCTGTTCCTATTGACGATCGTACAAATCGCGCTGTTCGACATCGTCTTCTCGCTCGACAGCGTCATCGCTGCCATCGGCATCGCCAAGCACATCGAGGTGATGATGGCCGCGATCGTTACGGCGACGGCTGTCATGTTCTTCCTCGTGAACCCGATATCGGACTTCATCGAGCGCTTTCCCATCGTCAAGTTGATCGCCTTGAACTTCCTGTTCCTAATCGGCGTGTTGCTGATGATCGAGGGGATCGGCGTGCATGTCGATCGTGCGTATTTCTACGTTGCGCTCGCGATTGCGGTGGTGGTGCAGGTCATCTATTTCCTGCTCCCCCGCTGGGCGAAGCTGCCGAGCCTTGCACTGCTGGTGGTCGTGGGCGGCCTCCTGGCCGCGTCCCTAACCATGGATCTCTCGCCCTATCTGGGCGCCAGCGCCCACAACGCGCTGCGTTCGCTCGCCGAAAGCGGAGCAGGGGCCTTCGAAAACGCGGCCCGATCGCTGCAGCGGATGCTGTCGACCTTCTAAACCAGCCGAAAAGTAGGGAAATTAGGACCCGACTCGCGCAACGGTCGATTGACGGGCGGCACGCGTGTAATCTTCAGTCCATCGCACTTGAGTCGAGGGGAGGACCCACCGTGGCCGCAATTCTAGCAAATCTCAGGAACACTGTTATCGCGGGCTTCGTGCTTGCACTTATTGTCTTCGTCGTCTTTCTACTGATCAGCGGATATCCCGTCACCGAAATGCTGCGGGGAGAGCAGTTTTGGGCCTTCGTCCTGCGCTGGTTGCACGTGATCTGCGGCGTTCTCTGGATCGGACTACTCTACTACTTCAACTTCGTGCAAATCCCGATGATGCCCAAGATCCCCGACGATCAAAAACCGGCGGTCTCGAAGTTTATTGCACCCGAGGCGCTTTGGTACTTCCGCTGGGCTGCTATGGGCACGTTCGTGCTCGGCCTCTTGCTCGCTCTGATCAACCACTACTTCCTTGAAGCGATTACGTTGGGCGCGACGAACGGCTTCGCCTCCGCCGGCACCACGCTGATCGGTATCGGGATGTGGCTGGGCTCGATCATGTGGTTCAACGTTTGGTTCGTCATTTGGCCGAACCAGCAACGCGTCCTCAACATCGACAACAAGTTTCCCGACCTAAGCAAGGATCAGCGCGCAGCCCACGGCCGCACAGCTATGCTGTTCTCACGCACGAACGTGATGCTTTCGATCCCGATGCTCTTTTGCATGGTGGGCGGCGGCATTAACGCAAACCTGGGATAAGGCGGATCGCGTGATCGTTGACGAAGGGCTGTGCGTCGACCGCGCAGCCCTTTGTCGTTGAGGCAGGGCATGACCGAAGACGAATGGCTCGACATTGAAGAGACCGTGGCCACCCGCGACCCCGATCGCCACGTGGCGACCTTCTTCGCCCCCGCGCGCGCCCGCCGGCCATTGCTCGCCCTCTACGCCTTCGACGTGGAACTTGCGCACATCGGCGAAGCGGTCCGTGAACCGATGGCTGGCCACGTCCGCCTCGCCTGGTGGCGCGAGCAGTTGGCTACGATCTATGACGGCGGCACGCCGGCTTCGCCCACCGGTCGCGCCCTCGCCGAGACGATCCGGACCCACGCGTTGCCTCGAGGCCTGATCGACGCAGCAATCGACGCTCGTGCCCACGACCTCGACGAAGCCCCTTTCGCCGACGAAGCGGCGTTCGAGGCGCACGCCGACGCCACGACCGGGAATGTCATGCGCCTTGCCAGCCGCGTGCTGGGCTTGGGCGATCGCGTCGACAAGGCCGCCCGCCATGCCGCCGTGGCCTACGCTTATGCCGAACACATCAAGGACATGGCGCGCTTTGCGAGGCTGCGCCGCTGCCGCATGCCATTGTCGTGGCTCGCGCAGGAAGACATGAACGTGGAAGATGTCTTTGCCGCGACAGCGATGACGCCCCCGTTGCAGCGCTTGGCCGCTCGCGCCGCCGCCGCAACAAAGGCAGCTCTCGCGACCGCGAACGCCGCTCGCTTCCCGCCCAGCGCGATGCCCGCGTTGAGTCCGGCGACCCTGGCGCGTTCAAATGCGGTCCCGTTCGCATCGAAACCATTAGCGCCTTGGCAGCGTGTGACCCGCCTCGCGCTCGCCAACCTGATGTGGCGTCTTTGAATGGGCAAGATCGGAAACTTGGGAGCACGGCTTGGCGCAAGTCACGATTGTTGAGAACGGGCGCGAGGGCCGGGTCGAGTATAGCGACGGTCTGCATTCTATAAGCGGCTACTGGACGTTCGGCGGCAACGAAGTCGTCGCCATCGTGAGTCTGGGCTCGCGTGAGGATTGGCAGCGCTCGCACGCCTGGGCCGTTGGGACGCGGGCGAGCATCCTGCGCTTAGTTGCCGATGAGGTGATCCGTCAGAAGGCGCCGTCATGCACCGCGCAGGTCGACGAACAAAGTGGCGACATCTCATTGTTGCAGGGAAGGGGCGCAGCGTCGTCCGCGCCGACCCGTCCTTCCACGCGCCAAGCCCAAGCAGTTGCCTTCGTAAACGCGTTTCGAGACCTCAGAATGATGTTGGCCACGGGATTGCTTGTCGCCCTTGTCATTGTCGGTGTGATCGTTTGGTTGAGCCAAAAGGCGATGATGGTCTCGCCAGCGCGTGGCATACCGTTGAACGAGAGCGTGCGGTTTGACGGGATCGATCCGGCGCGCTCCGGCATTGCCACGCTGATCCAAACGACCGATCCGCACTTCCGAGACATAAGCGGACGCGGCGGCAACGAGACCACCAGCCTCTCCATCCTCGTGACCCCGTTGGACGGTTCGCCACCGCACCTAATCCCGGTGGCGGGGAGGATTTCGGGGCACGGCTATCAACTTGCGCGCATCATGGGCAGCGACGGCCGCACGGTTTGGTTTGATGCCATGGGCCTTTCAGGCGTGCGCTTGAACGACTTCACGGTGGTCACGCCGGAGCACCTTCAGTGGGCAAACCCCGGCCTCGATCCGACATGGTGGGAGGATCCGCGCGGCATGGACATCATCGCCGGAAAACTCCACGTTATGCGCATCGATCGATCGGCCGCCGTGGATATCGACCCGGACACATGGAAAGCCACGCCCACCGCGCCGAAGCCCTCCAACGTCCGCTTCGATCGGCATGAGCCGGCGAATTATTTGGCGGCAGGCATCCTAACCACCCCGCGCACTTGGCTCGCGCTGCTCTCGGCGGACGAACGCGCGCGCGACTTCAAACCCGGCAAGTGGATTAGGCCTGTAGAGAGGGCAGGGGAGGGAAAACTCGCGCGCCGCCTCACCAAGGCCGCCCTCGAGCCATCGCCGGATGGCGACCGCTACCGCGTCCGCACGATCGCCCCTGTCGGCGATATGGAATTTCTTCAAGCCGCGTTCCTGCGCATGAATGACAAGTCGGAACCACTGCGCGTGGAGAACCCAGACAGCGCGCTGATGATCCACACCTCCGCCCCGGGGCTGGCCGGCACGCTGGTGCTGTCGCGCGTGGACTTCAACGGCGATTTACTCTGGAGCGCCGACACCGGCCTCGATCGCTTCAGCCTGAAGCAGATCCTGCCGGGCGCGGACGTCGTCGCGTTCGTCGGCACGCGTCCACCGATACCCGACAAACTCAGCGAACCGTTGATCGTGCTGGTGGACACGAAGACGGGAAAGCTGACCAGCCATTCGCTGTGGCAATAGGCTTACGTATACCGCTTCGACGTGCGCTGCGCACCTTCGTCGGCCGCTTGCTTCGGCGTGCCACCGTAACCGGTCAGCCGGTCTGCGACGAACGGGTTCGTCTGCCGCTCCCGCCCGAATGTCGACGTCGGACCGTGCCCCGGTATGAATGTCACGTCGTCGCCCAGCGGCCAAAGCTTGCCGGTGATCGAACTGATCAGCTGCTCGTGATTGCCGCGCGGAAAATCCGTGCGCCCAATTGAACCCGCAAACAGCACGTCGCCCACGAACGCAATCTTGCCGCCGGTGTGATGGATGACGACGTGCCCGGGCGTGTGCCCCGGCGTGTGCAGAACGCCGAACGTCACACCCTCAAGCTCCAGCTCGTCGCCGTCCTCAAGGTAGCGGTCGGGCGTCACGTTGCGCCCACCGGTCAGGCCATAGCGCCGCGAACTCTCCTCGATCTGGTCGAGCCAGAATTGATCGTCGCGGTGCGGTCCCTCGATCGCAACGCCGGTGCGCTCGCGCAGCTCCGCCGCGGCGCCCGCATGATCCAGGTGCCCGTGCGTCAGCCAAATCCGCTTCAACGTCAGCCCGAAATGCGTCAGCGCGCCGAGAAGCTTGTCGATGTCCCCGCCCGGATCGACGAACGCCGCATGCTTCGTCGCCGTGTCCCAAATCAGCGAACAATTCTGCTGCAACGGCGTGACCGGCACGATGCGGATCTGAAGCTTGGGCTGGGTCGTCGGCTCGCTCATGCCGGATTCGATGTCAGCTTTCGCGAAGCTGCGCAAGTCGGCCAACGAAAAAGGCCCCGCGACGAACGCCGCGGAGCCCCTGGGTGTTTCTAAGGCAGTAGAGGGAACCTTAGAACGTAAACATTATGCGGCTTTGGATGACGTCGAAGTCCGCGTCCAAACTCGCGCCGCCAGCGGTCAACCGGTCGACTTCGACCATGTTGTACTCCGCCATCAACTTCAAGTTCGCGTTCATGTACCAAGTCGCGCCGATGATCGTGTGCGTTTCTTCGCCGCCACGAACGCGGTTGGCAGCAACAGGGGCGAACTCAAAGTCGTTGAGGTCCATGTTGCTGTAGCGCGCATGGATCGACCAAGCGCCGATCCCGCCGCCGAGCGACCACGGCGATGCGATCGACGGACCGCGCCATACGCCGATGTTGTTGTTCGTGCCCGACGCCACATAGCGTTTCGCTTCGCCCGTGATGATCCACTCGCCTTCGACGTAGAAGCCGGAGAATTCGGGGTTCGCGCCGGCCGCCGTTACGCCGCCGACCAAAGCGCGGTCGAGTTCGAACTTGTACCATTCACCTGCGAGATAGATGTTCTCCCAGTTGAAGCCGGCTTCGAAGCCGTAAGCACGTGCCGGATCGTCCTGCGTGAGGCTGAGTGCGCCGGTGTCGATGAAGCGCTCACCCGTGACGCGGATTTCAGGGCGTTCGCGCAATTGCAGTGTGCGCGCGACGCCCGGAGTGTTGCCCTGCAGAGAGTTGATCTGCGCGTAGCTGCCACCGACCTGGAAGTTCGAGACGCCGTCAGACCACAAGCGATAGGCCAAGCGGCCGATCAATTGTGTGCGCTCGTCGTCCGGGCCGCCCGAGTGGCTGGTGCCGTTCGTCGCGACGCGATCGCCCGTGAGAGCGCCGGAGATCAGGAAGTTGTCGCCGTCCCAGAGCAGGCCTTCTTTCTGATAGGTGACTTCCACGCCCTTGCGGCCGTTGTCGCCACCGAAATTGCCGACGAGCAGCGTCACGACTTGCGGACGTTCCATCGTGGTCAGTTCCGCCGAGGACGTGGCGTCGTACATCGTCAAGATCGGCTGCAGTGCACCGGCCTGAATGCGCAGGCCCGGAATGCCGACATAACCCACACGGGCGATGTTGATGATGCCCGCACCTTCGATGTCGGTACCACCGAAGTCGAAGCGCAGTTCATAGATGAAGTCGCGGAAGAACTTGCCTTCGATGCCGAACCGCACGCGGCGGAACACGGCGCCCGAGCCCAGATCGCAGAGCACGTTCGTCGCGTCGCAATTGTTCGCGGCGCCATAGCCCAAGCCGAAGTCGCTCGGATCTTGGTTAAACTCTGCGAAGTCCAGCTGTACGCGACCGCGGAGAGACATCTCGAACCGCCCATCGCCGGAGCGCACCGTTGGCCGCCCGTCGTTGAACGTCCACTGCACCGCATCCTGCGTGTCTTCGACTTTCTTCAACCGCGAACTCTGCTGAATCTTGTCGTCCTCGGCCTCCCGCTCCAGGCGGTCCAACCGAGCCTTGAGTTCCTGGATTTCTTGATCGCGCTGATCGTTCTTCGTCTTGCCACCGGCGTACGCCGGCGACGCAACCAGCATCACCGCCGCGAGGGCCGCCGACCCTAGCCAAATTGATTTCCGCATCTGGAACACACCCCTTGTTAATGCGGGGTGTTCTTGCCTGCGGTGCGTGACACATCCGTGACAGGCTTATGACGGGTGTAACTCAGTGGGGGATGCGTTGCGGCGGCGCGACGGTGAAGTGCGTACTGTCCCCGTTTCGTGCACAAGTGGCACGCTTCTCAGTTGTAAGGAGCAGAAGGTGGACCCCGAAAAAGCGACGGCGCCCCACAGGACGCCGTTCCTAAAGACCAAGTTTGCGTGAGCTTAGAGAGAGACTGCCCAAACCGCGCCGGCGATCACGATCAACGCGAACAACGGCCACAACGGGGCAAGCACGAACCAGTGAGTACGCATGGCAACTCTCCTCTCAAACGCGGCCCCAAACGGAGCAAAAGTGACCTCCCAAAGCTGCGGAAGTTGTCCACAGGCATTCATCATACGCACAAAGTGCGCTTTGTGACAAGTATGTGAAACGCACACTGTGCGCCTTTGGTTTGCGAGGGTGGCAGTCGAGTCGCAGAGCGTGGTACGAACCAACGCTCGCGAGAGGGCGGCGATGGGGTGGGCGACATGAAGGGACACGACTTCAAGCGGTGGCGCAAAGCCCTTGATATGTCTCAGAAAGATGCCGCCGACGCGTTGGGCCTCAAGCGCCGCGTCGTGCAGTACTACGAGAAGGGCGAACGGAGCGGCGGCAAGCCCGTGAAGATCCCTCGTACCGTGCGGCTGGCCTGCTACGCCATCACAACGGGCGTTGCCGATTATCACGGCCCGGACAAAGAGAAGAAGCCCGAAAAGGCGAAGGCGACAGAGAAGAAAGAGAAAAAGAAAGCGAAAGAGGCTTAGCCGAAACGCCCAGTGAGATAGTCCTCCGTCCGCTTGACCCGCGGTTTCTCAAACATCGCCTTGGTATCACCGTACTCGATCAGCCGCCCCAGATACATGAACGCCGTGTTGTCGGCGACGCGCGCGGCCTGCTGCATGTTGTGCGTGACGATAATGATCGTGTAGCGGCCTTTAAGCTCGTCGATCAACTCTTCGATCTTCGCCGTCGCGATCGGATCGAGCGCGGAACAAGGCTCGTCCATCAACAGCACTTCCGGATTGCCGGCAATCGCGCGTGCGATGCAAAGCCGCTGTTGCTGACCGCCGGAGAGGCCCAGTGCGCTTTCGTTCAAGCGGTCCTTCGCCTCTTCCCAAAGCGCCGCGCCGCGCAGCGCCGCTTCGCCAGCTTCGCGTAAGAATTTGCGGTTCGTCACCCCGTCGACGCGCAGCGGATAGACGACGTTCTCGAGGATCGACATCGGAAAGGGATTCGGCTTCTGAAATACCATCCCCATCCGCTTCCGCAGAGCGATCACGTCGATCCGTGTGCCGAAGATCGGCTCGCCCTCGATATTCATCTGGCCGCTAGTCCGAACCCCGTCGATCAGATCGTTCATGCGGTTCATCGAGCGCAGCAGCGTCGACTTCCCGCAGCCCGACGGGCCGATCAACGCGGTGCAAAGCCCCTTCTGAACGTCCATATCGACGTTGTAGAGCGCCTGCGCCTGGCCATACCAAAGGCTAAAGCTCTCGACGCGCAAGCTGACGCCGCTCGTGCCCTCGATCGGGTGATAGACGGTCGTCTCGAAACCGTCGGCTGTTGCACTGCCTGCCATACTCTCAAAGTCCCTCAGAACTGCCCGGCGTCATAAGTCTTCTTCAATCTGTTACGAACCTGGATCGCAAACGCATTCAAGAACAGCACAATCCCGACCAGCAGCAGTGTGGTCACGAACACCATCGGTCGGCCGGCTTCAGAGTTTCGCGATTGAAAGCCGACGTCGTAGATATGAAATCCCAAATGCATGAAGCTACGTTCGAAATGCACGAACGGAAAACTGGCGTCGATCGGCATCTCAGGCGCCAGCTTGACGACCCCGACGATCATCAAGGGCGCCACTTCGCCGGCGCCGCGCGCCATCGCAAGAATTAGCCCCGTCATGATGCCCGGCGCAGCCCGCGGCAACACAATGCGCCAAATCGTCTGCCATTTCGACGCGCCGCAGGCGAGCGAGCCTTCGCGCATCGAGCGCGGCACCGCGGCAAGCGCCTCTTCAGTGGCGACGATCACGACCGGCACGGTGAGTAGGGCAAGCGTCAGCGACGCCCACAGCATGCCGCCCGTTCCAAACGTCGGTGTCGGCAGCTTTTCCGGGAAGAAGATCTGATCGATCGAGCCGCCCAAGATGTAGCAAAAGAACCCGAGCCCGAAGACGCCGTAAACGATGGACGGAACGCCGGCCAGATTGTTGACGCAAACGCGTATGAACGAAACCAAGAACCCTTGCCGCGCATACTCGCGGAGATAAAGCGCCGTGATCACGCCGAACGGGGCGACCGCAAGGCTGAGCAGAACCATCATCGTCAGCGTGCCGACGATGGCGGGCAGCACGCCGCCTTCGGTGTTGGCCTCGCGCGGCTGGCTGGTTATGAACTCGTACCAACGCGACGCGTAGACCGACCACTTTCCGGCGGTCGAGAGGTTGTTCGCCGGATAAAGCCGCACCAACTTTGAGACCGGCAGCGTCTTTGTCTGCTGGTCGATCGCTTCCAGCGTGACGGTATAGCCGTCGTCCGATTGCCGAAGTGCCGTCACCTTCGCTTCAAGCGTCTTGTACTGTTCCTGCAGGCGAGCGGTCTGCGAAGCTGCGTCGGCAGCGGCAGCTTTGGCCTCCGCGCTACCAACCCCATAATCGAGCTCAATCCGCCGGACGCCGAGGCGCAAGGCCTCGATCTCGTGGTTGATCGCTCCAATTTCGACTTTGTCGACCCGCTCGATCGCTGTGCGCCGCGTGTCGGCCTGTGCGACGGCCGCCGCAAGGGCAGGGTAGGTGGGCGTCGCGGTTTTTGTTCCCGCGAGATCGATCTCTTTAACCCGGCCGATGAACGGGCCCCATTCGCGCCGTTCGACAAGATACATGTCTTTCGCGAACTTGACCGACTTCACATCGAAGGCCGGGACCCAGATGAAATCCTCGCCGAACAAATCGTAATTCCCGACGCGATAAAGCGTTCGCTCGGAGGCCCCAAGATTGGCCGTGATCTGCTCGCGCGCTGCCTCGCTCTTACCCACAAGCTGCTCCGGCGACGGCTTGTAGGTTTCGCTGCGGAATTCCTCGCCGGCGATCACCTTCCCGTCGGTCATTTCGACGACGACGATCGGTTGCGGCCAAAACGTCACCGCGCCGACGTATGTGATCAGCGCCAAGAACCCGACGATCATCGCAAGTCCGGCAACAAGCGACGCGCCCATCACCCAAACGAACGGCTCGCCCATCGCGCTCAAGTCGCTGCGCGGAACGCGGCGGACCGCCGCAAGGGCGGCCACGGGCGAGGCAGCGGCAGTGACGGTGTCGCTCACGGGGCCCGCCTCACAACTGCGCCGCGCGCTTGCGGTAGCGCTGACGCACGATTTCGGCGACCGTGTTGATCACGAACGTGACGACAAACAGCACCAGCGCGCACAGGAACAACGTGCGATAGAGCGTGGAGTCGCGCACCGCTTCCGGCAGCTCCACGTTGATGTTGGCCGATATAGTTCGAAGACCGTTGAAAATATTGACGTCCAGGATCGGTGTATTGCCGGTCGCCATGACGACGATCATCGTTTCGCCGACAGCGCGCCCCAGTCCGATCATGATCGCCGAGAAGATGCCCGACGCCGCCGTCGGCAGCACGATCCACAACGTCGTCTGCCAGCGCGACGCGCCGCAGGCGAGCGATCCGGAGCGCAAATAAGCAGGCACCGCGTTCAACGAGTCTTCAGCGATCGAATAGATCAGCGGTATCTGCGTGAAGGCGAGCGCGAAAGCCACCACCAGTGCATTGCGCTGGACAAATGTATCGATCACTCCGCCGCGCGCGTCGTATCCAAGCGATTGGAGCAAAAAGGCGGCGCCCCAAGCGAGAGCGAATGACAATACCAAGATCACCACCCAGCCCAAGAGTTCGCTGACCGCGGCCGAAAACTTCGACTGCTCGCGAAGGCGCAACCGGTAAGCGCCGTTGAACAAAGGCCGCGTCGCGAACAACACCGTGATGAACGAGAGCGGAGTCAGAAGCAGGAACAAAAACGGCAGACCAGAACCCGAGCCTGATGTCCATTTCTTGAAGTCGCCTCCGAAGAAAGCGATCTCGATAAGCGGCCCTAAGCGTATGCTGAGCCAAACGGCCACCACGACCGCCAAGAAATAGGCCACGAGCTTCGGAAACCCGTCCAGTGCGTTCGCAATGGGCTGCGGCAAGAGTTGCCACACAAACGAAACAGAAATAACGGTGAGTGGCAGCACGCCGAACGCGATGACGATCGCCGCGATCCAACTCTCGACAATGGGCGACAAGACAAGCGCCGCGATGAACCCAACGACGACGGAAGGAAGCGACGCCATCAATTCCATCGTTGGTTTGATGATGCCGCGCGTCCGTGGGTGCAGGAACTCCGAGGTATAGATTGCGCCGAAAAGCGCCAGCGGGATCGCCAGCATCAATGAATAAACCGCAGCCTTGACCGTGCCGAAAATCAGAGGGATCAACGAAAGCTTCGGCTCCGGTGCGTCGGTGCTTGCCGTCGACTGCCACACGTAGACCGGCTCGTCGTAGCCCTCGTACCAAACCTTGCCGAACAAGGACTGAAGCGTGGTCTCCGGGTGCGGCACCGAAATACCCCAAAGGATCGCCTGTCCGTTCTTGCCGATGCCGAGTATGGCGTCGTCCTTCGGTGCGAACACGACCGCTTGCAGCCCATTCGGGTCTGGCGTTCCGGGCAGCTCCAACAACGTGCGATCGGTCGTGCCGTGGTGAAGCCAGATACCGCCGGTCGCGTCCGCTGTCGCGAACAGCCGCGTGCGCTGACTGACGCGGATTGCTTCGATCGCGGCCGGCTGCTTGGCGAAGTCGGCGTGAACCTTGGTGAGCACGATCCCGTCGGCGGTCGAAGGCGACTTTCTGTCGACGCCGAACCAGATCGCAAGCGACCCGTCCGACCCGCCCGCTACGAACGAGCTTTCGCCGTTCATGTAAGCGATGGCCGACAGCGCGACGCCATCCGGGACGACTTTCACCGTTTCGGCGAGCTTGGGATTTGCGAAATCGCGCGTCAGGTAGCGCAGCACCGTTCCATCGGCCAGCGCAACCAAAACGCGGTCGCCCTGCGTGTTGAGCAGAAGCGCGCGCACGTCCTGCGGCGGGCGGCCGAGCGGAATTGTCGCGCTGGCGACGTTCGTCGTCGCTTCGCCCGTCATCATGTTGAGCTCGGAGGTGGCTTGGCTCAGGCGCAGCGTCCCGGCAGCATCGAGCGTCACAAACGTACGCAACGGCCGCTCCGCGGTGCCGCCGGCGCGATAGTCGGCCTTGAGGATCGCGGTGCCGGCATCGGCGATCTGAATCGGTGCCGCGAGCGACAGCTCGACCGATGTCCGGCGGAACTGACCGGGAATGCGAGAAATGATTGCTTTACCGTCGGTGGAGTCGCGCTCGTCGAGTTTGCGCAAGCCTTGCGGCATCGCTTGGGCGCCAATGACTGTCGCCTTCAGTTCGAAACGCCCTGGGCGCACGGTCCCGTCGGCAAACGCGAACAGGATATCATCGCCACGAAGGGTACTCGCGAATGCGGTCGCGGTGAGACCCGTAAGGTCGAAGCTCATAACCTCAAGCGGCGTACCGGTGGTGGCGTGAAACGCCGTCACATGACCATCCGCTTGAACGTCGGCGACGATCGTCTGCTGGTCGTCCATCTGCGTCGCGACGAACGGTGTCCCGCTCGCACCGAAGGCAAGCGTGCGCGCCCCAGTTACCCCGCCCGTTTCCAACAATGGCAGCGACACATAGATCAGGAAGAACATGATCGTGAACACGGCCGCGATCACCGCGAGTCCGCCGACACGAATGCCTATGCGCGCGAAAGCATCGGCAAATAGCACCGACGTCTTGGTCTTCTTGTCGCGTTGATAAAGGACGGACGCCGGCCGCCTGCCGTCCTTCGGTTCTGATCCCGACATCCCGCTGTCCGCCACTCGCCGCCGTCCGAGTTCAAGAAAAAACCCGGAGCTCCCCGTTGCTGTTTGCCCCCGCAAACAAGAAACCCCGGCGGCAACCTACACAGCCGCCGGGGCAATTCAAATGGACTGGGAACTACTCCCCGAGCCCCAATTTCGACCGCTCGTCCTTCGACATGACGAACGGCATCGGATAGTAGCCGTCCTTTGTCGTGTCGTCTTGGCCGCTACCCGAGAAAACGAACTTCAAGAACTCGGCGCGCAGTGGATCGAGTGGCGTCGACGGGTTCTTGTTCACGTAGATGTAGAGAAAACGCGTGATCGGGTATTTGCCCTGGTAGGCGTTGTTCTGCGAGGGCTCTTGGCATTGACCATCGCGCCCAGACACAGCGATCGCCCGCACGTCTGCCGTCTTGTAACCGATGCCTGAGTAGCCGATTGCGAACTTGTCGGACGCGATGCCTTGCACGACTGCCGACGAACCCGGCTGCTCCTTCACGGTGCTCTTGTAGTCGCCGTTCACAAGCGCGACTTCTTTGAAGTACGCATACGTGCCCGACGCCGAGTTGCGGCCGAACAGCGAGATCGCCTTACCGGCATATTCGCCGCCAAGGCCAAGTTGATCCCACGTTTTGATTTCCGGCGAACCGGACGACCGCGTGACCGAGAAGATGCCGTCGATCTGCGCTAGAGAGAGGCACTTGATCGGATTGTCCTTGTTCACGAACACGGCGAGCGCGTCGACTGCCACGCGAACTTGTGTCGGTGCGTAGCCGTATTTTGCCGTAAACTGATCGATCTCCTGACCGCGCATTGCACGCGACATCGGACCGAATTGGGCCGTGCCGGCGATCAGCGCCGGCGGTGCGGTCGAAGAGCCCTTGCCCTCGATCTCGATCTTCACGCCCGGATAGATCTTGCGGAAGTCTTCAGCCCAGAGCGTCATCAAATTGTTGAGCGTATCCGAACCGATCGACTTCAATGTGCCCGACACGCCCGAGGTCGACTGATACGCCTTATAGCGCGGGTCCATTGTATCTGCAGCCGATGTCGCTCCGATAACGGCGACGCTGGCAAGCAGAGCAGCCAGTCCAAATCTTTTCATCATCGTCCCTTTGTCCCATGCGCTCGGATGAGCGCGGGGCGATCTCAACCATAGCGCCGTGAAGCTTTTGTGATGGTGGCGTCACAGAGATGCAGCAACCCACCGAAGCTTTGAAACGGCTTGCATTTCAACGCGTTGCGGCCAGCGGCATAACGCGCATCGTGTCGAAAATTTGGGAGAAAAGTCCTGCCGATTTCGCGTGGGGAAAGCGGGGTGCGCTTGGAGCGGCAGGGGCTGCCGCTCCAAGCGCTGTTCTAGGCAAGGGCACAATCGCGAACGCCGACTATGCGGGGGCGAGATGAATAGGTTGCTGATGAACCTGTTGTGACGCCTTTGCGGAGTTTTTGTTGTGCCCACAACAAAAACGGGAGTTTCATGCATCCGACATGTATTCTTCATATGGTGATGCGAACCATTTCGCCGCTGGCTGTAACGATTCGGCCACGCGACAAGATGGGGATCGCAAGCGATGTCGATGGTCACGAGTTTTGACGATCAAACCGCGCGGCTCTGGCCGCGAGCTGTATCTCACAAAGCAGCACCGCCAAGAGCGCGCCGTCACCGCACGCTCTGATTTCGACATCCACTTGGGATCGCGCGGCTGCAAAGCCGAGGCTCTGTGCGATTTTCTCAGAAGCAACGACTGCGATCTCTTGTACCTCGTCGGCGACATCGTAGACGGTTGGCAGCTGTCGCAGCGTTGGTACTGGCCGGAGAGCCACAAGGCGGTGGTCAACGAAATTTTGCTCATGTCGCAATCGGGAACGCGCGTCATCTTCATCCCGGGCAATCACGATGAAGTCTTCCGTGACTACATCGGATTGTGCTTCGCCGGTATTGAACTGGCGGACGAAGCGATCCACGAAACCGCCGATGGCCGTCGCCTGTTGGTGCTTCACGGAGACCGTTTCGACGGCGTGGTCACACACGCACGTTGGCTCGCAAGGGCAGGGGACTGGGCCCACGCCTGGGCCGTACGTGCGAATGATCTCGTCGCCACAGCCCGCCGCGGCCTGGGTATGCCTTATTGGTCGCTATCGCGATGGCTCAAAGATCACGTCAAGGACGCCGTCGAGTTCATCGGGCGCTTCGAAGACGCAGTCGCAGAAGAAGCCCGCCGCCGTAACGTCGACGGTGTTGTCTGTGGACATATCCACAAGGCGGAAATTCGCCAAATCGGCGAGATCACGTACTGCAACGATGGCGATTGGGTGGAGAGCTGCACTGCCCTCACTGAAGACGCCGCAGGAATTCTTGCGCTCGTGCAGTGGAAATCAGGCGCCCAAAAGATTCCTGTGCACAAATCGGCGTTCGCCGACGCTGCAGAATGATGCACACGCGCGGCTGCGGCGCGCCTCGCCGTTTGTGACACCTGAATCCCACAGAGGTGTGGCGGCGTCACGTCTTGGCATCGCCATCCACTGTGCAAAACTCCGACGATAAGAAGAAGGACGTGGGGTCATGTACAAGGTGATCGTGAACGCGCTTGGCCGAAGAGAAGCCATAAACTTCCCAGACAAGCCCAAGGCGATGAACTGCGCCGTGCGCCTGCTGAAGAGCGAAGGCAACGACGTCAAAGTGACGATCGAGGACGCCACCGGCATCGTTTTCAACCACGCAGAAATCGCCCGCGCCAGCGAAGCGGTACGCCTCTAACGGCGATCACGGCAGCGCGCGCATCCGCGCCAACACTTCGTTC
The DNA here is from genome assembly GCA_044220975.1 of Micropepsaceae bacterium. Lineage (GTDB taxonomy): Bacteria > Pseudomonadota > Alphaproteobacteria > Micropepsales > Micropepsaceae > SZUA-430. The sequence continues at coordinate 39,180 of JBGAPZ010000014.1, read as the reverse complement.
CGCTGTCGATAGGCAGTCTGAGCACCCATCGTCTCGCACGCGAGACTTGCCCCCACGCTTGCAAAACGCATGGCCTCCGACAGCGCCGCGCCACCGTCGAGCGCAGCAGCAAGGTACCCGACATAGGCATCGCCGGCGCCAGTCGTATCGGCCACGGCGACCCGCAATGCTTCCGTTCGCAACGCCGCGCCGCTTGGCTCGACGGCGATCGACCCCCGCTCCCCCAATGTGACGAGAACGGTCACGCCGCACCGCTCGGCCAATGCCTTTGCGACGCCTGCGTGATCGCGTGTCCCGACGCGCAAGTGAGCGCCCAGCACGTCCGCCTCACCCTCGTTCACGACCAGAAAGTCCAGATCAGGCAGCACCGCATCGTCCAGGGGCACGGCTGGTGCAAGGTTGAGAATCGTCCGCGCCCCAGCGGCCTTCGCTGCCCGCAGCGCACGCCAGTTCTCCTCAAACGGTACTTCCATCTGCAGGATCAGCCAATCGCCTCGCGCAAGCGGCGGCGTCAGGCGATCGAGCAAGCCCACATGCGTTTCCATATTCGCACCAGGCGACACAGTGATCAGAGTCTGTCCACCCGGATCGACGGAGATGAAGCCGCATGCCGTTCGCGCACGTCCTTGGCCCACGCACGAAAGATCGACACCCGCTGCCGCGAGCCGCTCTAATGCAAGCGCGCCCCACGAATCCGTGCCCACAGTGCCGACCATGCTTACGCAGCCGCCGCCGCACGCGGCAGCAAGCGCCTGGTTCGCGCCTTTGCCGCCTTGCACGACAGCATAGTCGCGCCCCAGCACCGTCTCGCCGCGCGACGGCAGATGCGGCACCAGCGTAATCAGGTCGACGTTGATGGAGCCGAAGACGACTATCATTGTGGCGCCTCAAGCCTCCGCCACGAACCCGCGCGGTTTGCGCTCATAGTCTCGTCGCCCGATATCGGCAAGCGCGCCCGCAATGTCCAGCCGCGGTACACTTTGCGGCTCACGCGCATAGACGTACGCGGCTGCGCAATAGTCATCCACCCGCTCGGCGATCGCGAAAGCGTGCAGCGGCGAATTGGCGAGCGGTTCGCCCGTGACCCAACCGTTGCCCGCGAGCGTGTATCGCTTCTCCCATTCCGCAATCAAATGCTCCGCCCCCTTCGGCACCATCAGCGCACCGATCTGCTGGATCGTCGCGCGCATCTCGCGCTCGAACACAATCGGATCGGGGATGTGCCACCGATAGAACCCGACGTAGTCGGGTTTCGGCGGCAGAGGTGACTGCGGATCTCCAGGTGGCGCGACGATCAGTGGCGCACCTTGGTACGCAGTCGCGTGCACCCCCATGCCCCACGCGCTGCCGACGTAGTCTTCAAGTCCGGTGCCGCAATAAGTCGGATGCGAGGTGTCGCCGTCGCGGTAGACCTTGAACTCGCCCTCGCCGTACCAAACCATGTCGTCCGGCAGGACGCGCACGCCTACGACGCAACCGAGGAAGCGTCCTGGCCCTTTGATCCCATCTACGATCGTGAAGTCGCGTTTCAGCACAGTCGGGTTTTCGCGCCGGAACGCGACATGCAGATATCCCGCGTCGGCAGCCACAGGCTCAAGCGTGTAGTCCAGCTGGTAGTAGAAATTGATCGGTCGCTTGGCGTTGTTCACAAGTTCGACGCGCATGTGACGTCGGAATGGCATCGGGAAGTACGCGTTGAACCCGCGCCCTTCCTGGACTGCCGTCAACGCCGTGGTGCACGCGACAGTGCGCCCGTGCGGCAAGCCGAAGAAGTCGAGGGCAGGGACCGAGACGCTGGGCTCCGCGCGCCCATCGTAGAAGACCTCGATGACGACCGCGCGCATCGCTTCCGGCGGCGCAGCCATGAATGTCATCCAGATATGCCGGACACACCCTGGCCCCTCGAGATCGGCGAGCACGACCGTCTCCCCGGACGGGATCCGCCGGTTGGGAGCACCCTTGCGCCCGCCGGCGATCTTGCCGCCTTGGCCGCGCGCACCGGTTGGATTTTCAAAGCTGATCGAGCGGCAATCAAGCGCCGTATCGATACGCGAAGGATCGCCGAAGAGATGCATACTGCCTCCCGCCGATCACTCTGCGTTATCGATAAGTTGGAAACAAGCGCGGGGCGCTAGTTGCTGAGCGTGGTCGCCGCAACGTAGTGCTTGGCGATCGCCTGAAGCGCGGCGACCTCGTTCGGGAAAACCTTATCCAGCTTGACGAAATCGCTCATCCGCCCGCGCCGGACGGAGCGCAGGATCGACGCTTCCACGCCGCCTTGCGCGCGCACGATGACGCCGGCATCGCGCCACTCGTCATCGGCCACCATGCCGCCGTCGGTCCGGTGGGCAAGGTGCGTCTTGACCGGTGCCTTGTCGCCGAACTCCGCGTTGTCGAGTGCGAACTCGCGGAACGTCCCGTTGCCTTCGTCTTTCGAGCAGATGATCATTTTATGTTGGCTTCCGCTTGTTCTTATTGTCCCACCGGCCCGCGGGAGTTCATCCCCCGCTGAGCCACCTTCAGACGTAGCGCTTAGCTGCAGCCGGTCGTCGTTCCGCAGCTGTCGCACTTCAAGCAGGTGCCGTTCCGGACCAGCGTGAAGTTTCCGCAGTTCCCGCACGCATCGCCCTCGTAGCCCTTGATCCGGGCCTCGGCGACTTTACGCGCGCGCAGGTGAGCGGTTGAAACCGTGACCTCGCGTTCCACGATCTCGATTTGTTGCGCGACCGGGTTGGCAAGGGCGCGGCGCGCCTGCGCGTCGAGCGCAAGTTCGCTCGCCGTCGCTAGCATCATCTGCGCCGGATCCATCTTCACGGCAGCGCCGCCTTCGACGACCATGAGCTGCTGCGGGATCTGACCGCGAACGAGACCTGCCGAAACGATCCGTGCGGTGCTCTGCGCGGGTGTTGCCGGACGCTTGCCTTCGCTGTCGCCGCCGCCGATCTCGCTGTCGCCCGGGATAACGTGCGCCAGGTCGTGACGGCCGAGATACGACACCGCGAGTTCCCGGAACACGTAGTCCAGGATCGACGTCGCGTTCTTGATCGCCTCGTTGCCCGTCACCATGCCGGCCGGCTCAAAGCGCGTGAACGTGAACGCTTCCACGAACTCGTCCAGCGGCACGCCGTACTGCAAGCCGATCGAGATTGCGATCGCGAAATTGTTCATCAAGCTGCGGAAGGCGGCGCCTTCCTTATGCATGTCGATGAAGATTTCGCCGATGCGGCCGTCGTCGTACTCGCCGGTGCGCAGATAGACCTTGTGCCCGCCGACCGTCGCCTTTTGGGTATAGCCCTTGCGGCGATGCGGCAGCTTCTCGCGGTCGCGCTTCGTGATTTCGATCACGCGCTCGACGACACGCTCGGCAAGCGCTTGCGCACGCGCGCCTTGTGCCATTTCGGGCAACGCGTCGACCAACTCGTCTTCCTCGTCGTCCGACGCCAGCAGCGTGGACGCAAGCGGTTGGCTGAGCTTCGACCCGTCGCGATAAAGCGCGTTCGCCTTGAGCGCGAGCTTCCACGACTTCATGTAAGCGTCGGCGCAATCTTTCACCGTCGCCGACATCGGCATGTTGATCGTCTTCGAGATCGCACCTGAGATGAACGGCTGCGCCGCAGCCAGCATCAAGATATGGCTGTCGACCGAAAGCGCACGCTTGCCGAGCTTGCCGCACGGGTTCGCGCAATCGAACACAGCCAGGTGCTCTTCCTTCAGACCAGGCGCGCCTTCCAGCGTCATCGCCCCGCAGCAGAAGAGGTTCGCCGCGTCCACCTCGGCTTTCGAGAAACCGATCTCGAGCAGCAGGTTGAAGTCCGGCGCATCAAGGCGCTCCGGCGAAAGGTTCAGCGTCTTCGTGCAGAACGCATCGCCCAACGTCCAACGATTGAACACGAACGAGATATCGAACGCGGTTGCCAGCGACGCTTCGACGGCCTCAAGCTCCTTATCCGTGAAGCCCTTCATCTTCAGCCATTCGTGGTTCACGCCAGGCGCGCCCTTCAGCGTACCGCGGCCGACCGCATAGTTGATGATGGCGTCCGTTTGATCTTGCTTGTAGCCGAGCACGCGCAAGGCTTCCGGCACCGACTGGTTGATGATCTTGAAGTAGCCGCCGCCGGCCAGCTTCTTGAACTTCACCAGCGCAAAGTCCGGTTCGATGCCCGTGGTGTCGCAATCCATGACGAGGCCGATCGTGCCGGTCGGTGCGATAACGGTCGTCTGCGCGTTGCGGTAGCCGTAGAGCGCGCCTTGCGCCAACGCCTCGTCCCACGATCCGCGTGCGCGGTCGATGAGGCCTTCATAGCCCGTCTCCGGCATCTCGATCGCGTTCAGCGGCACGGGCTTGATCGACAGCTTCTCATAGCCGTCGACCGCGCCATGCGCCGCGCGGCGATGGTTACGGATCACGCGCAGCATCTGGTCCGCGTTCTTGGCGTAGCCCTTGAACGCGCCAAGCTCGCGCGCCATCGCAGCCGACGTCGCGTAGGAAGCGCCCGTCATCAGCGCGGCGAGCGCGCCGGCGACCGCGCGGCCCTGCTGCGAGTCATAAGCAATGCCCGACGTCATGAGCAGGCCGCCGATGTTCGCGTAGCCAAGGCCAAGCGTGCGGTACTCGTACGACAGCTGCGCGATTTCCTTCGACGGGAACTGCGCCATCATGACCGAGATTTCGAGCACGATCGTCCAAAGGCGGACTGCATGCTCATACGCCGCCACGTCGAAACCCTTGCGGCCGTCCGGACCGTCCTTGCGGAACGCCATCAGGTTCAGCGAGGCGAGGTTGCACGCCGTGTCGTCGAGGAACATGTATTCCGAGCACGGGTTCGACGCGCGGATCTGACCCGAGTTCGGGCAGGTGTGCCAATCGTTGATCGTCGTGTGGAACTGCAGGCCCGGATCGGCGCACTGCCAGGCGGCTTCGGAGATCTTGCCCCAAAGGTCGCGCGCCTTCAGCGTCTTGTGCGTTTTGCCGTCGATGCGGCGGGCCAACTGCCAGTCCGCGTCGGCTTCCACTGCGCGCAGGAAGTCGTCCGTCACGCGCACCGTGTTGTTCGAGTTCTGGCCGGAGACGGTGTAGTACGCCTCGCCGTCCCAATCCGTGTCGAGGACCGGAATGTCGATCGCCGTGTAGCCTTGGCGCGCGAATTGGATCGCGCGCTGCACGGCGTTGTCCGGAATGTGCACCTTGCGCGCAGCTTTGATCTCGCGCTTCAAGGCCGGGTTCTGCAGCGGATCGAAGCAAGCATCGCCGTCCGCAGAGCAATTCACGCAAGCTTTGATGATCAGGTTGAGGTGCTTGTTGAGCAGCTTCGAACCGGCGACCAGTGACGCCACCTTTTGCTCTTCCAAGACCTTCCAATCGATAAAGGCCTCGATATCCGGATGGTCGGCATCGACGATGACCATCTTCGCCGCGCGGCGCGTCGTGCCGCCCGACTTGATCGCGCCCGCAGCGCGGTCGCCGATCTTGAGGAAGCTCATCAAGCCCGACGACTTGCCGCCGCCCGACAGCTTCTCGTTCACGCCACGAAGCGCCGAGAAGTTCGAGCCCGTGCCCGAGCCGTACTTGAACAAGCGCGCCTCACGAACCCAAAGGTCCATGATCCCGCCTTCGTTCACGAGATCGTCTTTGATCCCTTGAATGAAGCAGGCGTGCGGTTGCGGGTGCTCGTAGGAGCTCGACGATGCAGTGAGTTCGCCCGTCCAGTGATCGACGTAGTGGTGACCTTGTGCAGGGCCGTCCACGCCATAAGCCCAGTGCAAACCCGTGTTGAACCATTGCGGGCTGTTCGGCGCCGCCATCTGCGCGGCCAGCATGTAACGCATCTCGTCGAAGAACGCGCGGGCATCGCTCTCTTCGTCGAAATAGCCGCCCTTCCAACCCCAATAGGTCCAGGTGCCGGCAAGGCGATCGAAGACTTGGCGCGCGCTCGACTCGCCGACCGACTTCGGCTCGTCCTTCAGCTTCTTCATCGCCACTTCATCCGGCGCATGCCGCCACAACCACTCCGGCACATTCGCTTCCGCGACGGGCTTCAGCTTCGCGGCGATACCGGCCTTGCGAAAATACTTTTGCGCGAGCACGTCCGACGCGACTTGGCTCCAACGTTCCGGCACTTCGATATTCTCTTGCCGGAAGACGACCGAACCGTCCGGGTTACGGATCTCGCTCGCAATTTTGCGAAACGAAATGCTCTCGTAAGCCGATTGTCCGTCAACGGTGAAGACGCGGTCGATGCGCATGCGTGAAGCCCCTCTTGAGTGCCCTGGGTGATGACTGTCCCTGAGGGCCGAGAGGTGTTTTGGAGCTGTTGGGACCGAGCCTCGCGCGCTTCACCAAAGTCCCCCGCGCGAGCAGTCCCTGGTGCCCAAAATTCTTGGCTAACAGGGACCCCTATCTAGTACCTACATTTTGATCGCCGCAACAGATTTAGTGTTAATGCCCGTTAGCAAATACCACATTTAGTGGGTGCGCAGAATCGTTTCTGTGGACATAGCTTTCCACGCAGCTATGCCCAAAAACGGCCACAGGATGCCCACAGATCGGGGCACATCTGATCAGGTAAGCCCGCCCGAGATCGCGCAACGCAACGCGATCCGATCCCAAGGAATCGAACTCCCGGCGCAAAGCATGCACCGATTCTCTGAGTCGCGAAAAAGCCTTTTCTACACGCTCTGAATTCGGCGGGAATCTGTGCTTCGCAACTTAAAGGCCGAACATTTTGTTACTGATCCCGCACGCGAATTTTGCGCCCGCGCCCAAGCCCTTCAGTGTCGGCGACGGGTCCATCGCGAGCTGCGCCAAGCAGGTCACCAACTTATCGACGGGAACCTTGTCGTTGCTCGCAAGGGCCACGGCCGAAACCCAACCCTTCGAACTTGCGTTGATGAAGATGCCGTCGAACGACGAGTAGCCTGCGATCACACCGCTGTGGTTGAGCCAGATATACGGCGGTGTCACGGCTGCGATCCACCCCATCGCATACGGGCTTCCGACCGGCGGCGTTGCCATCGTCGCTCGCGAAGCTGTGCTCATGACTTTGTCGTTCATGAAAGCCGCGTGCCACTTGAGCATGTCTGTGACGGTGCTGATGACGTCGCCAGCACCGCGTGGCCAGTGCGCTTTGTTCACCGCCGACTTCGACGTATCGAAGGGCGGCAACGCAACGGGCACCGTGGCCGGCGACGCGCCCACAAACCCGGACTGCGTCATACCTGCAGCCTTGAACACATAGTCCTTCATGGCGTCGCGATAGTCCGAGAAGCCACCGAGCTTCTCGATTACCAGCGAAATCAAATAGTAGTTGGTATTCCGGTAGACATACTGCGTCCCCGGCGGCGTCGTGGCCGGAAATTCGCGCAGCAGCGCGTAAACGTATCCGCGCAAAGCCTGGCGCTCGATCGCCGCAAATCCGTTAGGCAGATTGGACGCACTCGAGGGTGGGCTGGTGTATTCGACATATCCGGTCTGCATATTCAGCAGATGCCGAATGGTTTCGGCACCGGTTTTCGAGAAGGGAAAGCTGTCGGGCAGCGTATCTTTGATCTTCGTTTCCAGCGAAAACTTCGATCCGCCCTTCTTTTCGATCAATGCAAGCATTGTGGCGGCCGTCAGCTGCTTGCTCAGCGAACCGATCTGATATCCCGTGAACTCTGTCGCCGGCGTTCCCGGCGATGCCGTTCCCGCGCCGGTCGTAAAGACTGGCTTGCCGTTGATCGAAACCCCGACTGAAATTGCGGGTGTTTGCCCTGGCGCAGTGCCGATCAGAGCCTGCATTTTGGCTGTCGCAAACGTCGCTTTTTCCGGCGACCAATTTTCAGCAACCGCCGGCGCAACAGCGAGTGCTGCAACAACGGCGCCGGCAATCAACACACAAGCACGCACAGGTCGCTCTCCCCAGATGATCCAAAACGCGTAGCACAGACTGCAAATGATGAAAGTGCGAGCGATCACCCGACCAACGAAATGGCGCCGCTATGGGGTGGGGATCACACTCCCTCAGATGGGGAAAAATTACGCAGGAGCACCCGAAATCCGAGCGCGTCGGCAATGATGCCGTCAGCTGCGCACTGATTCCGCAATCGCGCGGCGGAGGGCCCGCGAATGATCATGTTCGGCGTCGTCTGTTTGGTGGTCTCCGTGATCGTCGGCATGACGGCTTGGTCGGGACCGGGCGGGCGAGGCGCCTTCGTGCCGCGCGCACTGTCCCTGCTTGCATTCGTTCTCGGCATCCTCGCGCTGATCTCCAGCGGCTTCACGCAGATCGGCGCCGGCCAAGTGGGCGTTGCGACGTTGTTTGGCGCAGTAGACCCTGCGCCGCTGGGCCAGGGCCTGCATCTCATAAATCCGCTGAAGAGCGTGACGCAAATGTCGGCGCGCACCGAAACGGTCAGTGTTCATGCGGGGCCGGGCGGCAGTCAAAACACAAGTGAATCCGTCGATGCCATTTCGTCTGACGGCATGCGCATGCCGCTCGATGTGACCGTCTACTACCGTCTGGTTGAGGCCGACGCCCCCTGGGTGTTCCAGCATCTGGGCGAAGATTACGCGAACAAGATCGTCGTACCCGCCACCCGCACGGCGGTGCGCGAAGCGCTGGCGAGTTTTAGCGCGCAAGAAGCCTACAGCACCAAACGCACGCAGTTGACGACGGGAATGGAAACCATCCTGCGCCTACACCTTCGCCGCTTGCTCGACGACTACAAGTTTACCGGCCGCGCGGTCATCTTGCAGCAGGTTCTCTTGCGCAATATCGGCATCCCCGACCAGGTGCGCGATGCGATCGAAAAGAAGCTGTCCGCCGAACAACAAGCCTTGGCCATGCAATTCGTCCTGCAAAAGGAAACGCAGGAAGCCGAGCGCAAGCGCATCGAAGCGCGCGGCATCGCTGACTTTCAAAAAATGGCGCGGGCGGCGGCAATTAGCGGGCCTATCGGGGGAGACAAGGCACCCGGAAACGGCATAATACGTTGATCCGGCCACATCCGAGCCGCAATCGCCTGTCCATTTCGCCGCCTCTGGTCGGCAATTCTGTTGGGAGTATTTGATGCGGGCGTGGCGTTTTGTTGACCGTCGTCTGATTGCGGCTTCGTTTCTCCTCCTTCTGATCGCTTTCATCGCCGTAGCGAACGCCCGCGGGATTTGGCCCCACGAAGGTTCCGACCTTAAGCCCGACCCCGCGATCAAATTCGGCGTATTGCCGAACGGCATGCGCTACGCGATCAGGCCGAACCAGAATCCCGAAGGAACCGTGACGTTGCGTCTGCGCGTCGCCGCGGGCTCGCTCCATGAAAACGAGAATGAGCGCGGCGTCGCCCACTTCCTCGAGCACATGGCGTTCAACGGCTCGCAGAACTACCCCGAGGGCGAGATGTTCCGCGCGCTGCAGCGCATGGGCATCCAGATCGGTTCGAACGCGAACGCGGCGACCGATTTCGACAACACCTCGTTCACGATCTCACTGCCCAGCGTTCGCCCGGCGACGCTCGACGCCGGCTTTAACATCATGCGCGAGATGGCCGACCGCCTTACGCTGTCGGAAACAGCGATCAAGAACGAGCGCGGCGTAATCCTGTCCGAGGAACGCTCGCGCGACACGCCAAACCAGCGTGCAAACGAAGCGCAGATCCGCCTGCTGTTCGCCGGACAAAAATATCCGACGCGCTTTCCGATCGGCGACACGAATTTCATCCGCAACGCCGGGCCCAAGGAACTGCGCAGCTTCTATGAGCGCTACTACCGGCCTGAGCGCTCGCTCCTCGTTGTATCGGGCGACGTGAATCCGGCTCTGATCGAAGCCAAGATTGCGGCGGTCTTCGGTTCGTGGAAGCAAGCAGGTCCCTTGCCACCGGAAGACTTCGGTAAGCCGAAGCCGCGCGGTCTCGAAGTCGCGCAGGTAATACAGCCGGGCCTCGACGAAAGCATCGTACTCAGTTGGGTATCGCCGGAAGATACCCGCCCGGACTCGACTGCACGCCGCCGCGAAATCCACGCGCGCCTCGTTGCCTTCACGGTCGTGAACCGCCGCTTGAGCAAACTCGCGCGGTTGGCGGACGCCCCATTTATCGAAGCGCATGTCGGCCGCGAACAGATCGGCGGGGCAGGGGTCGTGAACGCACTCCAAATCCGCACGAAGGCCGGCGGGTGGCAAAAGGGCCTCGCCGCCGCAGAGCAGGAATTGCGCCGCGCGATGGTTCACGGCTTGCAGCAAGCCGAAGTCGATCGCGAAGCGTTGGAGCAGCAATCGCCGTACAAGCTGGTCGCCGCGAACGAAAACACGCGCTCGAACGCCGACGTTGCCGATCTGATCATGGCCTCGCTCGAAGCGAACCGCGTGCCGACCGATGCAAAGACCGATCTCGCGCTCTATAGCGCCAGCATCAAAGGCCTGAAGGCGCAAACCACGACGCAGGTCCTGAAAGCATCCATGGGCAACGGCGCGCCGCCGCTCATCTTCTTCACGAGTTCGCAGGCCCCCGCCGGCGGCACAGACGCAATCCGCGCAGCCTACCTAGCCAGCACAAAGGTTCCCGTCGCAGCACCGCCCGCGAGCACGATCAAGGAGTTCAGCTATCGCGACTTCGGACCGAAAGGCGTCGTTGCCGAGCGGAAGTCGCTCGCCGATTTGGGGGCGACCCTCGTGCGCTTCCAGAACGGCGTGAAGCTGAACGTCAAATCGACCGCGTTCGAAAAAGACAAGGTCAGCGTCGTGGTTCGCTTCGCGGGCGGTTATCTCGCACTACCGAAGACGAAGCGCGGCGTCGCGTGGGCGCTGCCGTTCGCGTTCGTTGAAGGTGGCCTCGGCAAGCTCGAAATCGGCGAGTTGGAGCAAACCGAGCCCGGGCATTTCGCCGGGATCAATCTCGACCTCGATGAGGACGTCTACCAACTCTCCGGCGACACCGTCGAACGCGACGTGCTGCTGCAGTTGCGCGTGCTCGCAGCGTTCTTTACCGACCCCGCCTATCGCCCAGACGGCCTGCGCCGCTTGCAGTCCGCCGGCGACGGACAGCTGCGCGAACAGTCGTCGACGCCAATGGGTGTGCTTGCACGCGAAATCCCGGCAATCGTTCACGACAACGACCCGCGCTGGGCAGCGGCGTCGCTCGACGACATGCGCGCGCTCACCATGGACGACATCAAAGCCGCGATGACCCCCTCGCTGGTCGGCGCACCGGTTGAGGTCACAATCGTGGGCCACGTGAAAGTCGAGGACGCCATCAACGCAACCGCGCAGACGTTCGGCGCGCTGCCGCCGCGCCCCACCACATTCAAACTGCCCGACGGCGCGCGGGACGTGCGCTTTCCGGCAAAGCGGCGCGCGATCGAATTGCGTCACAACGGGCGCGAAGATCAAACCGCCGTTGCGGTGGCGTTCCCCGGTCCGGACGTCTTCAGCGACGTCCGCCGCGAGCGCGCCCTCGCGATCATGAGCGAAATCCTGCAGCTGCGTCTGCTCGACGAAGTGCGCGAGAAGCAAGGCGGCACGTATGTGCCGTTCGGGAGCGCCTACTCGTCGCAAGCGCTGAAAGGCTACGGCTACATTCTCGCCGGCGTCGAACCGAAGCCCGACCAGGTCGACCTCTTCTTCACGACGCTGGACGAGATCGTGCAGGAGTTGGCAAGCGCGCCCGTGTCCAAAGACCTGCTCGAACGCGCGCGCAAGCCCGTGCTCTACCAACACTATGCCTCGGAATCGACGAACGCGTACTGGATCGGCGCGCTGCAAGACATCCAATCCGACCCGCGCAACCTCGACCGCGTCCGAACCGTGATGGACGATTACGCGACGATCACCGCCGAAGACGTGGCGGCGGCTGCAAAGGCATTCTTGGACAACAAGCGCAGGATCGATATTCGCGTCCTGCCGAAGTAGCTCTAACCCGCGTAGTCGTGCCAAGTGCCCTGGTCGTCGCGCACGCGCAGTCCCTCTGCGCTGCGCTCGATATCGCAGAGCTCCAAATTCGCCTTCGCGTGCCCGCCTGGAATATCGAGCACATAAGCGGGCAACGCGATCCCTGAGACGCGCCGCCGCAACGCGCGCATCAATGCCTGACCCTCTTCGATTGTCGTGCGAAAATGCGCGGTCCCGGGCGCTAAGTCCGCGTGATGCAGGTAGTACGGCTTGATCCGGTTTTCGACGAACGCCCGCATCAATTCCGAGAGTGCGTCCACGCTGTCATTCACGCCTTTCAGCAGCACCGACTGGCTCAACATCGGAATGCCCGCATCCACGATCCGGGCAATCGCGCTCCGGGCAGCCGGTGTGAACTCCCGCGCATGGTTCGCGTGCAGCGCCACGAAGGTCGACGCTTGCTTGGACTTCAACGCGCGCACGAACTCGTCGGTGACGCGTTCCGGATCGACGACCGGAACCCGCGTATGCCAGCGCAAGATTTTGACGTGTTCGATCGAAGCCAGCCGCTCCGTCAATTCCGCCGCCCGCCGCGCGGTGAGCACGAACGGATCGCCGCCGGTCAAAATGACCTCCGAAATCTCGTTATGCGCCGCGATGTAAGCGAGCGCACGCTCCAGCGCCGCCGGAGTGAGCCCCGGTTCGCGATCCGGCCCCACCATTTCGCGCCGGAAACAGAAGCGGCAATAAACCGGGCACACATGCACGATCTTGAGCAGCACGCGGTCCGGATAACGATGCACGATCCCTTCGACCGGCGAGTGCGCCTTGTCGCCGATCGGATCTGCGGATTCGTGAGGGCGCGCGTCCAGCTCGCGCAGGTCCGGCACGAACTGGCGCCCGATCGGATCGGCAGGATTGTCCGCATCGATCAGCGCATCCATCGCGGCCGTGATCGCAATCGCGTAACGCGAGGCGACATCGCCAAGCGTGGAAGCCTGGGCCGCTTCGATCAACCCTGCATCGACCAGATCCGTCACGGTCTTGAGTGTGCGCGCGCTCATGCTCGTCCCACCGGCGGCGTCCAAAGCACCTGCTCGATGTGCGGTGCACCCGTCGCCAGCATCACGAGACGGTCGAACCCCATCGCCACGCCACTAGCCGGCGGCATCTCCGCCAGCGCAGCCAAGAAATCCTCATCGATCGGATAGCGCTCGCCGTAGACGCGCGCCTTCTCCGCCATTTCATGCTCGAAGCGCCGGCGCTGTTCGACCGGATCGGTGAGTTCGCCAAACCCATTCGCAAGCTCGACGCCGCACACATAAACCTCGAACCGCTCCGCCACCCGCGGATCGCGCGTCGACGCCCGCGCCAACGCCGCCTCCACGCGCGGATATTCGTCGAGAATGACGGGGCGCTCGAACCCAAGCCGCGGCTCAACCCGTTCGCAAAGCACCCGGCTAAAGACATCGGACCACGTATCGTCCTCAGCAACCTGCACGCCAACGCGCGCCGCTTGCGCCGCCAACGCCGCACGATCACTGGCATCCGGCGTCACCGTCGCGAGCAGATCGATGTCCGCATACCGCCGAAAAGCCTCTGCCACCGAAATCCGCTCAGCCTCCGCCGACGCTGCCACCTTGTGCCCATGATATGAGAGGGTGCCGGTGCCCGCCACCTCTGCCGCCAACCGAATGAGCGCGATGCAATCGGCGATCACCGCGTCGTAGGTCTCCTCCGCGCGATACCATTCCAGCATCGTGAACTCGGCCACGTTCACCGGTGCGTGTTCCCGATTGCGGAACACGCGTGCGAAATCGAAGATGCGCCGCTCGCCCGCTGCCAGCAGCTTCTTGCACGCGAACTCCGGCGACGTGTGCAAATAGTATCGCGTCACCGAACCGTCCCGACCGATCGCCTCACTCGCAAACGCATGCAGATGCGTCTCGTTCCCGGGCGATACTTGCAGCTGCGCGCACTCGACTTCGACGAAGTCTCGGGCCTCAAAATGCGCGCGAAATGCAGCCTTGATGCGATTTCGGGCCACGAGAAAAGGCCGCCGGTCCGCATGCCGGTGCTTAGCCCACCAGGGAGAGTGCGTCACCACGGCCGAAGCCACACAGTTCTGCCACCTTGGCGGCGGCCCCAGGCGCTGCTATCACCCCACGGAAATTCGTGCCCGGTGCGCCGGCCCTCGAGGCCAGGCTTGAGCCGGGCGCTCTCATTTAAGGAGTATCGCGTGGTCTCGGTCATCGCCAGCAATGTGCGCAAGGGCAACATCATCGATAAGGACGGCAAGCTCTATGTCGTTCTGACAGCGGAGAACTTTCACCCCGGCAAGGGCACGCCCACCACGCAGATCGAAATGCGCCGGATCAGCGACGGGGTCAAGGTAAACGATCGCTACAAGACGACCGACAGCCTCGAGAAGGCTTTCGTCGACATGCGCACGCACAATTATCTGTACCAAGACGGCGACGCCTACGTGTTCATGGACCCGGAAAACTTCGAGCAAGTCCACGTCTCGGCCGACATTTTGGGCGACGGGGTCAACTACCTGCAAGAAAACATGGAAGTGACGATCAGCCTGCACAATGGCATCCCGATCTCGATCGAACTGCCGAACCGTGTGGTGCTCGAAATCACCGAAACGGAACCCGTCGTCAAAGGGCAAACCGCGTCGTCCTCGTTCAAGCCGGCGATGCTCTCGAACGGCGTGAAGACGGCAGTACCGCCCCACATCAACGTCGGCACAAAGGTCGTCATAAACACCGAAGACGGCTCCTACGTAGAACGCGCGAAGGACTGACACGGGATCCGGGTGGGATGTCATTGGTTGACGAGCTTCGAAAACTGATTGGGCATCCGGCGCCAGGCTTTCGTTGCCATACTCCAGTCAATCAGGGCAAAAGGAAGTACGTCGCGCGCGTTGCGCACTTGCTCGCCGATGCAGCAGACGAAGAGCAGATCAGGGAAATCAAGCGCAGACTGAAGTCGCTCGCCACCCCGGTTGCAAACTTCTTCGCGCGCCACAACGGGTTCACCCTCTACCGCGATCTCCTCTCGGACGCAGCGGGGGTACGACTGCTCCCAGTGCACGAATGGGACAATGCCACAGCCGAACTAAAGCAATCCGTTGGGCACATCCCAAAGGACGCCGATCCAGCCAATATCAAAGGTGGCCTTCCGATCGCTGAAATCCCGCATTCCGGCAACTACCTCGTGATGTCGTTGAAGGGTGCGTCCGCCGGAAGGGTTTTTTATGCGGATCACGACGGTTGGTATGCTGAGCCCTTCGCGCAGGACTTTGATGGCTTTATCCGTCGTTTGTGCAAGAATCCTGTGCTGCTTCTGAACGAGACATTTGGCTGTTACGCGCGCTACTCTGACGGCAAGTCCGATACGCAGTGGATTCCCGAAATGTATTTCTCCGACTTCAGGAAAGCGTAATGCCCTCTGCCTGGCTTTCTTTCAAAGAGCGGTTGACGATCCCGGCCATTGCGGCACCGATGTTCTTGGTCTCAGGTCCAAAGCTCGTGACCGCCGTCGCGAAGGCCGGCATGGCGGCGGCGTTCCCCGCGCCGAACGCGCGCACGATCGAAGAGCTCGACCAATGGATGGGCGAGATCAATGACACGCTGGCGCAAGCCGATCGCCCCTGGGTGCTGAATATCGTCGCGCACCACTCCTACGCACGCCTGAAGGAAGAGCTTGAACTCATCGTCAAGCACAAGCCGCCGCTGGTCGTGACCGCGCTGGGCAGCCCGCGCGGCGTCGTGGACGCGGTACATTCCTACGGCGGCCTCGTCTTCGCCGACGTCATCGACACGGCTTTCGCGAAGAAAGCACTCGACGCTGGCGTCGACGGCTTGGTGCTGATCTGCGCCGGCGCGGGCGGCCACACGGGCGCGCTAAGCCCGTTCGCGTTCGTGAGCGCCGTTCGCGGCATCTTCCCGGGTCCCGTCATCGTCGGCGGCGCAATCGGCAACGGGCGCGCGATCAAGGCGGTGGAAGTCTTAGGGGCCGACCTCGCCTATGTCGGGACCCCGTTCGTCGCGGCAACGGAGTCGCTCGCCCCCGACGCCTACAAGCACATGCTGATCTCCTCCACGCACGAGGATTTGGTCACGACCGCCGCCGTCACCGGCGTGAAGGCGAACTGGCTGAAGGGCAGTCTGAAGGCAGTCGGCGTCGATCCGGATAAAGGCAACATCGACGCGCCGAACTTTGGCGACCCGAACATCGCCTTCAAACGTTGGAAAGACACCTGGTCCGCAGGCCAAAGCGTCGACCTCGTTCAAAAGATCGAACCCGCCGCCGACATCGTGGCCCGCTTCGTGCGGGAATATGAGGCCGTGGGTTAGGCCACCGCATTCAAATGCGCGCGCCCGACGATCAGCGGGTCGGGCGGCGGTAGGTTCTTTGAATCCTTGCCCTTGTAGTCGGCCTTGTTCAGCACATAGCGCATGGCGTTCAGCCGCGCGCGTTTCTTGCAGTCCGACTTGATCACGATCCACGGCGCCTCGGATGTGTCCGTGTGCAGGAACATCGCCTCCTTCGCCTTGGAATAGGCATCCCACTTGTCGAGCGCCGCCATATCGATGGGGCTGAGCTTCCATTGCTTCAAAGGGTGCAGCTCGCGCTCGCGGAAGCGCCGTCGCTGTTCCTTGCGGCTGACGGAAAACCAGAACTTGAACAAGTGAATCCCGCTGGCGACGAGGTTGCGTTCGAGCTCCGGTGCTTGCCGCATGAACGCCTGATACTCCGCGTCGGTGCAAAAGCCCATCACGCGCTCCACGCCGGCGCGATTGTACCAAGAGCGGTCGAACATCACGATCTCGCCCTTTGTCGGCAGGTGTTCGATGTAGCGTTGGAAATACCATTGGCCGCGCTCGAAGTCCGTCGGCTTCTCGAGCGCGACGACGCGCGCGCCGCGCGGGTTCAAGTGCTCCATAAAGCGCTTGATCGTGCCGCCCTTGCCGGCGGCGTCGCGCCCTTCGAACAGCACGACGATACGCTGCCCGCTTTCCTTCACCCAAGCCTGGAACTTCAACAGTTCGACCTGCAGCCCATACTTCTGCTTCTCATAGCTCTTGCGCGACAGTCTGTTCTTGTAGGGATAAGCGGCAGACCGCCAATCCTCGACGAGTTCGTCGTCGGGGCTGACCGGCATGCGTGCATCGAGCTTCTTCCAGCGCATCAGCGCCGACTTGATCGCCGTCGCATCGTCGGGTGAGGCACCTTCGAGAATGGACTCCAACGCCTTGAGCGCGATCGCGCCGTCATCGGCCTTCATGACAATGTCCCTGGCGGCGTTGATCTGCGCATCGCGCTTTTTGCGGACGTTCTGCGTGACCGTGGCGGTTTCCACCTGCTTTGCCACGATCGGCTCGGCGGCCTTTGTCCGTTCCTTGGAAACACCGTTGCGCATGCAAACAAATTCCCACCTTCGGCGCCGCGGTTAATCCGCGTCCGGTTCACAAAAGCATCACAAACACGCGCCGGGTGCGTTGACCTGGGTCAAGCGTCCCGTCCGGTTGATAAGGATCAAAGCGCCCGCGTGGCCAATGCTGTCGACTGGCCACATCTGCCATTCTCATGTTCGAGGAACGTCGCCATGGCCCAGGCCGCCACCGTCGCCAAACCGAAGCCGCAAAAGGCTGAGCATTTCGACGTCGTCATCATTGGCGCGGGCATTTCCGGCGTCGGCGGTGCCTATCATCTGACGAAGCAAAGCCCCGGCACGTCGTTCGTCGTGCTCGAGGCTTACGAGGATTTCGGCGGCACATGGTGGATGCACCGCTATCCGGGCGTCCGCTCCGACAGCGATCTCTACACGTTCGGCTATCGCTTCAAGCCCTGGGTCGGCAATCCCATCGCGACCCGCGACGAGATCTTGAAATACATGGGCGAGGTGATCGAGGAAAACCATCTCGGCGAACACATCCGGTATCGTCACAAGATCACCGCGGCAACGTGGAACGGCAAGACGAACACCTGGACGCTCGAAGGTGTGCGCACCGACACGAACGAACCCGTCGTCTTCACCGCGAACTTCCTCTGGATGTGCCAGGGCTACTATCGGCATTCCGAAGGGTTCACGCCGCAGTGGAAGGGCATGGACAAATACAAGGGCCGCATCGTCCACCCGCAAACCTGGCCCGACGACATCGACCTGAAAGGCAAGAACGTCATCTGCATCGGCTCCGGCGCCACGACGGCGACCGTCGTTCCAGCCATCGCGGCCGATTGCAAGCACGTCACGGTAATCCAACGTTCGCCGACCTATTTCATTCCAGCGCGCAACGCGAACGACTTGGCCGACACGCTCCGCCAGATCGAAGTGAGCGAGGAGTGGATTCACGAAATCGTGCGCAAGAAAATCCTCTACGATCAGGCGGATCTGACCGCCCGCTCGTTTACGGACCCCGAAGGCGTCAAAAAGGAACTCCTCGCCGCGGCGGAATTGTTCCTGGGCCGCGAGGAGGTCGAAAAGAACTTCACGCCGAAATACCGTCCCTGGCAGCAGCGTATCGCCTTCATACCCGACGGCGATTTGTTTCAGGGCATCAAGGCCGGCAAGGCCTCCGTCATCACCGACGAAATCGAAAGCTTCACCGAAACGGGCGTGCTCCTGCGCTCGGGCAAGAAGGTCGATGGCGACGTCATCATCACCGCGACCGGCTTCAACTTGAGCGTCTTGGGCGACATCGCCTTCACCATCGACGGCAAGAACTTCCACGATACTGTCACCTATCGCGGCATGATGTTTACCGGTGTCCCTAATATGCTCTGGGTCTTCGGCTACTTCCGCGCCAGCTGGACGCTGCGCGTGGATCTGCTGGGTGATTTCGTCTGCCGCCTGCTGAACCACATGAAGGCGAAGGGCAAACACCGGGTCAGCGTGGCGCTGCGCCCCGAAGACAAGAACATGCCGATCATGGACTGGATGGACCCGGACAACTTCAACCCGAACTACCTGATGCGCTCCATGCACCTGCTGCCGCGACGCGGCGACAAGCCGGAGTGGCAACACACGCAAGACTATTGGGTCGAGAAAAACCAAATCCCGGCAATCGACCTCGACGGCAAGGAGTTCGTCTACGACTAGCTCGGCACGGCGGCCTTTCAAGCGTCGCTTGTCGGACCGAACACTTCCTCGAACGCCAGCCTTAGCGCGATGTCGACGTCGGCCATGGTCGCCGTGAGACCGAGATCGGCAAGGCTCGTGACGCCGTGCGCGGAAATTCCGCACGGCACGATGCCGGAGAAATGCTCCAGCTCCGGGTCCACGTTGAACGACACGCCGTGATAGGTCACGCCGCGCCGCACGCGAATGCCAAGCGCCGCGATCTTGTCCTCGCGCCCGCCGTGCCGCACCACCCAGATGCCGACGCGCCCCTCGCGCCGCTCACCCCGCACGTTGAAGCGCGCGAGCGTGCGGATCAGCCATTCCTCCAGATCGCGCACGAAGCGGCGCACGTCGTTGCCGCGCCGGCGCAGGTCCATCATGACGTAGCCGACGCGCTGTCCTGGCCCGTGATACGTGAACTGGCCGCCGCGTCCGGTGGAGTAGACCGGAAACCTGTTCGGGGTCAGCAGATCGTCCGGCTTGGCGCTCGTCCCCGCGGTGTAAAGGGGCGGATGCTCCAGGAGCCAAACCAACTCGTTCGCACGCTCCTCCGCGATCGCGCCCACGCGGGCCTCCATCTCTACCACCGCGTTGGGGTAGGGGACCTGCGCGGCGCTGATGCGCCAGTCGATAGGGGAAGGTGAGACCACGAGGTAAAGGTGGGTCGCTCACCCGCTCAAGATCAAGGCTTCCATAATTCACACATAAAATCGATAATTAATTTAATTCACGTCGAATCCTTGAGTAATGGCTCGGGAGGGGCTATCTCAGATTCCCAAGAACAAAGGATGCGTTCGGTGCTGCCGATCGTTCTCGACATCTCAAACCGCCGGGTCGTCGTTGCCGGTCGCGGGTATGCCGCGCTGCAGCGTTACGAATACGCGCGCGATGCCGGCGCCGAACTGCTTTCGCTCTACGTGATCGATCAAGACGGCTGGGCCTGCAACGCAGAGGCCGCGATCTATGAGCGCTTGCCGGTCAAGGCTGACCTCGAAGGTGCGGCGGTGGTGCTGATTGCGGGCCTTCCCCTCGAAGAGGCAGCGCGCATTGCCCAGAACGCCCGGGCTGTCGGCGCGCTGGTGAACCTCGAAGACGTAGCGGAGTATTGCGACTTCCACGTCCCCGCCATCGTGCGCCGAGGCGACCTGTTGCTGACGGTGTCCACCGGCGGCAAGGCGCCGGGCCTCGCACAAAAACTCAAAACGCATTTACAAGCTCAATTCGGCCCCGAATGGACCGCGCGCATCCGCACCGTCATCGATGCGCGCGCGGCCTGGCGCGAAGAGGGCAGGGCGAAGGCTGAGATCGCGCAGCTGACGCATGACCTCGTCGACGGCGAAGGCTGGCTACGCAATCGGGAAAGCGCATGAGCGAGCCCGCCACCCAACTCCGCCCGGCCAGACTGAAGGCCCCGCCGCCCGCGCCGCGCATCTTCGATCAGGCAGAAAAGCCGGCCGACGGCTTGCGCCTGCGCCTTGAAACGCTGCGTGCGAAATACGCAAACGCTGATGCGCGCGCGCTGCTGCGGGCGATGATCAAGGACGAATTCCCCGGCCGCATCACGACGGTCTCCTCGTTCGGTTCGGAATCCGTCGTGCTTTTGCACCTGATCGCGGAGATCGATCCAAGCGTCCCCGTGATCTTTCTGAATACCGGCAAACTCTTCGGCGAGACGCTACGCTATCGCGACCGCCTGCAAGAAAAGCTCGGCCTCACCGATCTGCGCGCGATCGGGCCGCATCCTGACGACACGCGCGCGCTCGATCAGGACGGCACGCTCTGGGCTCGCGATCCCGACGCCTGCTGCAATTTCCGCAAAGTTCTACCGCTCCGCCGCGCGCTCTCTGGCTTCGACGCCGAGATTACCGGCCGCAAGCGCTTCCAAACCCAAGCGCGCACCGCGATGTCGCCGCTGGAACTGAACGGCACGCGCTTTGTCGTGAACCCGCTCTGGAATTGGAGCCTTCAGGACTTGAAGGAACACATCCTGGCGAACGATCTGCCGCGCCACCCACTGGTCGAAGACGGCTACCTCTCCATCGGCTGTATGCCGTGCACAAACCGCGTCAAAGACGGTGACGACTACCGCTCCGGCCGCTGGTCTGGCACCGGCAAAGACGAATGCGGCATCCACGAAAACGTCGAAGGCGACGGCATTTAGAGCTGCGACCCGGAGATCAGCCGAAGACGGCCCGCGCGACGCGTTCCTCAAGCCCGAAATAGGTGAGCCACACCGCGAAAACGTCGAAACTCGCGTGCGTCACAATCAAAAACCAAAGCCGCTGCTTGTTCAGAAAATAGACGGCACCGAAGAACAGCCCCATGATCGTGGCGTTGAGCGCACCGAAGAAGCCTTGCCCGAAATAGTGCAGCCCGCCGAAGAACACGCCGCCGCCGATGACCATCAGCAAACGCGCAATCGTGCTGGTGCCGAACGCCGCCTGCAAGCGATTGAACATGAAGCCGCGAAACGCGATCTCCTCCGCAAGCCCGGCCAGCACGATCATCTCAGCCGTCGCTTCCAACGTCGCTGGAAGATTGCCCACGAAGGGCGCCAGGATCGGGTTGGTCGGTGGCGCACCGAAATAGGGCATCACGACAGCCTTCATCAAAAGCTTCGCGATCACGCCGGTCAGAATGCCGAGCACGATGACGCCGGCCCAACTCTGTGGCCGGACAAAGCCGATCTCCGACAGCGGCGTGCGGCTCAGCCATACCCAAACGAAGACGAGCACGGCGGTGATCGGCGGTGCGAGAAGCACTGTCGCCATGATCACGATGGCGACGGTCGCGCCGAACGCGCCCATGCCGCGAAGCGCCGCAGCCGTGCGCTGGTCGAAATTATCCCGCTCTACCGAAGCCCCGCTCATCCTGTCCCCAACACACTGGCTTCACGCCGTCTCCTCAAACAGCTCCCGCCCGATCAGCATGCGCCGTATCTCGCTGGTGCCTGCGCCGATCTCATAGAGCTTCGCGTCGCGCAGCAAGCGTCCCGTCGGGTAGTCGTTGATATAGCCGTTGCCGCCGAGCGTCTGGATCGCCTCAAGCGCCATCCACGTCGCCGTCTCCGACGCGAACAGGATCGCAGCCGCCGCGTCCTTGCGCGTGGTCTCGCCGCGATCGCACGCCTTCGCCACCGTGTACACATACGAGCGCGCCGCGTTCATGCGCGTGTACATGTCGGCAAGCTTGCCCTGCATCAATTGGAACGTGCCGATCGCCTGGCCGAACTGTTTGCGCTCGTGCACATACGGCAACACGATATCCATCGCATTGCGCATGATGCCCAGCGGCCCCGCCGCCAGCACCGCGCGTTCGTAATCGAGCCCCGACATCAGAACGCGAACGCCTTCGTTTAAGCGGCCGAGAATATTCTCCGCGGGCACTTCGCAATCGGTGAAGACGAGCTCGCCCGTGTCGGACCCGCGCATGCCCATCTTGTCGAGCTTCTGCGCGGTCGTAAAACCCTTCATCCCCTTTTCGACGATGAAGGCCGTGATGCCGCGTGGGCCGGCCTCGGGATCGGTCTTCGCGTAGACGACCACGATGTCCGCGGTCGGCCCGTTCGTGATCCACATCTTCGTGCCGTTCAGCACGTAGCGATCACCCTTTTTATCTGCGCGCAGGCGCATGCCCACGACGTCCGAACCGGCGCCGGGCTCCGACATGGCGAGCGCACCCAAGTGCTGACCCGAGACCAGTTTCGGAAGATAATGCGCTTTCTGTGCATGATCGCCGTTGCGCTTGATCTGGTTCACGCACAGGTTCGAGTGCGCGCCGTACGACAGCCCCACCGCCGCCGAACCGCGGCTGATCTCCTCGACCGCGACCACATGTTCAAGATAGCCAAGCCCAGAACCGCCGAACTCTTCCTCGACCGTGATGCCGAGCAGTCCAAGCTCACCCAGCTTCGGCCACAGATCGCGCGGAAACGCGTTCGAGCGGTCGATCTCGCTCGCACGTGGCGCGATCTCGGCCGCCGTGAAGCGCGCGACGGTATCGCGCAGAGCGTCCGCCGTTTCGCCAAGGTCGAAGTTCAGTCCACGGAATGAATTTGGAATCATCGAAGCAGAAGCCAAGTTGCAAGGCCCAAGAACGACAAGAAACCGACCACGTCCGTCACGGTCGTCACGAACACCGGCGACGAGACCGCGGGATCGATGTCCCACCGCTTCAAGGCGACCGGCACCAGGATACCCGCCGCCGCCGCCGCGACCATATTAATCGTCATCGCCGCCGCGATCACGGCCGCAAGTGCGAGATCGCCGAACCAAACCCACGTTATCCCCGCCGCAAGTGCGGCAAACGCCGCGCCGTTCATCGCACCGATCAGCATCTCGCGGTTGATCACCCGCCACATGTTCGCCTGATTGAGCTCTTTTGTTGCAAGTGCGCGCACGACGATGGTCAGGGTCTGCGTCCCCGCGTTGCCGCCCATGGAGGCCACGATCGGCATCAAAATGGCGAGCGCCACGACCTTCTGAAGCGACGCCTCGAAGAACCCGATCACGATCGAGGCCATGATCGCGGTCATCAGGTTCACGAATAGCCACGAGAAGCGCAGCCACGTGATCTTGCGGATCGGCGCGGAGAAGCTCTCGTCTTCCTGCACGCCGCCCAGCGCCAGCACCTGGCTCTCGTGCATCTCTTTCAGGATTTCCACGACCGAGCCCGCGCTCAAGAGCCCGACAAGCCGCCCGGTATCGTCCGTCACGGGTGCCGACGTCAGATGATAGTGCTCGAACAGGTACGCGAACGACGACTGATCCGTCGTTGCCGCAATGACCTTCATCTCGTCGCTGGCGATATCAGCGAGCCGTGCCGACCGTGGTGCGCGCAGCAGCCGCGAAAGCGGAACGACGCCCAGTGGTTTCAAATCCGCATCGACGAGGTAGATTTCCTGATAGTCCTCTGGGGTCTCCGGCGCGGCCAGCCGTGTCAACGCTTCGGCAACGGTGATCAACGGCGAGAGCGCCACGAACTCGCGGTGCATCAACCGCCCGGCCGAACCCTCTTCGAACAAAAGCGCGTCGACGACCTCAGCCCGGTCCTCAAGCGGTACCTGCGCGAGCACTTCGCGCTTCTCGGCGTCTTCAAGATCTTCGATGACGTAAGCGGCGTCTTCGACGTCGAGTTCTTTGACCGCCTCGGCGACCGTCTTCGTGCCCAGCGCGCGCACGAGCTCCGTGCGCAGGTCCTCGTCCAGTTCGGTTAGAATCTCCGGGTCGAAGTCGGTGCCGAGCTGCGTCACCATCGCGCGCCGGCTGGCCGCAGGCATCGCGCCAAGCAGTGTTGCCACGTCGGCCGGATGCAACGGCCAAATCAGTTCCTTGATCGCGGCCGCATTTCCCGCCGCCGTCGCGTCCATCACCGCGCGCAAGAACTCTGGCGTCGACACCACCGAGTCGGCCGGCGCGGCAGTCCGGACTTCGCTGGCGGTTTCGGACATGGGCATTTTCAGGTGTTAGCGCTTCTCCCGCAAACGGAACAAGCCCGCGCGCCGCAGTGCGGCGCGACGAATGAGGGAAGCGTTGGTGCGGTCAAGAAGACTCGAACTTCCACGGGTCGCCCCGCTACCACCTCAAGGTAGTGCGTCTACCAATTCCGCCATGACCGCGCCGGTAGGGGCGGCGATGTAACAGATGGGGGGGCCCTTGTGAAGGGTACCCGCCGCCTCACCAAAAACGCCCGATTCGTCTTGCTGCTTCGAGGGTTGGGAGGCCGCCCAAAAGCAAAGCGCCGGGTGTTTCCACCCGGCGCTCGCTTAGACTCTCAAGTGGGAGAGTTTTAGATGTAGCGCGCTTCCATCACGCCGCCGGTGAACGGGTTGACCCGCAACATCACAGGCTGGCCGCGATAGTTGACGGCGAAGGCCCGGTAGCCGAAGCCGGCGCGCGACTTCTGCAGGTTACGCACGTCGTAGTAGCCCTGGCGCTCCAACTGACGCTCGATCTGGTACGCGCTCAGCGGACGCTGATAGCGGTACTGGGTCTGGTAGCTGCCGTAGCCCCAACCGCGCTCCCAACGGTCGAAATTGCCGAAATAGAGCTGGAAGTTGAAGTTTGGCTTGAACCGGCGATCGTTGAAGTTGCGCCCGTTGTCGAAGCGGCGATCGCCGAAGCGGTCGTTGTCGCGGCGGCTGTCAAAGCGATGGTCGCCCTGCTGTCCGCCCTGCGGGTGCTGATTCCACTGACCGTTGCCCGGCCCGCCAGCGCCCGGCTGATGGTTCTGTTGCTGATTGTAGGCGGGGCCGTGATTGTTCGAACCCTGCCAACCTTGATTTGGGGCATCTGCAAACGCCGCGGTCGAGCCCAAAAGGCCGATCGTCAAGGCGGTGAGGGCAGTCGTTGCGAATTTGCGCATCTGATTTCGTCTCCACGTCAAAGGGAGGAACATCCGCCCTTGGAAACGAAAGATAGGGACCCGCCCATGAACATAAGAGCAGCCAGCCCATTCACCGGCCATTCACCGCGGCGCAATTGCGCCATCTCTGCCTGAACACCAGACAACGCCGCATCACGCCTGCGTGGTGCAAAAGCAGCCAGAAAAAGTTGAGCGCCGGTTGTCGGCCGGCGCTCCTGACGATCGACTTCTCACCGCTTTAAGTCGGCGGCGGAGGCGGCGGCGGCGCACATGTCGTCGGGCTTACAGTCTTAAGCAACATCGCTGGTGGCGGCACGCAAGCACCGCTGCGCTCCTGCTCGATCGCCTGGAAGAGATTGAACAACGCGCTGTCGGGATCTTGCCGGCGGTGGCGGTCCTTTAGGCTCGCATCCGGTCCGAAATAGTAGGTAAGACCACCCATGACGCTGTCGAAGTCGTCGTCGCCGACGGCGCCTTCGATGCGCAGCGCAAGCCCCGGCAACGCCGTGCCGCCGAGCAGCCACTCCGCGTGCGCCCGGCCGATCGCCGAATCATCGGCGAAGTTCACGCCGGCCCCCAGCACGAAGTTGTCGCTCGCATACCAACGCACCTCCGCACCGCCGAACGCGCTGTCGTCGATCGAGTCGGCGAACTGATACCCGCCGTGAACGAGCAGCGTCACCTGATCGAGATAGAACTCCGCTTCCGCCCCGATGCGCGAAACTTCGAAGTCGAAGTCGTCTTCGTGCGCGTAGGCCGCAAACAACCCGACCAGGTAGCTATCAGGATCCCGTTTGAACACGTGCCCAGCCAATCCCCAGGCCGAGTCGTCGTCGACGCCGAAGACGCCAGCTTCGCCTTGAAATCCCCATGTTTGCGACAGCGGCGCCGTCAACGCGGCAACACCTTCCCAAGCGCCGTCGCCGGCCACGGACCCTCCCGCCGCGGTTACTTTCAGATTGGTCGCCGACACCGCCGGACCATCCGCCAACGCGGGCGCGGCCCCACACCCGATGGCCGCAAGTGCGGCGGCATAAAAACAAAACGGCCGGACAAAAGACGCAAAACGCATAGAACCCCCTCGAAGTAACGCGCACGAGGCGACGCAAGCCCCTGCAAGCGAATCCATGCTGACGAACGCGGCCTCAAGCCTCCATCCCGCGAATATGGGAGGCGACGGCGATTTAGATGACTCAGGTGATCGTGGTCACACGCTCAGGCGGCAGCCTGCGCTGGCGCGTTAACGGCGCGCGCCAGATACGTTCGCGCAATCCGGGCGAGCGCTTCGTGCTCCAGCGTATAGCTGCTCCAACGAATCTTGCGACCGCGGTTGTCGCGCGCCGCGTACTGGCCTTCCCAAGTTGGGCCGGCACTCGCGAGATCGCGCCATAGCAGCGTACGGTTGCGAAACGCGCCATGCCACGTGAACCGCTCGCCGTCCCACGACCAACGATGCGTGCTCAAAATCGCAAGCGCGAGGAAGCCAAGCGTAAATCCTGCAACAAGGCCGAGCCACCAACCATCCGATCCCGGCACTTGCAGCGTGCCCGGATCGAGAATACCCCAAACAAGGAACGCCACCGCACAAGTCCCGCACAAGCCCGCGACGACGATGAGCTTCGGCGACTGCACCGTGTGCCCGGCCGCTTCGTCCAACACCACCGCGCCGCCTCGCGTCGCGACGTGCGTGAGCAGCAACGTAGCTCCTGCAATCGCACCCAGGATGACGGCCTTCACGATGCCTTTCAGTGCGGCAGCGGACGCTAGATCGGAAGCCCAAGCCCAGAAGTCGCTCGTCATGGTCGGGGACTCACGCGTTGCGGCACAATTGTAAACCGCGCGACTTCACCCGCAAACGCCGGTAACGATTCGTAAAGCGTGGGATTCGCTTCAAATCGCTCGCATTCGGCAAACCTCGCGTTAGGGGGCGCGGTGGCAAGCTCGCGATCCATTGTTTCCGAGGTTCGCGACGATGACGACCACTGGCCGTATCGCCCTGCTTTTGCTTGGCGCTTGCGCACTACCGTTTCCGGCGACGGCGCAGGCGGGCGCCTGGATTTATGGCGTCGCGGAGCGCCAAGCGGACGAGGCTGCAGACGGCTACGATTGGTACGCGCTCGACCAACAAGATGAGCTAGGAACGCAAGGCGCCAGACCCAAACCGAAGCCCGCGCCGGCACCGCCACCGCCGCCCAAACCGACGCCCAAACCCACGCCCACGCCGCCGCCGAGCAACGGCGCGGGGATTGTGGTCGGCATCGTCGACACGGGTATCGACCTCGACCATCCCGAATTCGCCGGCCGCATAGTCGCCGGCGGCAAGTGCTTCGGGACGGCGTCCGCATGCGCCGGCGCGGCCGGTCTAGGCGACGACAACAACGGACACGGCACACACGTCGCGGGCATCGTCGCGGCGGCCGCGAACGGCGTCGGCAACACCGGCGTCGCGCCGGCTGCGTTGCTGCTTCCGGTCAAGGTGTTGGACGCAAGCGGCAGCGGTTCCTACACCGCTGTTGCGAGCGGCATTTCCTATGCGGCGCAGCAAGGCGCGCGCGTCATCAGTATGAGCCTCGGCGGCAGTTCGCCATCGACGACGCTAATCGCGCCGCTGCAACAGGCGGCGGCGACCTCCGTCATCGTCGCGGCCGCAGGCAACAGTGGCACAGCGTACGCGCCGGGATATCCCGCAGCCTACGCGACACAAGCGGGCATCGTCGGAAGCATGATCATCGTGGGCTCGGTCGGCCCGACGAACACGATCTCGTCGTTCTCGCAGACGCCCGGCAACGGCGGCTGCGTCGCCTCGGGCGGCGCGACGACCTGCTTCAAGGACGTCTTTCTGGTGGCGCCCGGCCAAAGCATCTACTCCACCTACATGGGCGGCGGCTATGCGACGATGTCGGGCACGTCGATGGCGACGCCCTATGTGTCGGGCGTCGCGGCGCGCGTCTTGGCGGAGGCGCCCTACCTGACGCCGCAGCAGACGGTGAGCATCTTGCTGCAATCGGCGACCGATCTGGGCGCAGCAGGCACCGACGCCGTCTATGGCCGGGGCCTTGTGAACTTGCAGGCCGCCCTCGCGCCGCTGGGGACACAGTCGATTGCGACGTCGGGTACGACGACCGCGAACTACACCGGCACGGCCAACGTCGCCAAGGCCGGCATGTCGGGCGTGCTGTCGGCAGGGCTGCAAGGCTCGCAGCTTGCGAAGAGCGTTGTCTTCTTCGATGCTTTTGGCCGCGACTATCGGACCGATCTCAGCACCGCAGCCGCATCGGGCGCGCTTAGCCTGGACGGCTTCGTTGCACAAGGCATGGGCTATTGGCGCAGCGTTTCCTTCGCGGGCGACGGGATCGCAATCAGCGGCGTCATCACGGACACGGGCTTCGCGGAGCCGACGCATACCGAACTCAGCAACGTCGTGATGCGCACGAACTTGAGCGACACCGCGACTTTGATCCTGGGGCACGACGCGTCGCCGCTGGGTCAGCTGAACGTGCTCGATCTTGCGGGATCGAGCGCCTATGACGGATTGTTCCTATCGGCGTCCGCCATGAACTCGCCGTTCGTGGCCCTGACCGAGGACGCGAACTTCGCAGCCGTCGGCGCAAAGCTTGGAGCCGATCTCACGCTTACCTTCGGGTACGCCGCTGCGCAGGACGACGCAGCAAAAGCGTTGAACGACGAAGTGCTGACGGCCGACGAGGCTCTGGCGTACTTCGCGCAAGATTTGTCGCAACCGCGCTCGGCCGAGAACGCGGTCGCGGCGCTGAATTGGCGCTTCGCCTCCTGGGGTCAGCTCGGCGCACAATTCGCGCGCACGAACGAGGAAAACAGCCTGCTTGGCAGTGAAGAGCAGGGCGCGCTGAGCGTGACCTCGCAGGCGCAGACCACGTCGATCGGCTTCGGCGCGCGTCTGGATTTGGGCGACGACTGGGTCGCCTCGGCGTCGTGGTCGCGCGGCGTGACGGACGCGACGCCGGTGGCTGGCGGTTTGTTTCAGAGCTTCTCCGGCATCGAATCCGAGGCGTATGGCGTGGCTCTCGCCAAGCGTGGCGTCTTCGGCGAGAGCGACGCGCTGGGCCTCGCCGTATCGCGTCCGTTGCATATCGTGAGCGGGTCCGCGGTGATCACGGCCTCGACCGGTGTGACCGAGACGCGCGAGATCGTCTATTCGACCGAGACCCAAAGCCTGGCAAGCGCGACGCCCGAAACCGACTACGAACTCGGCTACACGGCCACGCTGGGCGACGGCCTGACGCTGCAGGCAAGCGCGATCTATCAGCAGGACGTAAGCGGCATCGCAGGCGACAATGCCGTCGCCGCATTCGCGACGCTCAAAGGGACTTGGTGATCGACGCGCTCCGCCAACAAAAAGGGCCGCCGGCGAACCGGCGGCCCTTCAGTGTTGTTTAGCGAACCTTAGCCCGGCGGCGGCGGTGGCACGTACACGCCGCAGCTCGACGGAGGGAGCGATTTCGCTTCCGTCAGCACTATTGTTGGCACGCACGACCCCTCGACCGCAGCGAGCAGATCGAACAACGCGCTTTCCGGATCTTGCTTACGATGGCGATCCTTCAAGCTGGCGTCCGGCCCGAAATAATAGACGATGCCCAGCAACGTGCTGTCGACGCTGTCGTCGCCGATGAGCACGTCGCCGCGCAGAGCAAGTCCCGGCAATGCCGAACCGCCGCCGATAAGCCACTCGGCGCCGAATTCGGTGACCGCGCGCTCATCGTCGAACGCAACCCCGCCCGACAGCGCGAAGTCGTTCGTCGCATACCAGCTGACGCGCGCTTCGCCGAACCACGTTTCGTTGACGTTGTTGTCGCCGAACTGATACCCCGTATTGGCGATCAACGTCAGATGCTCAAGATAGTATTCGCCTTCGACGCCGATACGCCCGGCGTCGAGGTCGGCATCGTCCGCATGAGCGAACGCGCCGAACGCGCCAAGCAGATATTGCGCCGGATCGCGCGTGAACACGTGTCCCGCAAGTCCGTATGCTGGGTCGCCGTCGAAGCCGAACGCGCCGGCTTCGCCTTGCACGCCCCACTCGTTACTGATCGGTGCCGTCAGCGCGACGATGCCAAGCCACGACCCTTCTTCTTCAACCGGTCCGGCCTGTGCCGTGACCTTGACGTTCAATGTCGACACCGCCGGCTCGCGCGCAAGCGCGGGCGAGACGGCACCCGCTACTGCAACGGCTGCGGCCAATGCAGGCCTCATCAAATTTCCAAAACGCATGAAAGATCCCTCGTTACTAATGGCCGGCAACGCGACCGGCCTCCTGGCCAGTCTTCCTTTTTTGTCGACACCCCGACTCACTCACGCAACCGACGATAGTTGTGAGCAATGTGGATTCCGAGTGATGCACAAGCACCAGTCGCCCGCCGCCGAATAGAAACGCTCCGCACCGCAAGGCCGGTTGGCGAAGTGCGCAGAGCGCCGTACAACTGCACAGGCAACCAAGGATCGCCCATGCTCCGCGTCGCTTTAACGACCGCCGCCGCTCTCATCGCCGTATGCGCGCTCGCGATTGCCGCGGCGCCACGTACCGTCCCGTCAAACGCTGCCATTGACGCCGAAGCTCGCCGCTTGATGGCGCGTGAAGACGTAAAGGGCATGGCCGTCGCCGTGATCGACAATGGCGAAATCGTCCACGTCGCGGCTTACGGCAAACGCAATGTCGAAAAGAACCTGCCGCTTCAAACCGACACGATTATGTATGGCGCGTCCGTCACGAAAGCGGCCTTCGCCTATATGGTGATGCAGTTGGTGGATGAGCACCGCGTCGATCTCGATCGATCGATCGCCGACTACCTTCCGCGTCCGCTGCCCGCGTACGAGGACTACGCCGACCTCGCCGGCGACGAACGCTGGCGCAAGCTTACGCCGCGCATCATCCTCAATCACACCACGGGCTTCGCGAACATGCGCACGCTCGAAGAGGATCAAAAGCTCCGCTTCCACCGCGCGCCCGGCGAACGCTACGGCTACTCGAACGAAGGCTTCTGGGTGCTGCAGACCGTGCTGGAGCAGGGGCTTGGCCTCGACGTCGGCGCAGAGATGCAAAAGCGCGTGTTCGACCGCTTCGGGATGACGCGCACGTCCATGAAGTGGCGCGACGACTTCGCCGGCAATCTGGCCGACGGCTACATGATGGACGGAAAATTCGAACCGCACGACCATCGCGACAACGTCGCGGCGGCAGGCTCAATGGACACCACGATCGAAGATCAAGCGAGGCTGTGGGCCGGCGTCCTGCGCGGCGACGGCCTTTCGAAAGCCTCGCGCTCCGAACTCGTGCGGCCGCAATACGCGATCGACACCGCCACGCAATTCCCGACGCTGGATCCGGGCACCGACGCGCGCGGCCCGGCAATCAAACTCGCGGCGGGATTAGGCGTCGTCACATTCAGCGATCCGAAAGCAGGCCTCGTTTGGTTCAAAGGCGGCCACAACGATTGGACCGGCAACATGGTAATCTGCCAAGAAGCGCGCCGCCGCTGCGTCGTCTTCTTAGGCAACAGCGTCCGCGCCGAAGTGATCTATCCCGAACTCGCAAGCTTCATCTGGGGCAAAACCGCAATGCCCTGGTGGTGGGGCGGTTGGTCAAGCTCGCAAGCCCACGGCGGCCCCGCGAATCCGTAAGTCCGGATCAAAAAAGCTTGGCGACCGCAGCGATCGCCAAAATCACAATGCCGGCCGCGAAGAAACCAACCAGGAAGTTCGGCACTTTCGCCATAACGGCCTCTCGAATTGACGTGATGTTCGGCAAGCTACGCGGCCGCTGCGGGTCGCGAAACTAACGTCTCCGTGACCGGCGATCGCCCCTTCACCAATCCCGAAAACGCATGCACCATCCCCCGATGCCAACGCTCATCGCCCTCGCGGGCCTTCCCGGCACCGGCAAAACAACGATCGCACGCGCATTGGCAAAGCAGCTCGGCGCCGTCCACATCCGCATCGACTCCATCGAACAAGCGTTGCGCGCGAGCGCCCGCTTCGAAGGCCCGATGGACGACGCCGGCTACCGCGTGGCCTACGCCGTCGCTGAAGACAATCTGCGCCAAGGCCTGACGGTGGTCGCGGACTCCGTCAACCCGCTCGCGCTCACCCGCGACGCATGGGCAGCGGTGGCCGCGCGCACCGGCGCAACGCTCCTCGAAGTCGAACTGATCTGCACCGACCAAACCGAACACCGCCACCGCATCGAAACCCGCAAAGCGGACATCCCCGGCCACAAGCTGCCAACCTGGACCGAAGTCGCCGGACGCGAATACGAACCGTGGACGCGCGAGCATCTGGTGATCGACACCGCCCAGCACAACGCCGAACAGTCAGCGGCCATAATCCAGCAAATGCTGCAGAAGCAGTGCTAGCTCGTCCTCTCAAGCAGCATTTTATCGAACTCCACTGCAAACCGATGCGCGTCGCCCGGCCAGCGGGCCGAGAGGTAGTTGCCGTCGCGCACGGTGAAGCCGCGCTCGATCCGCGCGAGTGAATCCCGCGTGAGCGATGTTGGTCCTTGGACGAAATCGTCGGTTCGCGCGAGCGCGGCGCGCACCTCGTCCTCCACGGTCAGCGAATACGTGCGGTAGTAGTCGCCGAGCGTGAGTGCGGTGAGGCGCCACGCCGTCATTTCCATCTGCCGCGTGAGCGCTGTCGTCTTGCGCCCATGCAGTACGGACGCTCCGGACGTCGTCTTTGATCGCGCCGCGAGCACGACGCCGTGACAGATCGCGCCGACGGGTTTGGCGGCGGCAAAGAACGCCGCAACATGTCCCTGCAGTAGTGGCGACTCCAAATAAGGCCGCATGCCTTTCGCGTGACCGCCCGGAAGCAGGATGGCGTCAAAGTCTTCTATCCGGATCGCCGCGTAGGGCAGGGGCGCACGAAACGCAGCGCTCGCCGTCATCGCAGCGTATGCCGCTTGGCCCTCCGCATTCGCGCGCAAAAACGGCGCAAGCAGTCCCAGCCCTTGTCCCGTTACCATCAACGGATCCGCCGCTCCGGGTTCGCCGTCCGGCGTCGCGAACACGATCGCGTGGCCGCGCGCGGTCAACACGCGCCAAGGCACCCCCGTCTCAGTCGGATCGAAGTCGCGCGCCGGCAACGGCATCAGAACCTTGGCCATGGCCATCCCTCAATTGCGCGAACGCGTCACGATCGTGCCTGCGCCGCACTTCCGTCGCGCACCTCGCCCAACCACTCCGCAAAAGGTTGCTGAAATTCCGGCTTCTCGAACCACGTCGCCTGCGCCAAATCCAAGTGCAGCACGCCTTCGCCGGTGATGCCGTGGTCGAACACGCCGCCTGAGATACCGGGATGCGCCACGACCAGAATGGGCTTGTGGCTCGCATAGGCGAGCGCGCCTTCGATCTGGTTCCAAGGTGTGGGCAGAGCGTAGCTGACTTTGTTCTGCACCTCGGCGCTCCGGCGCGCCTCGTGGCTGAACTCAAGTTGCGGATAGCCCAAAATGATCGCGCCGGAACACCCGTTGATGAGATCGATCACCGCGCGCAGCGGCGCCTTCTTCGAGAAATTCCCGCCGCCAAGTCGCTTCAGTGCAAAGCCTTGTCCGTTCAAGAATTTCTCGAATTGCTGGTACGCCGCTTCGTAATCCGCCCCGACTTTTGTCGGACGGCTGAGAAATATGTTCATGGGCGCTTCGGAATCGCTCGCGGGCTGGGAACGTGGACGTCCACATGACTACACCATCAGGCCAGCTTGGACCAACGCGCCGATATCTCGCGCGCGATGCGAACCGAAAAGGCTCGTTGTGACCGGGGCAAGCCGGTCACAGCGACGACTTGGAGTCGCGGGGACAGAGTGAATTTGCACCTGGGCCTTTGCCGCGAAATGGTTCTATATTTGTTCCACGCCGAGGCTCACTCGGCAGCTGCTTCCGCACGCCGCCCAAGCCACGCGTCCACGTCGGCAAGTGCGCGGCGCGACATCAACTGCTTCTTCGCGCGGCCGCGGTCGCGTCCCTTTACGCCGGGCGGCGGCGGCAACTCCGGCAGCAGGCCGTAGTTGATGTTCATCGGCTGAAACGTCTTGGCGTCGGCACCGCCTGTGATGTGCGCGAGCAGCGCGCCGAGCGCGGTCGTCCGCGGTGGCGACACGAGCAACTCACGGCGCCGCTCAGCCGCGGCAAACCGGCCGGCCAGAAGCCCGATCGCGGCACTCTCCACATAACCCTCAACGCCCGTCATCTGCCCCGCAAAGCGCAGACGCGGCATCTGCTTCAGCCGCAAGCGTTCGTCGAGCAACTTCGGCGAGTTGATAAACGTGTTCCGGTGCAAGCCGCCGAGCCGCGCGAACTGCGCGTCCTCAAGCCCCGGGATCGTTTTGAAGATCCGCGTCTGCTCGCCGTGCTTCAGCTTCGTCTGAAAGCCGACCATGTTGTAAAGCGTGCCGAGCGCGTTGTCCTGGCGCAGTTGCACCACGGCATAAGCGCGCCGCCCGGTGTGCGGATCGGTGAGGCCAACCGGCTTCATCGGCCCAAAGCGCAGCGTCTCTTCCCCGCGCTCCGCCATCACCTCGATCGGCAGGCACGCCTCGAAATAGGGCGTATCCTTCTCCCAATCCTTGAAATCGCTCTTCTCACCCGCAATCAGCGCCGCCACGAACGCGCGATACTGGGCCTCATCCATCGGGCAGTTGATGTAGTCCGCACCGTCGCCCTTGTCGTAGCGCGACTGAAACCAAGCCTTCGAAAGATCGATGGACTCCTTATGCACGATCGGCGCGATCGCATCGAAGAAGGCAAGCGAGTCCTCGCCGGTCAGCCCGCCGACGGCGGTCGCCAGCGCAGACGAGGTGAGCGGCCCAGTCGCAATGATGACGCTGTCCCAATCGGCCGGTGGCAGGCCCGCAACTTCCGCCCGCTCGATCGTAACCAAGGGCTCGGCCTCAAGCGCCGCCTGAACCGCCGCCGAGAAGCCGACGCGATCCACGGCGAGCGCACCGCCCGCCGGCACCTTATGCGCATCGCCGGCCTTCATGATCAGCGAGCCCGCTCGACGCATTTCTTCGTGCAGCAAGCCGACGGCGTTGTTCTCCCAATCGTCGGAACGAAACGAGTTCGAGCACACGAGCTCGGCGAGGCTCTCGCCGATATGCGCAGGCGTCATCTTCACCGGACGCATTTCGTGCAAGATCACCGGCACGCCGGCCCGCGCGATCTGCCAAGCCGCTTCGCAACCCGCAAGTCCGCCGCCGACGACATGAATGGATTTCGTCATGGCCGCCCCGTGACGGTTGAAGCAACGGCGGTGTTGTGGAACGAGGCGATCAGCCACGACCGGCCCTCGCGAACGAGCGTCAGCGTCGCGCGCGCTTCGCTGTCGTGCATCTCGTCCGACATCTGCCGCTGGCGCGCGGTCGATATCACCACGTGCGGCGCCAAGTGCGAGCGCATCTTCTGATGCAAAATCACGCTCGCCACATCGGCGCGCAAAAACCGCAACTGCTCGATCGCGTACGTAACTTTGGAGTCCTTATAGATCGTCTCGAAAATATGCCGATGGCCAAGCTCCACGACATCGCGCCCATGATACCGTTCACCAAGAAGGCCGACGACGTCCACATCCTCCGCCATGCACGCGGCAAACTGAGCCGCATCGGCGGCGTTCCACGCCTTCTCGGCGCGCGCAACGGCCGCGCGCACACCGCTCTCGTCGGGCGGCGGGGCGGGGGAGGGGGCGTTCTTGGTCATAAGGCCGGTATTGCTATACGCTCGGGCGATCGAACGGTAGGGCGGCAAAATGAACACCTTGAGAGCAGCGATCAAATTCGCGTTGGTGGCAGCTCTCGCCACCGCCCTCGGCCCCGCCACCGCCGCCGGCAAGCTGAAAGGCTGCACGCTGAACGGCAAACAACTATTCGGCAAAGTCCAAGTCGTCAAAAGCTTCCCCGACTTCCGCGTTCAACGCGTGTCGAGCTTTTCCGACCTGAAAGTCGAAGTCGTGAAGTCCTTCCCCGACAAATGCGGCAAGTGGGAATGGGTAAATTCGTTCCCGGACTTCACGATCGAATACGTCGAAGGCTTCCCCGACTTCACAATTGAATTCGTCGAAAGCTTCCCCGGCGAACCTTAGTTCCAAACGCCGGGCTTGCGACCGATCCACGGATGCGCCTGCTCAAGTTGGCCGGCGAGCCGGTACAGCGTCGCCTCGTCACCCCACTTGGCCGTGAACATCATACCGACCGGCAGACCATTCGCGGACTGTGCGAGCGGCAGGGAGAGCGACGGCTGGCCCGTCATGTTGAACGGCGGCGTGAAGCCGAACGTCTGTGCCTGGCGCTGGTCGACATCGCGCGGCTCAAGCCGCACGGGATCGATGAAGCCCACCTTCGGCACCGTCGTCGAAAGCACCGGCGTGAGCAGCACGTCGATCGTCGTGAACACGCGGAAGATATCGCGCGTCATCACCTTCAGCGTCTGCCATCCGCGCATGGCATCGGCGCCCGAAACTTTCTCGCCGCCTTTCCAGTTGCGCCAGGTCAGCGCCTCAAGCTCGTTCGGCGCGGGCTCGCGCCCCATCTTCGCCACGCGTTCGCGCATGGAATACGCAAAATTCGCGCCCAAGACCGCGCTGCTGGCCGCGTAGAGCTTGCGATAGTTGATGCCGAGACCGCGCTCTTCGACGTGGTGTCCAAGCGCCTCAAGTTGCTTCGCGGTGGCGCGCAAGAGAGCCGCAATTTCGGGTTCGATCGGCTTGCCGCTCGGCGTCTCGTCCGTGAACGCAATCCGCAACCGACCCGGCGCCGTCGTAACCTCCTGCAAGAACGGCCTCGTCTTCGGCGGCATGGCGTAGGGCGAATCCGGTTCAGGCATGTCGACGCAATCGAGCATCGCTGCCGAGTCCCGAACCGTGCGCGACACCACATGATGCACGCCGTACCCGTGCCCAAGCCCCGCGTCATGCTGCGGCCCTTGCGGCACGCGGTACTGCGTCACCTTCATGCCCACGAGCCCGCAACAGGCCGCCGGAATGCGGATCGAGCCAAGCCCGTCCGACGCGTTTGCGAGCGGCACGATCCCGGCAGCTACCGCACTCGCCGAACCGCCGGAAGACCCACCCGTGATGTGTTCGGTGTTCCACGGATTGCGGCAAGGCCCAAGGCGCGCACTCTCCGTCGTGCCGGTGATGCCGAACTCCGGCGTGTTCGTCTTGCCGAAAATGTTCACGCCGGCGGCCTTGTAACGCTGCACCAGAAGGCCGTCGTATGTGTCGAGTTTGTTCTCATTGAAATGCGTGCCGTCGGTGCGCGGCAGCCCTTGAACCTCAAGCCCCAGATCCTTGATCAGGAACGGCACGCCTTTGAACGGCCCATCGCCCAGCGTTCCCTTCGCCGCCGCGCGCGCTTGATCGTACGCCTTATGCACGATCGCATTGAGCTTGCCGTTGTGCCGCTCCGCCCGCTCGATCGCGCACTCCAAAAGCTCGGCCGGCGACACGTCTTTGTTGCGCACAAGCTGCGCCAAACCCAAGCCGTCGTACGCGGCGTATTGCGGAAGGCTCATGTCGGTCTCCTCAATTCCATTTCGGATAACGGTGCGCCCAAGGTTTCGCTTTTTCAAGCTGCCCCGCAAGCTTCAAAAGCGTGAGCTCGTCGCCAAACCGGCCCGCAAAGTGCAGCCCGATCGGCGTCCCATTTGCGGCCCAAGCGAGCGGAAGCGAAATCGCGGGCTGTCCCGTCGCGTTTTGCAGCGCTGTAACCGGCAAGTAGTCGATGATCGGCGCGAACGCCTTTACCGGGTCTCGCTCGTGAAAGTCGAACGTCCCGTTGCGCACGACCGGCGCGCCGAACGTCGTGGCCAGCCAAACGTCATAAGTCTGATGGAACTGCGCGATTTGCCGGCTGATTGCGTGCACCTGAAACCAGCACATCTGGTACTGCGACGCTGTGATCTGCTTGCCCATCTGATAGAGCCCCCAGGTCAGCCCCTCAAAATCGGCCTCATGCGGCGTGCGCCCGGTGAGCATCGCCGTACCGTCGATCAGCATCGCAAGGCCCGCCGCCCAAATCGGCATGAACGACGTCATCAACATGCCGGAGTCCACCGTGGGCGAGGCCTCTTCGACCTGATGACCCAGCGACTCGAGCAACTTCGCCGTCTCCTGAATCGCGCCCACGCATTCCTTGTCGAACTTCTTCTGGAACAGGCTCTGTGTCGCAAACGCGATGCGCAGCTTTCCCGGCGGCGTCGCGCTCTCGTCGAGGTAGGATCGCGGCTTCGGCGGCGCCCAGTAGGGATCACCCATCTCGTTGCCCGCGGTGACGTCGAGCGCCGCTGCCGTATCGCGCACGCTGCGCGTCACCACACCCTCGCACACGAGACCGCCCATAATGTCCCCGAGATCGGGCCCCAGCGGATTGCGCCCGCGCGTGGGCTTCAAACCCACGAGCCCGTTCGCGGAGGCAGGCGCGCGGATCGAACCGCCGCCGTCATTCGCATGCGCAATGGGTACGATGCCGGCCGCCACTGCGCAGCCGGATCCGCCCGACGACCCGCCGACCGAATGGTCGAGCTCCCACGGATTGTTGCACGCGCCATAAAGACGCGGTTCCGTCGTCGGCACCAATCCGAACTCCGGAACATTCGTCTTGCCGAGCGAGATCAAGCCGGCGCCTGTGAAGCGGCGCACCAACGTCGCGTCGTGCG
Organism: Micropepsaceae bacterium; assembly: GCA_044220975.1. Classification (GTDB taxonomy): domain Bacteria; phylum Pseudomonadota; class Alphaproteobacteria; order Micropepsales; family Micropepsaceae; genus SZUA-430. The sequence goes on along the minus strand of JBGAPZ010000014.1, from coordinate 149 downwards.
GGGCAGGGGCGGGCGGAATGAAGTTCGAACCTTGGCGGCTCGGCACGCCTTTTTGCGCACCCAAAATGTCCTTGAGCAAAAAGGGCACACCGGCGAACGGTCCTGTGAGGGGCAACTTCGCCGCCGAGCGCGCCCGTTCATACGTCTTG
>JBGAPZ010000013.1:0-90156 GCA_044220975.1 Micropepsaceae bacterium | reverse complement strand
TTCGTGCGCATCTACAAGATCAACGTCGTTGGCGCGTTCCAAATGATCCGCGCTTGCACGCCGCACTTGCGTGCCAGCGGCTTCGGGCGCGTCGTCAATGTCTCATCCGTGGCAGGCGTCTTGGGCGTCGGCTCGTCGGTCGCTTACGCCGCATCGAAGGGCGCGCTGAACACGATGACGCTCTCGCTCGCGCGTGCGCTAGCGCCAGAGATCCGCGTGAACGCCGTTTGCCCCGGCTTCGTCGGCACGCGCTGGTTCTCAGATCGTTTCGACGCCGATACATACGCGCGCATCGTCGAACACAACAAACAGTCGACGCCCCTCCAACGCGCGGGCACCCCGGACGACATTGCTGAAGCCGTCGCCTTCTTCTGTGGTGAGGGCGCCAAACACATCACAGGCGAACTCCTGCTCGCCGACGCCGGCCACCACCTCGCCTTGGCAGGGGTCACCCAACGCAAATCCTGAGCCGATCCAGGGGTTGTTAGTGGCAGCACGCACACATTTACGGTTGTGTTGCCTGAACAACACGAGATTCCGCTGCTAAGCCATTGCCACGAAACGGCTTCCGGATTTGAACTAGGCCCGGGGCGGCGGAGGATTTCGTGCCGCGGGGGGATTCCAATGAAAAAGACGCTTCTGGCGCTGAGCCTGCTCGCCACCGCGGGCTTCACGCAGCCCGCATACGCCGACGGTGAAGCGGCGGGAGAGGAGGCCTCAAGCGGTCCGTGGTCGGTCACGCTTGCCGTCACGTCCGATTACAGATTTCGTGGCCAGAGCCAGAAGTCGCGCGATCCGGCTCTGCAAGGTTCGATCGATTTTGCAAGCGAGTCCGGATTCTTCGCCGGCGTATGGGCGTCATCGATCGACTTCAGCGACACACTCGACTTCGATTCGAAAATCGAAATCGATCTCTATGCCGGCTACTCGTTCAAGCTGTCCGAGAACACGGAAGGCAGCCTGAAGGTCACGTACTATCTCTATCCCGACAATCCCTTCAGCTATGAATATTATGAATTCCAAGGCTCGCTAAACCACAGCATCGGCGATGTGACGCTTTCGGCTGAACTGAACTACAGCCCCGATTACTTCAACGAAACGGGCACCGCGGTGGCGCTCGCGGGCGGCCTCGAAATCGCGTTGATTGACGAATTGAGCGCCAGCGGTCACGTCGGTTATCAGTGGATCGACAACAGCTTTTTGTTTGGCACGCCCGACTACGTTTATTGGGACGTCGGCCTCACTCTGTCGTTCCTCGATCACTTTTCGCTTGATGCTCGCTACGTCGGGACGGACATGAACGCTCTTGACTGCTTCGGCGGCACAGATTTGTGCGAAAGCGGGTTCGTCGCGACGTTGAGCGTCACGTTGCCCTAGGAGCTCAGGAACGCAATCCTAGCGTGAGGGCGGCTTCGCTAAGGCGAGCCGCTCTTTTTCTAAGCGCGAGCTGCACGGACGTCAGGCAAACCCTGGGATTCCGGCACGCCGGGCAAGCGTGACATTTCCAGCGCACCCGCCGCGATTGCTGGGTTTGCGGACCACACGCGTTAACGCGTTGTCAACCATCACCCGCGCAAGACTTAATGCGAACGAAACTAGATGAGCCGCGTGCCCCCCGCACCCGTCTCAAGCAACGGCAACCCTGTGTAGGTAAGAGGATTTTGGTATGAAGACGGCATTGAAGGCGGGCGTCTTTGCCGCCCTGACATTAGCGAGCGCAGCGGTTGCTTTCGCGGCAGACGAAGAAGGCGCATGGGGCCCGTTCACGGCGGGCGTGTCGCTGACCAGCGACTATCGCTTCCGCGGCATCAGCCAATCGGATCGCGGTGCGGCCATCCAAGGCTGGGTCAACTACGAGCACGCTTCAGGCTTCTTCGGAAACATCTGGGCGTCGAACGTTGATTTCAACGATACGGGCTTCACGACAACGGACGACACGAACCTCGAGGTCGACCTGACCGTCGGTTACAACCACGCCTTCAGCGATCAGCTGTCGGGCGGTATCAAAGCGGTTTACTACTGGTACGCCGACGCCGACTACCTTCCGGGCGCGCCGGACTACGACTACTTCGAACTGATCGCCAACCTTGGCTACGACTTCGGCAAGGCATCGGTCTCGGGCGAACTGGCGTGGACCCCGGACAACTTCGGCGAAACCGACGATGCGGTTGCGCTCACGGGTGGCGTTACGGTTCCGCTTATGGACAGCTTTGCGTTCTTCGACGGTGGCCTCTCGACGTCGGGACACCTTGGCTATCAGTGGTACGACAATGCGGGTCTCAACGACTACCTGTTCTACGACCTCGGCTTGACCGCCACGTGGGGAATTTTTGACGTCGATGTTCGCTGGGTCGGCACGGATGTCAGCACTCCCGAGTGCAGCTTCACCGATCTTTGCGAGGACGGCGTGGTTCTGTCCGTGACGGCGAACCTCCCCGGCTAACCTTCAATCAGTCCAGAAGAGCAAAGCCCTCGTGTGAAAACACGGGGGCTTTCTCGTTTCAGATATCCAAGAAGCCGAGTACCGCAGCCTTGTAAGTCTTATCGCCGACGCACGTCATGTGATCGCGCCCCGGCACGATCACCACATGGCTGCCCGGCAACGCGTCTGCCAGCAACCCCGGCGGCCCGGTGATCGTATCCTTCTCGCCCACCACGATCAGCGTGGGCACGTTCAGGTCCTCGAACTCCGACGCTGCAAACGCGCGCCGCTCGCGTGTCATGCAAAGCGCAAGCGCCTCCAAGTCGTTCTTGCCCTGCTCGGCGAACAGACGGAATTGCCGCGGCACTGCGCCAACCACATCGGCCGAGCTTAGCGCGCGCAATCCTGCTGCAATCGCATCCGTCTCGACGGTTCCGCGCCCATAGTAGTTCTCACCGACACCGGCGATGATCGCCCGTCGCACCCGCGAAGCGCTGTCGTGCAGCAGCCTGAGCGTGATGAAACCGCCCATTGAATACCCCATCACATCGGCTTGTTCGTGCCCCAAATGATCGAGCAGACGCTCAATATCCCACGCCAGTTCGCCTTCGTTGTACGCGTCGCGGTCGTGCGGCTTGTCGCTCTCGCCATGCCCCCGAACGTCGAGCGCAATCACCTGTCGCCCGGCCTGTGTCAAGGCGTCGTACCAACCCGGCGCGCGCCAATTCGTGACCCGGTTCGACGCGAATCCATGCACCAGCACGATCGGCGGCCCGTCGCCGACGACCTCGTAGGCAACACGTATTGCGCCGGGCACGGTCATTGTCGGCATTTGACCTCTTCCTCTGCGTAAGCGAGGCTGATTGCGAACGTCGATAAGGAACAATAAGCCATGTCGCTGGAAACTTTGAAGCGTGACGTTTGCAGCGCGATCGACGCCCTGCGCCCGGAACTCATCGCCGCCAGCCACGCGATCCACGCGAACCCGGAACTGGCTTTTGAGGAAAAATTCGCCTCAAGCCTCCTCACCAAGACGGTGGAACAACACGGCCTCGCCGTTGAACGCGGGGCCTACGGCGTCGCCACCGCCTATGCCGCTGAATTCGGGCCGAAGGGCGCGCCAGTGATGAGCCTCCTCTCTGAATACGACGCGCTACCCGGCATCGGACACGCCTGCGGCCACAACGTGATCGCGACCGCGGGGCTGGGCTCTGCGCTCGGCCTCTCGAAACTCGGCGCGAAAATGACCGGCCGCGTTCGCTACATGGGCACGCCCGCTGAGGAGCGCGGCGGTGGCAAGGAAGTGATGGCCCAACACGGTGCGTTCGAAGGCGTGGACGCTTCGATGATGGTTCACCCCGCAGGCTTCGACATGGTGACGATGCCGGTGATCGCGCTCGCCGAAGTCGAAGTGATCTATCACGGCCGTGCCGCGCATGCCTCCGCCATGCCCGCACGCGGACTGAACGCACTCGACGCACTCGTCACGGCCTATCAGACGATCGCGCAGCTCAGGCAGCACATCCAGCAAACTGAACGTATCCACGGCATCGTCGTCGAAGGCGGCATGGCACCGAATATCGTGCCGGAGCGCGCCTCAGGCCGCTTCTACGTGCGCGCCCGCAACGGAGTGGAACTCGCGGCCTTGAAGAAGCGGGTTCAAGCCTGCTTCGAAGCGGGCGCCCTGTCGACCGGTACGCGCCTGGAGGCCAAATGGGGTCGCGTCGATTGCCTCGATCTGAAAACCAACTGGCCGCTTGCCCGTGCTTACGAAGTGAACGCCAAGGCGCTGGGTCGCGAACTGCTCGACCCATCGACATTGCCACCCGGCCTCGCGGGCTCGACCGACATGGGCAACGTCAGCCACCGCGTCCCATCGATCCACCCGATCATCCAGGTCTCGCCGGCAAACGTCACGATCCACAACGCCGAGTTCACGGCCTACGCCAAATCCGACCGCGCCGACCAAGCCGTCATCGACGGCGCCAAAGCGCTGGCAATGACGACGCTCGACTACTTCGCAAGCGCCGACCTACGGATGGCCGCCAAAACGGAATTCGAAAAATCGAGCGACCTGTCTCGCTCCGCCATCGCCTCGGCTTACCACAAAGACGGCATCTTGCTGGCCGGCGGATGTGGTTGCTGCTGAAGGCTTAGTCCGGAATGCCCGCCAGAAAATCCATGACCGCCGCTTTGAACATCGGCTGCGTGAGGCAATCCATGTGCCCGCATCCCGCAATGCGCTTGCCCTTCGCGTTCGGAAAGCACTGAGCCAGCGCTTCCGGTGAACCCGCCAGGTCGTCGCCCGATCCCGCGACCACAAGCGTCTCGTTCTTGATTGACGCCAATGTCTCGCGCGGCCATCCCGCACCGTTCGCGTTCAGCCCGCGCGTGCAGGCGGCGAGCGCCTTCAAGTCTTGGCCCTGCCCCTCCGCGAACAAGCGGAACCGCCGCGCCATATCGTCGGTTACTTGGTCTGCAGATGCCGCCTCCATCGCAGCCGGAAACGCTGCCGGATCGCGATCCATCCGCGGGTTGACCAACAATTCACCCACGCCGCACAACACACCAAGCAGGAACCGGTCGCCGCGTTGGCGCAGCAACTCCAGCACCACGCGCGCACCCAACGAAAACCCGATCAGATCCGGTTTTTTGATCTGCAAATGCTCGACGACCGCTAAAACGTCGTTCGCCATCAGTCCCAGGGAATAAGCAGCTGGATCGTAGAGCTTCGCACTCTCCCCGTGCCCACGCAGATCGACAGCGACGACCCGGCGGTTCGCGCGCGTGAGCATCGAGATCCATCCGGCCTTTGCCCAATTCTCCTGCGTGCTCGCGGCGAACCCATGCACCAGAACGACGCCGTCGCCGGCGCCCTGATCGCTGTAGGAGATATTAACGCCGCCGACCGCCAGAACCGCCATCGAACGCTACTCCGCGGGTTTAGCGGCAGCCGCCGATGGCAACTCAGGCTCGTCTTCGAGCGTAAGCCCCACGCGCGCACCGATTGCAGTGCCCGCTACGCTCCGCTCTTCGATGATGCGCCGAAGTTCGCTTTGCTTCGCTTCGTCCAATGGAAATCGCCACATGACCGCGGTGACCATGAAGTTCACGATGGTTGCCGGAATGATGTAGAACATCATCATTTGGAGCACCGTCGCGTCGCTGTTCACGCCTTTTTCCTGAAACCCGATCCACTCCAAGAACCCGAACGAGAAAACGATCGCCGACGAATAGCCGAGCTTATTGGTCATCGCGAGAAGCGAGAAAAAGACGCCGGCCCTCGGCCGACCCGTCTCGACGTGATCTTGGTCGGCCACATCGGCCATGATCGCGCGATAGAGGAACGGCCCGACCGACATGTTCGCGCCCAGAAGAACGAACAGACCAGCCGTCAACAGAAAGTCGCCCTTCGGTATCAAGAACGCCAGCGGCAACACGATGGCGTTGAATAGGCAACTGAGCGCCAGCGTCTGGTGTTTGCCCAGACGTTTGCTGAGACGGATCATCGGCGGAATAAACAACATGCCCATCGTGAAATAGATAAGCAGAAGCATGTTCGCCTGTTTCGGCAACCCAAGCCCGACGGCGACCATCGCAATGAACAGCGTCGCAACGATCCCGCCCGAGATGCCCGAGATCAGGTCGCAAAAGAGCACGTAGCGCAGCGGCACGTTCTTGCCGATCGCGGCAATCGCTTGGCCGATGGGCAGATGCGGCGCAGGCGCCGCATCGCGCTCCTTGACGACGAGCGCCAAAATCACAACCGAGATCGGCAGCGTGGCGATAATGAACCACCCCATCGAAGCGATCTGCGCAAACCTGTCGCCGCCGCCGATCTGAATGAAGACCGGGAGCAACAGCACCGCGATCGTGCCCACAAGCAACGCTGCCTCGCGCGCACCGGTCACGCGTGAACGCTCGTGATAGCTGCTGGTCAGCTCGCCGCCCAAAGCGAGGTGCGAGATCGTCAGCATCGTCCAACCGACGAAAAGAAGGGCAATCGCGGCGACGACGAACGTCGCCGACACGCCGGGACTTGGCATGAAAACCAGCACCGACGCCAACAGCATGATCGGAATAGACAGCACCATCCAAATCCGCCGGCGGCCCCAGGGCGTACGCACGCCGTCCGATACGACGCCCATGATCGGATCTAAAAAGACGTCGAAAAATCGCGCCGCCCCGAAAATCCAGCCGACAACCGCATAGCCAAGCCCCACTTCGACAGCATAAAAATTGGGCAGGTGCACGGCTAGCGGAAGACCGAGTGCGGCGATTGGTAATCCGGGCAGGGAATAGGCGAGCAACCACGAGGCTTTGATCCGATCCTTCGGCGCCGCTTGGCTGGCCATCGCGTCATAAGCTCCTTGTGCTATCGAGTACGCTTACTATGACCACAAGCCGCCACATCCGCCAAATCGGCATCGCGCGCGCAGCTGCAACTTTGACGAGCCGGGCTCAAGGTTCGAGAGTAACAAAACCATATTCACCAATATAACCCGTTGCCATCTTTGCCAGTTAGCCGATCTATTGTTGCGAATGTAAGTAATAGTGCAACGGCATTGGTCACCAAGTAACGCGGAGTTGGTACGCATGGCGCGTAAAGTAAAGATCGAGCAGCAACCAGAAAAGGACGACCCCATCCCTCCGGCGACCGGCGACCGCTTCGTCGATTTGACGGTCAATCTCGTCTGCTCTTACGTCAGCCGTAACCAAGTTCCAATGAGCGAACTCTCCGGCCTAATCGCAACGTTCTACGGCGCCCTCACTGGCGCTGCCGCCGGCCATGTTGTCGAGGGGGAGCGCAAGCCCGCGGTCACCGTCAAGAAGTCGATCGGCGACGACTACATCATCTGTCTCGAAGACGGGAAGAAGCTCACGATGCTGAAGCGCTACTTGCGCTCGCAGTACAACATGAGCCCCGAGGAATATCGCAAGAAGTGGGACCTACCGCACGACTACCCGATGGTAGCTCCTGCTTACGCCCGCTTACGTTCGGCCTTTGCAAAGAAGATCGGCTTGGGCCGAGTCCCCGTGGCGCGCGGCCGCCGATCCAAAGCGGCCTAACACGTTCTCCAGGACCGAGGAGCGGCGGCCGGTGCGCCGCCGCTTCTGTTTTGGGCCGCGCGCGTGCTAAAGCCCGGTCAGGCGATTTGCCCTCTTGGCGGAACCGGTAGACGCAACGGACTTAAAATCCGTCGTTCGCGAGGACGTGCCGGTTCGAGTCCGGCAGAGGGCACCACTATTCGCATTCGGGGATTGATGCCATTTGGCGTCAGGCGCCACGAAGGCGATTTGGCGAGCGAGTGAGACTGAACTATTCGGCAAGCGGTTCGCCACCCGCACCACGTATGAGAGAAGCCAACGCCTCTTTCACCTTCGCCAACCGTTCGAGATCGCTCCCGCGCGCAACCAAACTGGTCCCGAAGCGCCCCTCTTTGTTGAATGGATAGCTGCCGAGCGGAATGTCGGGAAACTGCTTTTGCAGCGCAGCCAATCCGGCAGCGATCGTCCCCTCACCGAGATGCGCACTCACCGTCACCGAACCAAGCGCCTTGCCGGCGACGAGACGCCCCCGCACGTCCTCCAGCATCGCTTGCATGACGGCGGGGATGCCAGCCATCACAAACACATTCGCGAGTTGAAACCCGGGGGCCCCTGACAACGAATTGGCGATCAAACTGGCGCCGTAGGGAATGCGCGCCATGCGCTGACGCGCCTCGTTGAACGTCCCGATATTCATCGCCGCATAGCGCGCGGCCATCGCGGCAAAGACAGTCGGATGAAAGTCGATCCCGGTCTCGAAGGCCTTGGCCATGCAGTCGGCCGTGATGTCGTCGTGCGTAGGCCCAATCCCGCCGGTCGAAAAGACGTAATCGAACCGTCCGCTCAAGTGCCGGACGGCAGTGACGATTTCGGCCTCGATATCCGGCACCACCCGCGCCTCGCCGACCGGAATGCCAAGCTGGGCTAGCCAGCGCGCGATATAGCCGGTGTTCGTATCCTGCGTCCGGCCGGACAGGATCTCGTCCCCGATCACCAAAATCGCGGCCCCGCGCCTGCGTGCGTCCATTGTTAACTGCCCACCTGCCAACTTCCTCTGGCGTCCTATATCATGGCCGTGTAACAGGCACTTCGATGACCTACGTAACCGCAACAGCCTTGAACGACAACCGCGCGACCGGCGCAATCAAACTGCACGGCCCCGACGGCTTCGCGGGCATGCGCAAGGCGGGCCAACTCTCCGCCGCCTGCCTGGATATGATTGCCGACCACGTGAAGCCCGGTGTCACCACCGGGGAACTCGACGACCTGATCCACGATTTCGTCCTCGCGGCCGGCTCCATTCCAGCCACAATCTTCTACCGCGGCTACCGCCATTCAAGCTGCATCTCGCTGAACGAAGTTGTCTGCCACGGTATCCCCGGCGACCGCGAACTCAAAGACGGCGACATCCTCAATATCGATGTTACGTCCATCGTCGACGGCTGGCACGGCGACACGAGCCGCATGTATCTCGCCGGCGACCCAGTGCTGAAAGCCCGCCGACTCGTCGACGTGACTTACGAAGCGATGATGCGCGGGATCGAAACGATCAAACCCGGCGCGACCACCGGCGACATCGGTCACGCGATCCAGGCCTTCGCCGAAGCCCATTCCTATTCCGTCGTGCGCGACTTCTGCGGCCACGGCGTTGGCAAAGTGTTCCACGACGCGCCGAACATTCTCCATTACGGCCAAGCCGGCAAAGGCATAGCCTTTAAGGAAGGTATGATCTTCACGGTCGAGCCGATGATCAACGCCGGCAAATTCGGCGTGAAGCTGAAGAACGACGGCTGGACCGCAGTCACCAAAGACCGCTCGCTCTCCGCCCAGTTCGAACACACAGTCGGCGTCACCGCGACCGGTGTGGAAATCTTCACGGCATCCCCCGCCGGCCGGCACAAACCGCCCTACGCTTGAGCGAAATAGGCTCGGCCCCGCCAAATCCTTGCCGCATTCCCCCGCTCTAAACCGTTCCGAAGGCGGAACGATGCCACCAGCCAAACCCAAAAACGGAATGTCGGATGCAGCGCCTGCCGAGGTGCCGCATTATCTGGGCCACCGCGATCGCCTGCGGGAGCGCTTCCGCGAAGGCGGCGAAGACGCACTGCCGGACTATGAACTCCTCGAGCTTATGTTGTTCGCGATTCCGCGCATCGACACGAAACCGCTGGCCAAGCGCATGCTCGATGCCTTCGATGGCGATCTGGGAGAACTTCTCTCTGCGCCACGCGAGCGGCTGAAGAAAATCGACGGCGTGGGCGATGTCGTCGTCGACCAACTCAAAATCGTCCGTGCCGCCGCCAGCCGGCTCCTGCGCGAGAAGGCACGCAAGACCGACACCACACTCTCGTCTTGGCGCGCGTTGATCGACTACTGCATGGCGCAGATGGCACGCGAACAGACCGAGCAATTTCGCATCCTATTCCTCGACCGCAAGAACAAGCTCCTGCGCGACGAAGTCCAAAACCGCGGCACCGTCGACCACACGCCGGTCTACCCGCGCGAAGTGGTCAAGCGCGCCCTCGAACTCGGCGCCAGCGCCATCATCCTCGTTCACAACCACCCAAGCGGCGACCCGACGCCGTCCTCGAGCGACGTCGAAATGACGAAGCAAATCGTCGAGGCCGCCAAGATGCTCGACATCACCGTTCACGATCATCTGATCGTCGGCCGCCAAGGCCATGCGAGCTTGAAGCAACTCGGCCTAATGTAGCGTCGCGACTTTCCTTGCCGCATGAGCTTTCGCACTGCTATCAGCCAAGGCTCCAGTTGGTAGGTGATCGCATGCTTCGCGCCATATTGACGGCCCTGGCGGCCCTATTCGTTGCAACCCTCGCAGCCCACGCCGACGACGATCCCTATGCCCCCGGCCGCGCCGTCATCGCAGACATCAACCGCATCGTCGCTCCAAAGGGCGTGCAAGAGACGTTCGAATTGACAGTCGGCGGCACCCGCCAGGTCGTGAACGTGCGCGGCGTCGACCGCGCGAACCCGATCCTCATCTACGTTCACGGCGGCCCGGGTTCGGTCGAAATGCCGATGGCCTGGACGTTCCAGCGCGGCTGGGAAGACTTCTTCACGGTCGTCCAATGGGACCAGCGAGGGGCGGGACGATCATACCCGCTGAACGACCCAGCCGCGATCGCACCCACGCTGACCCTGGATCGCTACCGCGACGATACGATCGAATTGATCGATCAACTCCGCAGCAAATATGGCAAGGACCGCGTCTTCCTGCTGGGCCACAGCTGGGGCTCCGCGGTCGGCCTTTCGGTCGCGGCGAAGCGGCCCGACTTACTCTACGCCTATATCGGCATGGGTCAGCTGATCGACTGGCGCGAGAACGAGCGCGTCGGCTTCGCCTGGACACTCGACCACGCGCGCAACGTCGGCAACGGCGAAGCCGTGCGCGAGCTCGAAGCTCTGAAACCCTATCCGGGTGACGCCCCGCTCACGATCGAAAAGGCGGACGCTTGGCGCAAATGGGCGATCCAATACGGCGCTCTCGCGGCCAACCGCCCGAACGCCGATTTCTACTTCGACGCCACGCGTCTTTCGCCCGAATATACGCCTGCGGACCGCAAAGCTTGGGGCGATGGAAGCGCGTTCACGGTGCAGACGTTGATCCCGCGCCTCTCCGATCTCACATTCATGAAGCTCAAGCGCGTTGACGTGCCGCTGATCTTCTTCCTAGGCCGTCACGACAACATGGTGCCTGCAACGATCGCGGACGCGTGGCTGCAACGCGTGCAGGCGCCGAAAAAGATTGCCGTGTGGTTCGAGAATTCGGCGCATCTGCCCATGATCGAAGAACCGGGCCGCACGCTCGCCGCCCTACTGCAGCACGCGCGACCGCTCGCGACAAAAGTGCGGTGACTGCGCGATCCGTGCGGCAGCACGGACACTTAATGCCCGTGTACCCGCCGGGCGGCGATGCGCGCTCTTGACCGCGGCCGTACGGGCATAACACGGTGACACATCTAGTCTTTGAGGGGGATGCGGTGATGGATGCGATCAACGGTTGGCTCGACACACTAAGCAGTTTCTTGCCCAACTTCTCCCTTGCCGGCCTGTCCGTCGAGTTCACGATGCTGGGCTTCGCCGTCGTGTTGGGCCTGTTGCAACTCCTTATCGCGGCTCGCACGGGCAACTCGCAACGCGGTCTCGCCTGGAATGTCGGCGCGCGCGACAAGGAGCCGCCGCCCGTCGGCGCCGTCGCCGGGCGCCTCGATCGCGCCTTCCGCAATTTCATGGAAACGTTTCCGTTCTTCGCCGTCGCCGTTCTGACAGCGCACGCGACGGATCGCTTCAGTTGGATAACTGTGGTCGGAACGCAAGTCTACCTCGCCGCCCGCATCGTCTACGTCCCGCTTTACGCTTTCGGCGTCCCCGTCGTGCGCACGCTCGTGTGGTTGATCTCGCTCGTCGGGCTGCTTTTGACGTTGGCCGCCATCTTTGTTGAACCAACCGTGGTCGTCATCCCTGCAACGTCAACCTAGGGGTCGCTCACATGCGCATCATCCGGTTTCTCTTCATCACGCTGCTCGTCATCGTGATCCTCGCCATCGCCGGCGTCGGTGCGATCTGGGCCTTGAACCCGTTCGCCCCCGAAGTCACGGTCGCCGACCCTGCACCCGAAGGCCGTCGCATCACCGACAACGGCCTCGTCGCCAACTACTATTCGCCGCGTGGCGACGGAAAACATGCGGGTATCGTGTTGCTCGGCGGCTCCGAAGGCGGCTTAGGACTCGGCGCAGGACGCATGGCGAAAGCGTTGCAAGCCGAAGGCTATGCCGTCCTGCACGCGTCGTACTTCGCTGCACCCGGCCAGCCGAAGAAACTCGAACTGGTGGCCCTCGAAACTTTCGATCGCGCAATCGATTGGCTGAAGGCACAAGGCGAAGTCGACGCAGAGCGCATCGCAATCGTCGGTGGCTCTAAGGGAGCAGAGGCCGCGCTCATCGTCGCAACGCGCCATCCTGAGCTACGCGCGATCGTTGCCGGCATGCCGTCCAACGTCGCCTGGCAGGGCATCGACTTCAACATCGTCAACATGATCGTCAATCCGCCGAATGGATCGTGGAGCCTCGCCGGCAAAGCGATCCCGTTTCTCCCCTATGGCCAACCGAAAAAGTTTGGCGGGCCGATCGCGGACGTCTACCTCGCCGGCCTTGAAGCGCTTGCTCAACACGAAAACGCAATCATCCCGATCGAGCAGAGCAAGGCAGCCATTCTCCTGATTTGCGGAAAGGCCGACACGCTCTGGCCGTCATGCCCGATGGCCGATCGGGTCAAGGCCCGCGCCGAAGCGAAGGCAGGCCCGATCGTCACGATCCTCAGCTACGACAACGCGGGCCACGCCGTCATGGGCCTACCTGTCGAAAAAACGAACCCGAACTACGACAAACTCGACAGCCTCGGCGGCACTGACGACGGCAACAACGCCGCCCGTACAGACGGCTGGCCGAAAGTGTTGGAACATCTGGCCTCAGCGCTAAGAGGCCCGCCCCAGCCTAAATAGAGACTGCTTACTTACTCGCCGTCTTATTTCCGGGGTTCATCCCCGCTTGATCGAGTAGGAACGCACCGATCAGCGCGTCTTCTTCGACGCGGCCATAGCGCCCTGAATCGCCGGAGTGTCCCGCGGTCATGTTTGTCCGGAAGAGCAATGGGTTCTGATCCGTCTTCATACGCCGCAATTTCGCGACCCACTTCGCCGGTTCGAAATAACCGACTTGGCTGTCATTGTAGCCGGCCAGCACCAGCATGGCGGGATAGGCGCGCTTGTCCACCTGATCGTACGGCGAATAGCTGAGCATGTATTGATAGTCGCCAGGCTCCGCCGGATTGCCCCATTCCTCGTACTCGAACGTTGTCAGCGGAATGGATTCATCCAGCATGGTCGTCACCACGTCGACGAACGGCACGCCGGCCACGATGCCCTTGTAGAGCTCCGGCCGCATGTTCGCGATTGCGCCCATCAAAAGCCCGCCGGCGCTACGTCCCATTGCGAACATCCGCTTCCGATCGCCCACTTCCTCGCCCAGATATTCGGTCGCCGCGATGAAGTCCGTGAACGTGTTCTTCTTGTTGCGCAGTTTCCCGTCCTGATACCAGGCCTCGCCGAATTCATGCCCGCCGCGCACATGCGCATAAGCAACCACAAAGCCGCGATCGATCATGCTCGGCCAACGCGCCTTGAACACCGGCTCGTTGCTGGAGCCGTAGGAACCGTAGCCGTAAACCAACACAGGATTTCGGCCGCGCTCGAACTTGTCGCGCCGGTACGCAATCGTGATCGGAATTTGCTTGCCGTCGCTCGCCGGCGCCATGACGCGTTCGATCGCATAGGCTGCCGGATTGAACCCGGGTACGGAAAGCTTCTGCACGATCTTCTTCGTGCCGGTCGCGATGTCGTAGTCGTAGATCGTGTCCGGATTCACGGGCGACGAGAACGCGTAGCGTAAGCTCGTCGCCTTGTCGTCGACGTTGCGAAGCGCCGGGAAGTTGAACGTATCGGCGAAGGCGATGTGGCCGGCCGGTGCATCCCCGGGCACGTATTTCTCGTTCCCCGTCTTCAGATCGACAAGGCGTATGCGCGGCCCGCCCTTCGCATACTCGTCGAGCGCGATCGAGCCGGCAACGACATCGAACGCTTCGATGAAGACACCCGGCTGCACAGGAACGACTTCGCTCCATTGCGACGGCGTCGCCAACGCGGCTTTGACGATGCGAAAATCCGGCGCTTGCAGATTTGTGCGGATGTAGAGCGTGCCGCCGGTCTCTTCCGCGTAGTAGCGAACGCCCTTGGCGCGCGGCTTGATCACCGCCCACGTTCCTTCGGGCTTCGTGGCGTCGAGCATCCGCACTTCGGAAGTGTTCGTCTGATCGCTGGTCAAGAGCAGCACGCGCCCGCCCTTAGAAGCCTTCAGCCCCACCTCGAACTGCTGATCCTTCTCCTCAAAGACAGCTTTGTCGGTCTTTGCGTCCGTACCGACGACATGGCGCATCAGCTTGTAGGCGCGCGCCGTTCCCGCCTGGAGCTTCAGGTAGAAAAACGTCTTGTTGTCGCTTGCGAACGCAAAATCCGAGGCCGCGTATTCGATCTTATCCGCCAGCGTCGTGCCGGTCCGCATGTCGCGCAGAATGATGTTGTGCCAACGGTCGCCCGCGTAGTCGACGGCATAGGCGAAGATGTTCCCATCCGGCGAAGCACCATAATTGTTGACCTTGAACTGCTGCCGGCGTGGCCCTTCGAGTTGCCCGTCGAGCAGAATTTCCTCCGGCGCCTCCATAGAACCCTTGCGCCGTGCGATTACCGGGTAGTCCGCTCCCGCCGCATAGCGCTCATAGTACCAATAACCGCCGTCCTTGAACGGCGGCGTTCCCTGCACTGCCCCGGCCCGCGCGCGAATCTCATCGCGCAGCGTCTTCTGCAGATCGGCGGTCGGCTGTAACACCTCGGCCGCGTATTTGTTTTCCTCTTCGAGGTACCGGACGACGTTCTCGGTGTTCTTCTCGTTCAGCCAGAAATAGTAGTCGGTGCGCTTGCCGCCGTGCGGCGCGATGAGGACGGTTCCCTTCATCATGGCGTAGGGCGGGTATCCGGTCTTGCGGTCGATCGCGAGGCCGGGCGTCGTCGACGTCGCGGTTGCGGCCGTGACGCCTGTCTTCGACGAACCGAACGGATTCATACCGTCGATCGTTGCGCAGGCCGAAACGATGGTGAGCAATGAACTCATGACCACAATGCCCAAGAGGCGCATAAACTGATCCTAGAAAGTGCCGGAAAAGAGCGCGCAACTTGCACGCCGCCCCCACCTTCCGCAAGACAGGTGGAAGGGTCTAAAAGACCGTTCACGAATGCCCTCGGGAGAACCGCCAATGCGCCTGAAAGATCCGCAACTTCTACGCGATAAGGCCTACATCAACGGCGAATGGGCGAGCGCTGATTCAGGTGAAACGTTCGCAGTGACGAACCCAGCGGACGGCGTCGTACTTGCGCGCCTGCCCGACATGACGGAAGGCGAAACGCGTCGCGCGATCGAAGCGGCAGACGCAGCATGGCCCGCATGGGCCGCAAAGACCGCGAAGGAACGCGCGCAGATCTTGCGCAAATGGTTCGACCTGATGATGGCGAACCAGGAAGACCTCGCCGTCATCATGACGTCGGAGCAGGGCAAACCGCTGGCCGAGTCGCGCGGTGAAGTCGCCTATGGCGCCTCGTTCATCGAATGGTTCGCCGAGGAAGGCAAGCGCATCTACGGCGATGTCATCCCGCAAACCCAAGCCGGCCGCCGCATCATCGTCTTGAAACAGCCGATCGGCGTCGTCGCCGCGATCACACCGTGGAACTTCCCGAACGCGATGATCACGCGCAAATGCGGCCCCGCACTCGCCGCCGGCTGCCCCATCGTGATCAAACCACCAGCGGAAACGCCGCTGTCCGCCATCGCGCTCGCCGTGTTGGCGGAGCGAGCGGGAATCCCGAAGGGCATCTTCAACATCGTGACGACGAAGCATTCGTCGCGCGTCGGCCAGGAGATGACGGGCAACGCAATCGTGCGCAAATTCTCGTTCACAGGTTCGACCGAGATAGGGAAGCTTCTGATGCGCCAATGCGCCTCGACCGTGAAAAAGGTCTCGCTCGAGCTTGGCGGCAACGCACCCTTCATCGTCTTTGATGATGCGGACATCGACGCCGCAGTCGCGGGCGCCATGCTTTCGAAGTTCCGGAACATGGGCCAAACCTGCGTCTGCGCGAACCGCTTGTTCGTGCAGGACAAGGTCTACGATGCATTCGCGCAAAAGCTCTCCGCCGCGACAGCCGCTCTCAAAGTCGGCGACGGTTTAGGCGACGCCGTCATGCAAGGCCCGCTGATCAACATGGAAGCTGTCGAAAAGGTCGAGCGGCTGATCAAAGACGCAACCTCGAAAGGCGCGAAGATCACGACTGGCGGCAAGCGCCACGCGCTCGGCCACACGTTCTTCGAGCCGACGGTCTTGACCGAAGTGAACACGCAAATGGCGATCGCCCAGGAAGAAATCTTCGGCCCCGTCGCAACGCTGTTCCGCTTCAAATCCGAAGCCGACGCAATCCGCCTCGCCAACGACACCGAATACGGCCTCGCCGCATACTTCTACGCACGCGACCTGGGCCGCGTCTGGCGCGTCGCAGAGGCGCTCGAATACGGCATCGTCGGCATCAACGAAGGCATCATCTCAACGGAAGTGGCCCCGTTCGGCGGCATGAAAGAAAGCGGCATCGGCCGCGAAGGCTCGAAATACGGCATCGAGGATTTCCTCGAAGTGAAATATCTGGCGATGGGAGGCATTGGAACGTGAGCGTTGTCAAAACGCGCATCATGTACATTGAAGACAAGTCCGAGGGACTAACCGGCCCGGCGTGGATCGGCCGCGTCACGTTCTCTAACTCTGGAAAAATGCTCTACTACAAAGGAAAACGGTTCCAAAGTAAGAAGGGCTCAGGCTTCAAATCCAATTACTTCGAAGTCGAATCCGGCGACAGCTATTGGATATCGGGGCCGCACAAAGATGGCCGCGATAGGCTTTACCCAAGTTCCATACCCGTCGAAATCGATGCCGACGTCGCGGAGGAATATTGGAGCAAGGTTCGCGGCCGCAAGCCAATAGCACCAACGTCAAAAAGCCGACCGAAAGTGAGGACCAAATGAAACTCTACTACTGCCCGCAAACGCGCGCGTTCACGTCGCTCTGGATGATGGAAGAGGTTGGCCAACCGTACGAGCTCGTGCGCGTGAACATCCGCGAACCAGGCCACCCGAGCGATGCCTACAAGAAGATCAACCCGATGGGCAAAGTCGCCGGCTTCGAGGATCAAGGTGTCGGTTTCGGCGAGACCGCGGCGATCCTACTCTACGTCGCAGACAAATTCCCGCAGACAAAGCTGGCGCCGCTGCCCACGGACAAGAACCGCGGTCGTTTCCTGCAATGGCTGATGTTCGACGCAACGACGATCGAGCCCGTCATGATGGAAAAACGTTTGGGTACCAAGCCGAACAGCTTCTCAGCCGGTTGGGGCGACTACGACCGAGCGCTCGGGGCGCTCGAAGCCGCGATGAAACCGGGTCCTTGGCTCTTCGGCGAGCAATTCACGGCAGCCGATCTTTACCTCGCCTCCGGCCTCGGCTTCGGCATGCAGTTCGGCATGATCGACAAACGTCCGGCCTTCGTCGCCTACGCCGAACGCGCCCAAGCCCGCCCGTCGTTCAAGCGCGCGAGAGAAATCGAAGAACGCGAGGCCGCGAAGAAATGACCACGAACGCCGAACTGCTCGCCCGCCGCCAAGCCGCCGTTCCGCGCGGCGTGAACACCGCGCATCCCGTTTTTGCGGCGCGCGCGCTGAACGCGGAAATCTGGGACGTCGAGGGCAAGCGCTACATCGACTTCGTCGGCGGCATCGGCGTGCAGAACACCGGCCACCGCCATCCGAAGGTGATGAAGGCGATCGAAGCGCAGATGGGACAAGCGCTGCACACCGCGTTTCAGGTCAACGCGTACGAGAGCTACGTGGCACTCGCGGAGAAACTGAACGCGGCAGCGCCGATCGAAGGCGCCGCGAAAACGATCTTCTTCACGACAGGCGCGGAAGCCGTCGAGAATGCCGTCAAGATCGCGCGCTATGCGACGAAGCGCTCCGGCGTGGTCAGCTTCTCCGGCGCGTTCCACGGCCGCACATTCATGGGCATGGCGCTGACCGGCAAGGTGGTGCCGTACAAAGCAGGCTTCGGCGACATGCCGGGCGACGTCTATCGTTTGCCGTTCCCGGTGGTGAGCCATGGCCACACCTCGGCCGAGGCACTCGCCGCACTCGAGAACCTCTTTAAGTACGACGCCGAACCAACGCGCATCGCCGCCATCATCATCGAACCCGTGCAGGGCGAAGGCGGCTTCTACACCGCGCCATTCGACTTCCTGCGCGCGCTCCGCGCCGTTTGCGACAAGCACGGCATCATGCTGATCGCCGACGAAATCCAATCGGGCTTTGCGCGCACCGGCAAGCTGTTCGCGATCGAACACTCGGGCGTGAAGCCAGACCTGATCACGACAGCAAAAAGCCTCGCCGGCGGCATGCCGCTCTCGGCCGTCATCGGCCGCGCAAGCCTGATGGACGCGCCGGACCCGGGCGGCCTCGGCGGCACCTACGCCGGCAACCCGGTCGCCTGTGCGGCAGGCATCGCCGTGCTCGACGTCATCAAGGAAGAGCACATCCTCGATAAGGCCGTGACGCTCGGTGACAAGCTGGTCGCGCGCCTGAAACAAATGTCGATGCGTAACGATCTGCCGCCGATGGACGACATCCGCGGCCTCGGCGCCATGGTCGCCTTCGACATCGTCAAAAGCCGCGGCACGCACGAGCCCGACCCCGACCGCACGAAGAAGTTAACCGCCGAAGCGCTGAAACGCGGGCTAATCCTCCTCACCTGCGGCCTTTACGGCAATGGCGTGCGCATCCTCGTCCCGATAACGGTTGAGGACAAAATACTGGAAGAGGGCTTGTCGATCTTGGAAGAATCGCTGAAAGCAGTGGCATGATCCCACGCTATTCCCGCCCCGAGATGACGGCGATCTGGTCGCCGGAGACGAAATTCCGCATTTGGTTCGAGATTGAGGCGCATGCGGCCGACGCGTTGGCCGAACTCGGCGTCATTCCAAAATCCGCCGCCAAGACGATCTGGGAAAAAGGCGGCGCCGCAAAATTCGACGTCGCCAAGATCGACGCGATCGAGCGCGAGGTGAAGCACGACGTCATCGCGTTCCTGACCCACCTCGCCGAATTCGTCGGCCCCGACGCCCGCTTCGTGCACCAAGGCATGACCTCCAGCGACGTGTTGGACACGTGCCTCAGCGTGCAGCTGAAGCGCGCGACCGATCTGCTGATCGCCGGCACCGACAAGCTGCTTGGCGCCCTCAAGAAGCGCGCGCTCGAACACAAAATGACGGCCACGATCGGCCGCAGCCACGGCATCCACGCCGAGCCCACGACGTTCGGCGTGAAGCTCGCGGGCTTCTACGTCGAATTCGAACGCGCAAAGAAACGTCTCGTCGCCGCGCGCGATGAGATCGCAACCTGCGCCATCTCCGGCGCCGTCGGCACGTTCGCGCAAGTCGACCCACGCGTCGAAGAACACGTCGCAAAGGCACTGGGCCTCAAACCCGAACCCATCTCCACCCAAGTGATCCCGCGCGACCGCCACGCCGCCTTCTTCGCAGCCCTCGCCGTGGTCGCGAGTTCCGTCGAACACGTCGCCACCGAAATCCGTCACCTGCAGCGCACCGAGGTGCTCGAGGCCGAGGAGTATTTCTCCGAAGGCCAAAAGGGCTCCTCCGCGATGCCGCACAAGCGCAACCCGGTGCTCACGGAAAACCTCACCGGCCTCGCGCGCATGGTGCGCAGCTACGCGCAGCCCGCGATGGAGAACGTCGCGCTCTGGCACGAACGCGACATCTCGCATTCCTCGGTCGAACGCATGATCGGCCCCGACGCCACGATCACCCTCGACTTCGCCCTAAACCGCCTGGCCGACGTCATCGAAAAGCTGGTCGTCTATCCCGAACGCATGCAGCGCAATCTGGACCTGCTCGGCGGCCTCATCCATTCGCAGCGCGTGATGCTGGCCCTCACGCAAAAAGGCGTTGCCCGCGAAGACGCCTATCGCTTGGTGCAGCGCAACGCGATGCCGGTTTGGCAGAACATGCACCACGGCCGCACCGGCGCCTCGTTCCTGGACAATCTGAAAGCGGACGCCGAGGTCACAAAGGCGTTGCCGGCCGGCGAACTTGAAGGCCTGTTCGATCTCGCCTATCACCTGAAGCACGTCGACACGATCTTCCGCCGCGTGTTCGGCTAAAGGAGCCGTCACATGGGCATGGGAACGCCAGTCGCACTGGGCAAGATCTTCGGGGTCATGGTCCGCCTGGACGTGAGCTTATTCCTGATTGCCGCGTTCTACGTCGTCGACGGGTTGCGCGATGGCGGCGTCCAGGGCGCGCTCGACTCGGCGACATTTTCGGTCCTTCTTTTCTTCTGCATTTACCTTCACGAGATGGGACACGCGTTCGGCGGCTGGCTTTTCAACATCCGCACACTCGACGTGACGCTCACCTTCTTCGGCGGCTACGCCAGACTGCTCGGCAACCCCCGCACGCCGTTTCAGCAGGTCGTCGTCTCTTTCGCGGGTCCGGCCGTGAACCTGCTCATTGGCGTTGCGTTGTTTTGGTACGCGGCGAACGTCGAAGGCGCCAACTGGATTGTCAGCAACCTCGCCTACGTGAATATTTTTCTAGGCTTGTTCAATCTGCTCCCCGGCTATCCGCTCGACGGCGGCCACATCACGGCGGCCGTCCTATCGAATTTCATGCCGACGAGTCGCGCCCGCCTGATCACCGCCTACATTGGCGTCGCCATCGGTTTCTTACTCGTCGCCCTAGGCATTCAGGGTCTCTATTTCACGTTCTTCGCAGCCCTTGTCGGTTTCATGCTGATCATGGCCGCATCCCAAGAAATCCAAATCAACCGCGGCAGCCGATTCTAGCGGTGCGACCCCACGCATGACGCAACTCCCAACCTTCCGCGAAGCGCTGAAGGTCTGGGCCTATATCGGCTGCGTGAATTTCGGGGGACCGGCGGGCCAGATCGCGCTGATGCACAAGCTCCTCGTCGAGGAGAAACGCTGGATCAGCGACGCGCGCTACTTCCACGCGCTCAACTATTGCATGCTCCTGCCCGGCCCCGAGGCGCAGCAGCTTGCAACCTATGTCGGCTGGTTGATGCACGGCATAAGGGGCGGTCTCGCCGCGGGCCTCCTCTTCATATTGCCGGGCGCGGCGGTGATGCTGACACTCAGCATCCTCTATGTGAACTACGCCGATCTCGCGGTCGTGGACGCGATCTTCTATGGCGTGAAAGCGGCCGTTCTCGCCATTGTCATCGAAGCGATTCTGCGCATCGCCAAGCGCGCATTCACAGGTGCCGCGATGATTTGGATCGCCTCCGCAGCCTTCGTCGCGCTCTTCTTCTTTGCCGTCCCCTTCCCGCTTGTCGTTCTCGGCGCCGCGATCGCAGGCATCATTGGCGCGAACTACGCGCCCGAGCAATTCCGCAGTAAAGGTCACACTGCAAACGACACCGCCAGCGGAAACGGCTTCGCGATCGACGAAGCGATCGCGAGCGGCGCCCTCCCACACACGAAAACGGTGGGCTACCGCACCGCAAAGATGATCTTGCTCTGGATTGGTATCTGGCTTGCGCCAGTTCTCGCCATCGCGCTTGCGCTGGGCCCGCAAAGCGTCTTCACGAAACTCGCGACGTTCTTCTCGACGATGTCGGTCGTGACATTCGGCGGCGCCTACGCCGTCCTCGCCTACGTCGCGCAGGAAGCGGTCGCGACCTACCATTGGCTGACCGCGCCTGAGATGCTCGAAGGCTTAGCCCTCGCCGAGACAACGCCGGGACCGCTGATCCTCATGCTCCAACACGTGGGCTTCTTGGCGGGCTTCCGGACAGGCGGTCTGCTTCAAGGGATAGCGGGCGCCGCGATCACGCTCTGGGTCACATTCGCGCCCTCGTTCCTTTGGATCTTCGCGGGCGCGCCCTACGCCGAACGCCTGCGCGAAAACCGCACGGCTTCGGCAGCGCTCGCCGCGATTACTGCGGCCGTGGTCGGCGTGATCCTAAACCTCGCGATCTGGTTCGCGATGCACGTCCTTTTCGCGAAGGTCGAAACGCACGACTGGGGACAGCTACATGTGGCGGTCCCCGCCCTCGCTTCCCTCGACCCGGTAGCGCTTGCCATCGCCGCAGCAGCGCTTCTCGCACTGCTCCGATTCAAGGTGCCGATATTGGCTCTGCTTGGGGCCAGCGCCGTCTTCGGGCTTGTCGCTAAGACGCTACTTGCTTGACCACCAGCGTCGAACGAGCCACCACAGCCCACCGACAACGACCAGCGACGCAACGAAGATCAGCCCGAAGTTGATCCACATGCGCCCACCGGGCTTGTCGATCCTGCGCGACCAGAACGTGCCGGCCGCCTCGCCGGGCTTTGCCAAAGCGAACGCGACGAATGTATCGCTTCGGCCTGCCACATCGACATCACCGTGCCCGCCGGCGGCGATAACGACGAACTGGCGCCCCTTCCACTCATAAGTCATCGGCGTCGCAATACCCGGCGCGGGCAAGCGGCCCTGCCAAAGCTCGGCACCGCTCGCAGTATCAAACGCGCGCAAATACCTGTCCGCCGTGGCGCCAATGAACACGAGCCCGCCCGCCGTCACCAACGGCCCGCCGATCGAGGGCGTGCCTGTAGCGAGTGCAATGTTCAGCGGCGCGAGTTCTTCCGTTGTCCCAAGCGTCGACTCCCAGGCGATCTTGCCCGTCTTCATGTCGACGGCGGCAAGCACGCCCCACGGCGGGGGATTGCATGGCAGTCCCAGCGGCGACAACAGCGTATCGCGGATCATTCCGAACGCGGCACCGCGTTGCGGCGACACTTCGCGGTCGGGAAACTTCTCGTCCAACTTGTCGAAGTCGGCCGCCGGAAAGAGCGTAATCCGATGCAACATCCGGCTGGTATTCGCGTAGACGACCTGCTTGACCGGATCGAACGCAACGCCACCCCAATTCATGCCGCCGCCCGTGAACGGAAACATGAGCGTCCCCTTCTCCGACGGCGGCGTGTAAAGGCCCTCGTTGCGCGTCTCGGCGATCAGCTTGCGGCAAGCTTCGCGATCCCATGGCGTGATCCCGTACGCCTCATCCGCTGAAATCTTCTGCGGCGCCAACGCTGGAATGACGGCCGGAAACGGTTGCGTCGGCGACAACACTTCGCCCGGAGCACCGCCTTGCGGCACCGGCCGCTCCTCAACAGGAAACACAGGCACGCCGGTATCGCGATCCAGCACGAACAAGAAGCCCTGCTTTGTCGGCTGTATCACGACGTCGCGTTTCGCCCCGTCGTAGTCGATGGTTGCGAGCGTCGGCTGCGCAGGATTGTCGTAGTCCCAGACGTCGTGATGAACGGTCTGAAACGCCCAAACGAATTCACCGGTTTCGGCCTTGAGCGCGACAACGGAGTTCGAGTGCTTGTTATCCCCTGGTCGCAAGCCGCCAAAGAAATCGGGACTTGCCGACGACGTGGGCAAGAACAACAGCCCGCGCTTCTCGTCCACCGACATAGGTGCCCACACGTTCGCGTGGCCGACGTCCTTGTAACCGTCGCCCCAGGTTTTGGCTGCCGGATCGTTCGGATCGCGCGGCACCGGATCCCACGTCCATTTCGGCGCGCCGGTCACCACATCAAATGCACGCACTGTGCCTTTGGGCGCCACGACGCGCGCATTGTCACCGATCGCCGATCCCACGATCACCACCCCACCGACCGCGACGGGTGCCGATGTGATCTGAAACTCGCCGGGCCACTCCAGCGCCATGCCGGCATCGATTTTCACTTCGCCGTTGATGCCGAAGCCCGCGCAGGGTTTGCCGGTATTGATGTCGAGCGCCAGCAACCGCCCGTCGTTGGTTGCAGCGAGTACGCGGTCAGGGCAAGCCACAGGAGACGAGAGGGCATCACCCGAGAACGCCCAATGCGTAACGCCACGGCAATTGAACTTGTTCGCAGGCCCGACCTTCTCCGTCGGAATTTTCGGATCGAACCGCCAGAGCTCCTTACCGGTCTCCGGGTCGAGCGCGATCACTTCGTTGAACGACGAACACAGCACCAGCTTGTCGCCGACCAAAATCGGCGTCGCTTCGAACTTCGTCCGCCGCATCGTCTTCGCATCGCGCTTCGCGATGTCGCCGGTCGAGTACGTCCAAATCGGAATCAGATCGTCGACATTCGCGGGCGTGATCTGCGCCGCCGCGCTATAGCGCGTGCCCCCTTGATCGCCGCCGTAGTAACCCCACCCGGCGTCAGCCGCGGCGGCTACCGTCAGAGCCAGGCTCAACACCCCAAAGGCGAATGCACGCATCATCGCGTCCCCTGAAATAATCTGGGGAGAACAATAACCGGAAATTCGCCTGCTGGTCGCGCTATTTCGTCGACATGATTTGCTCGACGGCGGTCGCCATCAAGTCTTCCATCTCGCGCCGGATCTGGTGATCCGAAACAGCCACTTTCTTGGCGTCCAAATCACCACGCACCTTGCGGAAAACGTCTTCGTCGCCAGCCTCTTCGAAATCGGCTTTCACGACCTCTTTCGCGTAGGCGTCCGCAGCCTCACCCGAAAGGCCCATCTTCTCGGCCGCCCACAATCCCAAGAGCTTATTCCGGCGCGCTGTCGCCTTGAATTTCAGGTCTTCGTCGTGGGCGAATTTACTCTCGTAGCCCTCGCGGCGCTTGTCGAAACCGGACATCTTCTTCTCCTTGAGCGTTTGGGCGGACACTAGGTCAACGGCGACATATCGCGCAACGCCCCGCATTGTGCCAAAGGCCGCATTTGCGCTACTGTCAGATAGCGCTCGCTGAGGGTCATTCAACACCCTTATGCGGGCGCTTAGCCATTAATGGCATGGGCCAATTGCGAAGGCCGCAAACCCGGATAGGCAGATGAAAAACCGCAAGCTCGTTTATGAGGGCAAGGGGAAGATCCTCTACGAGGGTCCAGAGCCCGACACGCTGATCCAATACTTCAAGGACGATACGACCGCCTTCGATGCGACCAAGAAAGCCGTCCTTGAGGGCAAAGGGGTCCTCAACAACCGCATCTGCGAATACCTAATGACGCAGCTCACGCAGATCGGCGTGCCCAATCACTTCATCCGCCGCTTGAACATGCGCGAGCAATTGATCCGCGCTGTCGAAATAATTCCCCTCGAAGTTGTCGTGCGAAATGTCGCTGCCGGATCGCTGGCACAACGTCTGGGCCTTGATGAAGGGTCGGCACTCCCGCGATCGATTATCGAATTGTTCCTGAAGAACGACAAGTTGCACGATCCGATGGTGACCGAGGAACACATCACGGCATTTGGTTGGGCGACACCGCAAGAACTTGATGACATCACTGCGCTGGCGATTCGAATCAACGACTTCCTCTCAGGGTTGTTCCTCGGTGTGGGGATTAGACTTGTGGATTTCAAAATTGAATTCGGAAGGCACTGGGAACAAGACATGATGCGTGTCATTCTCGCTGACGAAATCAGTCCGGATTCGATGCGGCTATGGGATATCCGAACCAACGAAAAGTTGGACAAAGATCGGTTCCGCAGAGATCTGGGTGGTGTCACGGAAGCGTATAGTGAAGTCGCAAGACGGTTGGGTATTTTGACCGAAGTGCAAAATCCGGAACGAAAAGGACCAGTGCTCGTCAAATGAAAGCGCGCGTTACCGTGATGCTGAAATCGGGAGTTCTCGATCCGCAAGGGAAAGCGATCGGACAAGCTCTCGGTCGTTTGGGATTCGAAAATGTCAGCGACGTTCGTCAAGGCAAAGTGATCGAAATCGAACTTGCGGAAACCGATCAGGCCCGTGCACGTTCTAAGCTATCTGAGATGTGTGAAAAGCTTCTCGCAAACACCGTGATCGAGAACTACGCGATTGAATTGAAATGACGTGAAGACAGCCGAACGCCGTGGGAAGCGCTCGGCCAGCAGGAAGAATGGGTAAGTAAACGTAAAAACTGGGTAGGGGCTGATGACGAACTCCATCTTCGTCTTAAGCGTGCTGTGCCTTGCGATGTTGGTGTCGCCGTTTGTAGCCACGGCGGCACCTACGGCGAATGCGCCGGTCGCTCAGGCTGAAATGAAGGCACGCGTAGTTGCGGCGACTGATCTGCTTGAGGCCATGGGCGGCCGCAAGTCGGTCATGGAACAAATCGACCGCGTAATTCCGGCACAGATGGCGGCCCTGCAATTGCAGTTCCCGTCGATCACGTCGGACACGCGCCGCATCATCGAAAGCTCGATGCGCACGGAAATGACGCATGGCGTGAACCGGTTGCTCTCGCAGATGGCGGGTGCCTGGGCGCGCCGCTTCACCGCCGCCGAGATGCGCGAGATCGCGGCCTTCCACCGTTCGCCGGCTGGCCGCCACCTGCGTGAAAACCAAGCCGAATTGCAGCGCGAAATCTCCGAGATTGGCCGCAGCTGGGGCGCCGACATCAGCCGCAAACTGCAAGAGCGCCTGAACGACTACATGAAGCAGCCGCAAGCGCTGACCAGCTGACCGCAAACCTTGCTGGGGAGCATTCGAGGGCCGGTGACAAACCGGCCCTTTTTTTATGCGCGCGACGCCACGTAGCAGGTGTCTCACCCTCGCCTTTCCGCCGTCGAATGGCTATGTAACCCGCCTCCAAGGCCCTTGAGGAGAATCACGCCCGTGAAAGCGGCCGTTGTCGTCTTCCCCGCCTCCAATTGCGACCGTGACGTCGCAACCGCCCTCACTCAAGCGAACGGTTCGCCGCCCAAGATGGTTTGGCACCAGGACGCAAGCCTGCCCGACGATCTCGACTTGATCGTGCTGCCTGGCGGCTTCTCCTACGGCGACTATCTGCGCTGCGGCGCGATGGCGGCCCACTCGCCGATTATGCGCGACGTCATCGCGCGCGCAAAAAAAGGCACGCCGGTCCTCGGCATCTGCAACGGATTCCAAGTCCTCTGCGAGACGGGTTTGTTACCCGGCGTACTGATGCGTAACGCACACCTGAAGTTCTCCTCACGTGACGTGCACATGACCGTGGAAGGCGCGAACACCATGTTCACCGCGCGCTACAAGCCCGGCCAGGTGATCAACATTCCGGTCGCTCACGGCGACGGCAACTACTACGCCGACAAGGAAACGCTGGACCGTATCGAAGGCGAAGGCCAAGTCGCCTTCCGCTATGTTGAGGGTGAAAACCCGAACGGCGCCGCGCGCAACATCGCCGGCATCTTCAACGACAAGCGCACGATCTTGGGGCTTATGCCGCACCCCGAACGCCACGCGGATCCGCTCTTGGGTTGCACAGACGGCAAAGCAATCTTCGACAGCTTGGTGAGCGCCCTCTCGTGACCGAAGCAACCCTCACGCACGCGATCGACCACGGCCTTTCCGAAGACGAGTGGAAGCACGTTCTGCGCGTCTTGAACCGCGCACCGAATTTGACCGAGCTCGGCATCTTCTCGGTGATGTGGAGCGAGCACTGCTCCTACAAATCCTCGCGCGTTCACTTGCGCAAGCTGCCGACGAGCGCGCCATGGGTCATCCAAGGCCCGGGCGAGAACGCGGGCGTCATCGACATTGGCGACGGCGACGCGATCATCTTCAAAATGGAAAGCCACAACCATCCCTCGTTCATCGAGCCCTATCAGGGCGCGGCGACCGGCGTTGGCGGCATCATGCGCGATGTCTTCACAATGGGCGCACGCCCCATTGCGATGTTGAACGCGCTGCGCTTCGGCGAATCCAACCATCCTAAGACGCAACATCTCGTTTCCGGCGTGGTCGCCGGCATCGGCGGCTACGGCAACTGCATGGGCGTGCCGACGGTCGCGGGCGAAGTGAATTTCCACAAAGCCTACAACGGCAACATCCTGGTCAACGCGATGTGCGTAGGCCTCGCCAAGACGAACAAGATTTTCCTTTCCGCCGCAAAGGGTTCGGGCAATCCGGTCGTCTACGTCGGGTCGAAGACAGGCCGCGACGGCATCCACGGCGCAACGATGGCATCCGCCGAGTTCGACGACGCGTCCGACGAAAAGCGCCCCACCGTTCAAGTCGGCGATCCGTTCACAGAAAAGTTGTTGCTTGAAGCGTGCCTCGAACTCATGGCAACCGACGCCATCGTCGGCATTCAGGATATGGGCGCAGCCGGCCTCACGTCTTCGTCGTGCGAGATGGCAGACAAAGGCGGTTCCGGTATCGAACTCGATCTCGACAAGGTCCCCTGCCGTGAAAAAGGAATGACGCCGTACGAAATGATGCTCTCCGAAAGTCAGGAGCGCATGCTCATGGTCTTGAAGCCTGGCCGTGAACCCGAGGCCGAAAAGATCTTCAAGAAATGGGAACTCGACTTCGCGGTCATCGGCGTCACGACCGACACAAAGCGACTTGTCCTGAAGTTCAAGGGCGAAACGGTTGCCGATATTCCGGTGGCCGCACTCGCCGACGAAGCCCCGCTCTACGAACGCCCGTGGACCGAACCACCGCGTCCCAAGGCGCTGGGCGACATCCCCGAACCGAAGTCGATAACAGAAGCGCTGGCCAAGCTCGTCGCCACGCCAGATCTGGCAAGCCGCCGCTGGATTTACGAGCAATACGATTCAACCGTGATGGCCGACACCGTACAGCGTCCAGGCGGCGACGCCGCGATCGTACGCATCCACGGAACGACAAAAGCAATCGCAACGAAATGCGACGTCACCCCGCGTTACGTGCAAGCCGATCCCTACATCGGCGGCGCGCAAGCCGTCGCCGAAGTCTGGCGCAACTTGACTGCCGTCGGCGCGACGCCGCTGGCAATCACCGACAACCTTAACTTCGGCAACCCGCAGCGCCCTGAGATCATGGGCCAGTTCGTGCTCGCCGTTCGCGGTATCGGCGACGCCTGTCGCGCGCTGGACTTCCCCGTCGTCTCCGGCAACGTCTCGCTCTATAACGAGACCAACGGCCAAGCGATCTTGCCCACGCCCACCATCGGCGGCGTCGGCCTGCTAAAAGACGTCACGAAGCACGCGACGATCCCGTTCAAAGCTGCGGGCGAAACGATCCTTGTCATCGGCACCACGCACGGCCATCTGGGCCAGTCGATCTATCTGCGCGAAACCCACGGCTTAGAAGAAGGTCCACCGCCGCCGCTCGATCTCAGAGTCGAACGCAAGAACGGCGAGTTCGTTCGCACCCTCATCGAAGAACGCCGCGTCACCGCTGTGCACGATTGCTCCGACGGCGGCCTGGCCGTCGCAATCGCCGAGATGGCGATGTCGTCCGGCATCGGCGCGACGCTGAACACGCCGGCCGGGATCGCGCGCCACGCCTTTTGGTTCGGCGAAGACCAATCGCGCTACGTGGTTACTGTGCCCGCAGCTGACGCCGACCGCATCCTCTCCGACGCGAAGCTCGCCGGCGTGCCCGCATTGAAACTCGGCCTGACCGGCGCAAACGCCCTGAAACTCGACGGCGAAGACCCGTTCCCGACGGCGCGCCTGCGCGAATTGAACGAAGCGTGGCTACCAAAACTCATGGGCGCCGCCTAGGTTACGTCTATGCCCATGAACGCTGGCGATATCGAGCGCTTGATCAAAGAAGCGCTCCCCGACGCAAAGGTCACGATCCGCGACCTCGCGGGCGACGGCGACCACTACGCCGCCGAAGTGATCTCGGCCGCCTTCAAGGGCAAAACCCGCGTCCAACAGCACCAAATGGTTTATGCAGCGCTGAAGGGCCGCATGGGCGGCGAGTTGCACGCTCTCGCGTTGCAAACATCTGCGCCCACTTAGTCGAGGTGCCTCAGATGATTGAGGACGTGCCCAACCTAACGATCCTACAAAAAGCGATCGCCTATGTTGGGCTGGTCGCACTTTTGATCGCAGCTGAGTTCCTCGGTCAAACCATCGGCGGCGTTGGCAGTGTCGTCTCCGTGCTGATACCGCTTTTTGCTGTGGTCACAGCCGGTGCTGTTTTCAAGCGTTGGCGGGTCGCGCGCGGCAATCCGCAAACCAACATTCTTGCGGACCTGAAACATCTCAAGCAGGTCCCGATCTGGCAACGCTCGTTAGAGGTGACGGCGGGTGGAATGCTCACCGCGATACTCACGTTGGCGACAATTCACGAGATCGGAAGTATGCTACCAATATTGCTTCCAGTCTTCGCTGGTGGTTGGATAATTATCGCGATTTGCACGTGTCTGTTCCGTTTCGCGACCCGACGCTAGTTAGGCTCCTCTCCATCGCATGAGATTGAGGCCGTTTGCCGCCGGAATTGCGGTAGAGCCTGCCATTTCTTGACGCCAATCGGCCCCAACCTTATGTCTTTGCCGAACAAAGGAATTGCCCCATGTCCGCCACCGACCGCATCAAAGCCGACATCGCCTCGAACGACATCGTGCTGTTCATGAAGGGTACGCCCGCGGTGCCGCAATGCGGCTTCTCGGCGACCGTCATTCACATCCTCGACCACGTCGGCGTGAAGTACAAAAGTGTGAACGTGCTGGCCGATGCCGAAATCCGCCAAGGCATCAAAGATTTTTCGAACTGGCCGACGATCCCGCAGCTCTATGTGAAGGGTGAATTCGTCGGCGGCTGCGACATCATCAAAGAGATGTTTGAGAGCGGCGAGTTGCGTCCGTTCCTCGAAGAACAAGGCATCAAGCTCGAAGCCGCGTGAGCGTTACGCTCGCCGACATCGAAGCGGCTGCGGAGCGCATCCGCGGCCGTGCCATTCGCACGCCCTTGCTTGAGGCGCGCGCCGCAACCGAAGCAACCGGCGGCCGCATCTTCGTCAAACCCGAAGTGCTCCAGCGCACAGGCTCGTTCAAGTTCCGCGGCGCCGTGAGCCGCATGACCTTGCTCGACGCCGACGAGCGCAAACGCGGGGTCGTCGCCTACTCCTCCGGCAATCACGCGCAAGCCGTGGCAGCAGCCGCACGCGACTTGGGCTCCAGCGCCGTCATCGTCATGCCGGCCGACGCGCCGAAACTCAAAATCGAAAACACGAAGGGCTACGGCGCCGAAGTGGTCCTCTACGACCGCTTCACCCAAGACCGCGTCGCAATAGGCAAGAAGATCGCAGACGAACGTGGCCTGACCCTGGTGCCGCCGTTCGACGATTACCGGATCATCGCCGGCCAAGGCACCGCAGGCCTCGAGATCGTGCAGGACGCAAAGGCTCAAGGCATCACGTTCGACGCCGTGTTGGTGCCCTGCTCCGGCGGTGGCCTCACCGCAGGCATCGCCAGCGCCTTCGCGGAACTGTCGCCGCAAACGCAAGTCTACGGCGTCGAGCCTGCTGCGTTCGACGACACCGCCCGCTCGCTCGTCGCCGGAAAGCGCGTTGCAAACACGGGAACGACCGCCTCGATTTGCGACGCGCTGATGACGGAAATGCCCGGCGAACTCACGTTCCCGATCATCCAACGCCTTGTAAAGGCTTTGAGCGTGACCGACGACGAGGCGCTTCGCGCCATGGCGCACGCGTTCTACAATTTGAAACTCGTCGTCGAACCCGGCGGCGCCGCAGCGTTCGCAGCGCTCCTCGCGAACAAGATCGACGCGCGCGGCAAAACGATCGCCGTGGTTCTCTCGGGCGGCAACGTAGACGCCGAAATGTTCAGCCGAGCGTTGGCGTCTTAGAGCCGCGCCACGACACTCGCCGCGAAAGCTTGCGCGTCGCGCGAAACGACGTCCGTGCAATCGAAAACAAGCACGCGTCCGGCCTTCAAGACCACGATAGTTCCGTCGGCCCGGCCGTTGGCTTTCGGATAGAGATCGGCGGCAAACGCCCTCTCCCCCAATCCGGCAAGCGGCGTCACGCGACCGTTTGCCGTGGCTTCCGAATGGAGTTTTAGAAAATAGGTCGAGGCATCCGGCATATCGAGCACCGGCAACTCGTCAGCGCCCCAGATGGAAAGCTTGACCTCGACGGCGCGCCCAGCAGTCGCCCAAAGACAATACGGCGCCGTCTCTTCGCCCATCTCGGACACCGGCACGTCGACCGCAGCGCCACGCAGAACGCGATCGATCTCATCCCCCGTGGCGAGATCGCAGGGACTGACCGCGGCGGCGCTTGCCAGCACCGCCGCAAAAAACAGGGACGTAATCATTGCGGCTCCCCCGTGGGTCGAGCCTACAGATTAGCGCGAATAGAACTCGACGACCAGGTTCGGTTCCATCTTCACGGGATAGGGCACGTCCGAGAGTTTCGGCGTGCGCGTGAACTTCGCGGTCAGCTTCGAGTGATCGACCTCGAGATAGTCCGGCACGTCGCGCTCCGGCAGCTGGATCGCGACCGCAACCAGCTCCATATCGCGCGCCTTGTCGCGCACCGAGATCACGTCGCCTTCCTTGACGACATAGCTCGGGATGTTCACCCGGCGGCCGTTCACGTTGATGTGGCCGTGGTTCACGAACTGGCGCGACGCAAAGACCGTCGGCACGAACTTCGCGCGATAGACGACCGCATCCAGACGGCGCTCAAGCAAGCCGATGATGTTCTCACCCGTGTCGCCGCGACGGCGCTGAGCCTCAGCGTAGATCTTGCGGAACTGCCGCTCGGTGATGTTGCCGTAATAGCCCTTAAGCGTCTGCTTGGCCTTCAGCTGCACGCCGTAGTCCGACGTCTTCGTCTTGCGGCGCTGGCCGTGCTGACCGGGGCCGTACTCGCGCTTGTTCTGCGGGCTCTTCGGGCGGCCCCAGAGGTTGTCGCCAATACGGCGGTCGATCTTGTGCTTGGAACTCTGTCGCTTCGTCATTCGCAATTTTCCTATAAAATCAATACGTTAAGCCTAGGAAATGCTGCCCTCCTCTGCCCCAGATTGAGAGGCCGACAGGCGGGGGCTTCCCCGCCACGGGTGCTTCCATTCGCCAAGGAAATCCCTGAGCGAGGGGCGGGTTCTAGTGGGATGGCACAGACCTGTCAAACGGCGCATTGCCGCCCCAAAATCCATGCCCGCCTACCGACGCTTAAGGACGGCTATCCATGCGCCTAACCCGGACATTGCTCCAATGGCGGTCGCAGCTAACACCAAACGCAAGTGGGCCCACCAAGCCAACTGCGTCGGCATACCATCAATGTAAATATCTCCCGCATTCGTCGCTTCGCTGTAGCTGCCGCTCCAAGCAGAAAGCAGCACAAACCCAACCACAATCAGCGCCGCAAAGAGACCCGCGATCGCTCCCGCAAGCGCCGCGTGATGTGCCTTCCGGCATTTGCGTGAGTCAAAATAAAGCCACACGGGGAAACCTGTGACGAAACAAAGAACGAGTACGATCGGAAAGCCAAACAACAAATACAGGAATGCGAAGCGCCACACTTGCGCAAGCGTTGGAACATCCTCCGAACGATTTAGGACTGCAGCTTGGACTACCGGCCACGCGATGGATTGAAGGAGTAGCAACATCCACGCGACAGCAGCCGCAACCAGAAGCCCTGCTGCCATCCGAACTGGGCTTACATGAAGATCAACACTCATGTCGGTGTGTGCCCAAAGTTCACGTCACACCAACGAATGCGCGTATCGCCTCGCTGACCAATTTCGGCTTCTCGTACACAATCCAGTGGCTTCCGTCCGGCACGCGTCGCACGTCCACGTTCGGAACCCAACGTTCAAGCCCCTCAACGCACCCCGACAACAGCGACGTATCTTGCTCGCCCCAGATGACGAGTGTCGGCACGCGCACCATGAGCGCTTCATCGTTATAGACTTCAACAGGCGGCGCAGCGCCGGGCTTCGGCGGATCCATCCGCATCGCGCGGTACCAGTTGAACATACCCGTGAGTGCGCCGGGCTCGCTCCATGCCTTTGTGAAGGCCGCGCGGTCGGCAGCGTTCAGATGACCCGCATCCGCCGTCTTCGAAAGCGTCCGCCAAAGCAGCGCATAGTCGTTCGCTGCATAGCGCGCCTCCGAACCTTCCGCGCGCAGCTCGTGAATGTACTGAGACGCGGCTGCTTGCGCCGGGTTCTTGGCCATCTCGCGCTGAAAGGCGCCCGGATGCACCGCGTTGATAATGACAAGCTTGTCGATCAACTCCGGCCGCTTGATCGCAAACGCCCACGCAAGCGCACCACCCCAATCGTGCGCGATCAACGTGAACTTACGCTTCCTCGAGAATTGCGCTGCGAACGCAACAACGTCTTCGATCAACCGCTTCGTGCGATACCGCTCGACCTCGGTCGGCTTGGACGACAGACTGTAACCAGGCAAATCCGGCGCAACGCAGTGATACGAGTCGCCGAGGTCGGCAAGCTGATGCCGCCACGCATACCAAAACTCAGGAAACCCGTGCAGGAACAACAGCAGGTGCCCGTCCACTGGCCCGCTCGCCGCATAATGCAGCTTCAACTCGTTCGCTTCGGCAAAACCGTGACGGATCATTCGCTCTCGCCTTTCTTCCGCCGCTTCTTGCCCCCTGCGAGCGACCGCACCACGCCGCGCAATGTCTGCACTTCCTGATAAGTCAGTCCCGCGCGGTGCCACATGTTGCGCATGTTCTGCACCATCGCCGGACGCTTGTCGGGCGGAAACAGAAATTCCGTCCGGTCGAGTTCGCCTTCGATATGCTCGAAGAAGCCGATCAAGTCTTCTTTATTCGCCAGCTTCGCCCGTTGGTACTTCGCCGGCACCTTGAAGTCAGGCTTGTCGTGCGTGCCCTTGAACCACTCGTAACCCACCACGGCGACGGACTGCGCCAGGTTCAACGACGCGAACTTCGGGTTCGTGGGCACGGTCAAAATCGCATCCGCCAAGATCACTTCTTCATTGGTGAGCCCCATCCGCTCTGCACCGAACATCACGCCGCACGGACGGTCTTGGGCAAGCTCCGCCGCAAGCTCCAGAACCGCCTCATCCGGCGTGACGACGCGCTTTGCCATCAGCCGGTCACGTCCCGTCGTCGCGAACACCAATCCCAGATCGGCGACCGCCTCCTCCATCGTGGCGAACACACGTGCGCTCTCCAGCACGTGCGCGGCGCCCACGGCCATCGCCTCCGCCTTCTTGTTGGGCCACGCCTCGCGCGGGTTCACGAGGCGCAAATCGCTAAGCCCGAAGTTCAGCATTGCGCGCGCAGCCGCGCCGATATTCTCGCCGATTTGCGGGTTTGCGAGGATGACGACAGGTGTCTTCATGGCGCCTTGCACGAGGCTCCACCCGCCGCTAAACACCTGCGCGACCCGCACTCAATCTCAAGAGAAAGTTCAATGGCGAAGATCAAGGTGAAGACCCCAGTCGTCGATCTCGACGGCGACGAGATGACCCGCATCATTTGGGATCTCATCAAGAAGAAGCTGATTCTTCCCTATCTCGACATCGACATCAAATACTTCGATCTGGGCATCGAATACCGCGACAAAACGGACGACAACGTCACCGTTGAGGCGGCGGAGGCGATCAAACGCTACGGCGTCGGCGTCAAATGCGCGACCATCACCCCCGACGAAGCGCGCGTGAAGGAATTCAAGCTGAAGAAGATGTGGAAGTCGCCGAACGGCACGATCCGCAACATCCTGGACGGCACCGTCTTCCGCGAACCCATCATTTGCAAGAACGTCCCGCGTCTCGTCCCCGGTTGGACCGACCCCATCGTCGTCGGCCGTCACGCGTTCGGCGACCAGTATAAGGCGACCGACTTCGTCGTTCCCGGCAAAGGCAAACTCACCATCACGTTCACGCCGGAAGGCGGCGGCGCACCGATCAGCCATGAAGTGTTCAGCTTCCCCGGTGGCGGCGTCGCGATGGCGATGTACAACCTCGACGACTCGATCAAGAACTTCGCGCGCTCGTGCTTCAACTACGGCCTCGACCGCGGCTGGCCTGTCTATCTCTCGACCAAGAACACGATTTTGAAAGCCTATGACGGCCGCTTCAAGGATCTGTTCGAGCAAGTCTTCAACGCCGAATTCAAAGCGAAGTTCGATGCGAAGAAGATCGTCTACGAACACCGCCTGATCGACGACATGGTCGCCTCGGCATTG
This sequence comes from Micropepsaceae bacterium, assembly GCA_044220975.1. Lineage (GTDB taxonomy): Bacteria > Pseudomonadota > Alphaproteobacteria > Micropepsales > Micropepsaceae > SZUA-430. The sequence continues at coordinate 54,038 of JBGAPZ010000013.1, read as the reverse complement.
AAGTGGAGTGGCAAGTTCGTTTGGGCGTGCAAGAACTACGACGGCGACGTGCAGTCGGACTCGGTCGCGCAAGGCTTCGGCTCTCTCGGCCTGATGACGAGCGTGCTGCTCACGCCCGACGGCCAGATCATGGAAGCCGAAGCAGCCCACGGCACGGTCACGCGCCACTTCCGCCAATGGCAGAAGGGCGAACAGACGTCGACGAACTCGATGGCTTCGATCTTCGCCTGGACGCGCGGCCTCATCCATCGCGGCAAATTGGACGCCACCCCCGACGTCACCCACTTCGGCGAAACGCTGGAGAAGGTGTGCGTCGATACCGTCGAAGCAGGTGACATGACGAAGGACCTTTCGCTCCTCGTCGGCCCCGAACAGAAGTGGCTCTCGACCGAAGGCTTCCTCGACAAGATCGACGCAAACCTGCGCATCGCGATGAAGATTTAGGTTCTCCACGCGAACACCGGAGATCGGAGGTTAGCCAATCCGATCTCCGTGGCCCGATTTCGCGTTTCAGGCGCGCTTGCGCGCTGCGAGCATCATCAAGATCCCCAGCGCCGGTCCGATCAAACCGAGCACGCTGCCCTCGAATCCGAAGATGCCGCCCGTTACCATATCGGGCCCGGTCACAGTCACAGGATGCCAGCCTGTGTTGAAGTCGTTGCCGCTGACATTGAAGCCGAGTACCGGTCCTTGCATGATATTCCAGCCGGCGTGAATGCCGATCGGCAGCCACAGTGTGCGCGTGGCGAGATAGGCAAGCGACAGCAGCACACTCGCCAGAAATATGTTGAGCGCACCGATCGCTGCCATGTCGCTCTTGATCAGCGCCCCGCCGTGCAACGCAGTAAATATCAACGACGACACGATAACCGAGGCGGGCGTTGAGAACTTGCCCATCAACTCCTGCAGCACATAACCGCGCATCATCACTTCCTCGCCCGCCGAAGCCAGCGTCATCCCGAGCATGCTCACCGCCATCGCCGACAGGGAGATCTTTGCGAAGTCTGGATTGATCGTTGCCCAACCGCCGAAGAATGCGGCTGCAACAGCCGCCACAAATATGAATCCGCCAACGACCCCGCCGGTCAGAAAATCGGCAACTGAATTTTGGGGCCCAAGCCCCATCGCCATCGGCGACTTGCCGTCAAACAATGCCATCAGCAGCATCGCGGGTAGCGACATGGCAAGGAAGTTGACTACGCCCAGAATGAGAGGCTGTGACGTCGAGGCCGCCGCATCGAGCTTAAGTCCGAGCATCGGAGCGCCGAATTCGACCAATCCCGCTACGACGAGGCCCAAGAGCAGGAAGTAGAGAACGATCTTGCCCGCTGCGATCGCAGCATTCTTCATCATCGCCAAGTCCCCGCTAGTCCGGCGATCTTACCGCGGCGAAGGCGTCCACGCGACTCTAAACGATCGGGTCACCCAATGGCCGGTTCGACGGCCGCTGGACCAACTCGTCACCCACGACTTCGGTCGATGCGTCCGCCCATTCGCCGGCAAGTCGTTCGTCCGCAATCTCGAAAATTCGCGCTCGCAGCGTTTCGTCGCGGTCGAGCAAGTTCTCGAAGTCGAGCGCGTCTATGATCATCATATGCGTGCGCGACACCGCAGTGACTGTTCCCATCCGCTTTACCCGCTTCAACAGCGCAAGCTCCCCGAAGAACTCACCGGCCCCAAGTGTAATCTGCTTGCGTGGGAGCTGAATCCTCACCTCGCCGTCGGCGATGAAGAACATTCCCTCGGCTTCTTCGCCTCGGGCTGCAATCACGGTGCCCGCCGAAACGGCGCGCGTTCGCATGATCTTCATCACCTCCGCGATCGCCGCCGCGTCGAGTGCCGAGAACAGCGGCACGCGCGCCACCATGCCCCACGTGACGACGAAGTCGCGCCGATGAATTTCGTTCACGAACGCGGTCGCTACAATGCCGATCGGTAACGCGAACAGTCCAAGGCCGCAGATCATCACAATCGCGCCGAACATCTTGCCGAGCGGCGTCACGGGCACGGCGTCGCCGTAACCGATCGTGGTCAGCGTGGCCAACGCCCACCACATCGCGTCCGGGATCGTGCCGAATTGCTTCGGCTGCGCCGCGCCCTCGATCAAGTGCATGATCGTGCCCGAGAACACGGCCGTACCGATCATCAGGATCATCGCGCCCACAAGCGCACGCCGCTCCTCGTAAAGCGCACGCCCAAGCGTCACCATTGCCGGCGAATAACGCACGAGCTTCAAGAAGCGAAGCAGACGGAACATGCGCAGCACGCGCAGATCGACCCCGGGCCATAGGAACGTGAAATAGCTCGGCACAAACGCCAAGAAATCGATGATCTGCGCGGGCCGCCTTGCAAACATCAACCGCCCGAGCAGCGCCCCGCGTTGACGAATCGCCGGAATTTCGATCGACGCCCAAAGCCTGAGCGCGTATTCGACTGTGAAAATGGCGACCGAGACGACATCGAACACCGAAAACGCCGTTGCACACGCACGTTGTATCGAAGGCACGCTCTCGAGAATGACCGCAAGCACGTTAAACAGTATCAAAACGACCATAAAATCGTCGAAGTATCGGGCCGATGTGTTCGACCCGCCGGCTTCGACGGTCAGATAAATCCAACGCCGCCAGCTGACGGGGTCACCGCCTGCAAGGGCGCGCGTATCCATCACTTAAGCCTTCATAGCGGCAGCGATCGCGTCCAGCGCCGCCTGCAACTTGGCACCGTCCGGTCCGCCACCTTGCGCCATGTCGGGCCGCCCGCCGCCGCCCTTCCCGCCGACCGCTTCGACACCCTTCTTCAAAAGCTCGACCGCGTTGAGGCGCTTTGCCAGATCTTCCGTGACACCCACCGCTATCGCAGCCTTACCGTCAGCGGCGGTCGCGAACACAACGACGCCGGAGCCGATCTGCTGCTTCGCCTGATCGACGAGCGAGCGCAGGTCCTTCGGTTCGACGCCCTCGACGACGCGCGCCATCAGCTTCACACCGCCGATGTCAGCCGTGTCGTTCGCTGGTCCACCGCCGCCGCCCATCGCCAGCTGCCGGCGTGCATCCGAAAGATCGCGCTCAAGCTTCTTGCGCTCCTCCAGCAGCTGCGAGATGCGATCCGGCAGGTCCGCCGGCGACGCGCGCATAGCCGACGCGGCTTCGCGGACAAGGCGGTGCTGCTCGTTCAGATAGGCAAGCGCACCTGCGCCGGTCAGCGCCTCCACGCGCCTGACGCCGGCTGCTACCGCACTCTCGCCGACGATCTTCATCAACCCGATGTCGCCCAGCCGCCGCACATGCGTACCGCCGCAAAGCTCAACCGAATAAGTCTTGCCCTCGTTCGCGCCCATCGACAGCACACGAACTTCATCGCCGTACTTCTCGCCGAAGAGCGCCATCGCCCCTTGCTCGATCGCCTTTTCCGGCGTCATCAGCCTCGTGACGACGTCATCGTTCGCGCGCACCATGTCGTTGACCATGGTTTCGATCGCCGCAACCTCGGCCTCGGTCACTGCCTTCGGGTGGCTGAAGTCGAAGCGCAACTTTTCGGGGCCGACCAACGAACCCTTTTGCGTCACATGCGGGCCAAGCACACGCCTAAGCGCTTCATGCAACAAGTGCGTCGCAGAATGGTTCGCCCGCGTCGCCGTTCGCCGCACGCCGTCAACACGCAAGTCGACCACATCGCCCACCTTCAGCGCTCCGCGATTGAGCTTTCCGATGTGGACGTGCATATCGCCTAGCTTCTTTTGCGTGTCGCTAACCGAAAACTCCGCGCCTGCTGCCGTGAACATCGCTCCTTCATCGCCGACCTGGCCGCCGGATTCGCCGTAGAACGGAGTCTGATTTACGATGACTTGGCCCTCATCGCCCGCACTGAGCGACGTGACAGGCTTGCCACCCTTCACCAAAGCGGTAACGACGCCTTCCGCCGCTTCCGTGTCGTAACCCAAGAATTCCGTCGCACCGACCTTTTCGCGCAATTCGAACCATACGCCTTCGGTTGCTGCCTCGCCCGAGCCCTTCCAGGCCGCACGCGCCTCTTCTTTCTGCCTCGCCATCGCAGCGTCAAAGCCGGCCTTGTCGACGCCGATCCCGCGGCCGCGCAGCGCATCTTCGGTCAGGTCGTACGGAAAGCCGAACGTGTCGTAGAGCTTGAACGCGACATCGCCTGGCAACGTCTTGCCCTCGCCCATACCGCCGGTCGCTTCGTCGAGCAGCTTCAACCCGCGTTCCAGCGTCTGACGGAACTTCGTTTCTTCGAGCTTCAGTGCCTCGGTGATCAGCGGTTGCGCGCGACCGAGTTCCGGATATGCAGCTCCCATCTCGCCCACGAGCACAGGCACAAGCCGCCACATCAACGGCTCCTTCGCCCCCAAGATATGCGCATGGCGCATCGCGCGGCGCATGATCCGGCGAAGCACATAGCCGCGCCCTTCGTTCGACGGCGTCACGCCGTCGGCGATCAGGAACGACGACGCGCGCAAGTGATCCGCAATTACGCGATGCGAAGCCGCATGCGCACCGTTCGCGTGCTGCCCGGTCGCTTGCGCCGAAGCGTCGATCAACCGGCGGAACAAATCCGTGTCGTAGTTATCAGTCTTGCCCTGCAGGATCGAGGAAATGCGCTCAAGCCCCATGCCGGTGTCGATCGATGGCTTCGGCAGCGGCGTGCGCTTTCCGCCTGCCACCTGGTCGAACTGCATGAAGACGAGGTTCCAGAATTCCACGAACCGGTCGCCATCCTGATCCGGAGAACCCGGTGGTCCGCCCTGCACGGTATCGCCGTAGTCGTAGAAGATTTCAGAACACGGCCCGCACGGCCCCGTGTCGCCCATCGACCAGAAATTGTCGGAGGTCGGAATGCGTATGATCTTGGACTCGGGAAACCCCGCGATCTTCTTCCAAAGCGCGGCCGCCTCGTCGTCCTCGGAATAGACCGTGACCAGAAGGCGCTTCGTGTCGAGCTTGAACTCCTTCGTGATCAGGTTCCACGCAAGCTCGATCGCGACATCCTTGAAGTAGTCGCCGAAGGAGAAGTTGCCGAGCATCTCGAAGAACGTGTGATGACGCGACGTGTAGCCGACGTTGTCGAGGTCGTTGTGCTTGCCGCCGGCACGCACGCATTTTTGCGACGAGACCGCGCGCGAATAAGGCCGTTTCTCGGCGCCGGTGAAAACGTTCTTGAACTGCACCATGCCCGCATTCGTGAACATGAGAGTCGGGTCGTTCCGCGGCACCAACGGCGACGAGGCCACAGCCTCATGGCCGTGGCGGCCGAAGTAGTCGAGAAACGTCGAGCGAATGTCGTTCAGAGCGGTCATGGCGGCTCAAATCAGCCTGAAATCTGGAATGTTGATGACCGGATGTATCGGCCCCTTCCGGCCCTGTCCAGGCGACGCGGCGCGCACAAATAGGACGGCCCGGACCTTGGGGGGAAGGTCCGGGCCTAATCTCTCCACTTTGGGGGGGCACTGAGGGGGTGGAGAGAATTGCGTTAAGAGGGACGACGCCTATTCCTCGTCGTCATCGTCGCCGGCGCTCTTGTCGGGCGATGTGGCGAGCGCGTTACTGAGAATCCCGGCATTCGCGCGGACCGCAGCTTCGATCTTGGCCGCAATGTCGGGGTTCTCCGCCAAGAAAGCTTTCGCATTCTCCCGGCCCTGCCCGATCCGCTGGTTGTCGTAAGAAAACCAAGACCCCGACTTCTCGATGATCCCAGCCTTCGAGCCCAAATCGACCAGCTCGCCCGTTTTGGAAATGCCGGAGCCGTACATGATGTCGAATTCAACCTGCCGGAACGGCGGCGCAACCTTGTTCTTGACCACTTTGACGCGCGTCTGGCTGCCGACCACATCGTCCTTCTCTTTGATCGCGCCGATGCGGCGGATATCCAAACGCACGGAAGAATAGAATTTCAGCGCATTGCCGCCGGTCGTCGTTTCCGGGTTGCCGAACATGACGCCGATCTTCATGCGGATCTGATTGATAAAGAGCACGATCGTATTCGAGCGCGAGATCGAGGCCGTAAGCTTGCGCAACGCCTGGCTCATCAACCGCGCCTGCAAGCCCGGCAGCGAATCGCCCATCTCGCCTTCGATTTCGGCCTTCGGCGTCAGCGCCGCGACCGAGTCGATGACCACGATATCGACCGCACCGGAGCGCACGAGCGTGTCGGTGATCTCAAGCGCCTGCTCGCCTGTGTCCGGCTGCGACACCAAAAGTTCGCCGATATCCACGCCCAGCTTCTTGGCATACCCGATGTCGAGCGCATGCTCCGCGTCGACGAACGCTGCAACCCCGCCCGCCTTCTGAACCTCCGCCACGATATGCAGCGAGAGCGTCGTCTTGCCCGAGGATTCCGGCCCGTAGACTTCGATCACCCGGCCACGCGGCAAGCCGCCGATCCCAAGCGCGATATCAAGGCCCAAAGACCCGGTCGAAACCGACTCGATTTCGGCGATCTTCTGGTTCGCGCCGAGTTTCATCACCGAGCCCTTGCCGAAGGCGCGGTCGATCTGGCTCAAAGCCGCTTCCAGTGCTTTCTTACGGTCCATATCGCCCTGCTGTTCTACGACGCGAAGTGCGGTGCTCATTGGGTGTCCTGCTCCTTATTTCACTTTAGGGTCTGTGCCTGCAACGCAAGGACATGTACGCCGTTCGTTCTGTTTTCGCAATCCATAGTTAACATATTGAAATACAACACATTTCAGACTCAAGTTCGGCTTAAGTTCCCTCAAGAGCGTACAAAAATTATCCCCTTCGACAACGTAGAACAATTAATGCACAGTTCGTCCGCTGAGGCCTGCGCTGTGGAGCGAAACCAATGAAGCCAAAACACCTCACCGGCCGTAGGCCGCAGGAAGCCATGGCCCGCTTCGACCGCCTGCTCGCCGCCATGGCGCCAAAGCCCGCAGCCACGGCCTCGCCAAGCCCTTCGTCCAAGCGGACGAAAAAGAAGAGCCGCGCACGAAACGCCCAGTCCTCCACCAAGTCATAAGCGTTCGTTGCTTCGAACCTTCGGCCGGCCGTAGTCTGACCGTGTTGGGGTCACGCGGTCTCCCATCGCAACGACGCGCACGCGTCCAAGCACCGTTCTGAAAGGCGCCATCGAACGAGGCGCATGGGGCGGCCACATGGTCACGACAGCAACGAAGATATACGTCGCGCGCGCACTGCGCGATTTCGGGGACGGCTTTGTGGCACTGCTGCTGCCCGTCTACCTCGCAGCCCGCGGCCTTGATGCATTCGAGATCGGCACCGTCGCAACGCTCGCCTTGCTCGGCTCGGCGTTGGCGACCTTGGGCATCGGCTTCATCGGCCCGCGTTATCCAAGGCGCACGCTATTGATCGCAGCGTCCGCGTTGATGGCCGCAACCGGCATCGCGCTCGCAGCATCCAGCGTCGCCGCGTTCGTATTCTTGATTGCCTTCGTCGGCACGATCAATCCAAGCGCAGGGTCCGTCTCGATCTTCGTACCGTTAGAACACGCACTCATCGCGCACGCGACGCCTGACAAAGAGCGCACAAAGACCTTTGCACGCTACAGCTTGATCGGCGCACTCGCGGCCGCCGTCGGCGCGTTCGCTGCTGCCGCGCCCGACGCGATGACAAGGTTCGGCCTCGCGCCCCTCGAAGCGCTGCAAATCATGTTCGTCGTCTACGCCGCGTTGGGCGTTACCGGAGGCGCGATCTACGCGACGATCCCGCGCAACGGCGAAACGACGGAACACGCCGCAGCAAAACCGCTCGGCGCCTCCCGCGCAATCGTGCTCAAACTCACGACGCTCTTTGCGATCGACTCTTTCGCAGGAGGTTTTGTCGTACAAGCGCTGATGGCGCTTTGGTTGTTCGACAAATTCGGTCTCTCGCTGACAACCGCGGCGACGTTCTTTCTCGTCACCGGGTTGCTCGGCGCCGTCTCGCTCCCCATCGCTGGCCGGCTCGGCACCCGGTTCGGCCTTGTGAACACGATGGTTTGGACGCACATTCCGGCAAACCTCGCGCTGATCGGTGCGGCCGTCGCGCCGACGCTTGAAGCGGCGCTCGCCCTCCTCGCCTTTCGCGCCGCACTTTCGCAAATGGATGTGCCCGCGCGCTCATCCTACGTGATGGCGGTCGTAACCCCGGAAGAGCGTATGGCGGCAGCCAGCTTCACGGCAGTCCCACGAAGCCTCGCCGCTGCCGCAAGCCCGGCTCTCGCAGGCGCCCTCTACGCCGCGGGCTATACCGCCGCCCCTCTAATCCTCTGCGGCGTTCTCAAGACGCTCTACGATCTCGCGCTACTCTACAGCTTCCGCAATGTGAAGCCGCCAGAAGAACTGCACGCATAATCGTCAAGCCGGCGCGTATTGCCGCCGCAGCATAAACGCCATGACGACAACCGCCGGCAACGCGAGCAAAACGGCAGCGCCGAGCGGCCCGCCGCCATACGCAATCCCGGCGGCAATCACGCACACGGAAAAGCATCCGACATCCCATCCGCTTTCCGTCACAATGTGAAATCTGAGCGGACACGGCGACGCTTTGGCCAAATTGTAGATCACCGTCATCAACACCGGAACATAGAAGCACATCGCAAACACACCGATCACATTCGCCGCGATCGCGACCGCCGGGTTGCTAAGGCTCGTCCCCCGCAAGAAAATCGCCGCCGCCATCCCCACAAACACAAAGACGACCACCCGCGCGCCGTGCCCCGCGTCGATGCCCTTACCAAGCAGCAATCCGCCCATAGCTCCGGCGATTGCCGCAATTGTCATCGCACCGCCGAACGACGCGTAGCTTTTGTCGAGCGCGACGAAGAGCGCGATCCACCATACGAGGACATAGGCACCCGTGAACCAACCGTGGACGACGAAGATCCGTGCACCGCGAAATGCGTGGGTGAACGCGCGGGGCACCGACGTCCGAACGGCAACCGCCGGCAGTTTAAGTAGCGGCAGCACGGCGAGCGCCTGGACAATCCCCGCCGCAGCGAATGTGACGAGCGGCCCGAACGTGACCAAGCCCCAGGTGCCCACGACCGGCGCAACGATCCCCACCAAAGCGACGATCGCTTCGCGCGCGCTGATTTGATGCCCGCGATGCTCGCTGTCGCCGAGTGAAGAAAAATATGCGTGATAGCTCGTCCAATAGAACGCATCGCCGAGCGCCGAAAACACGCATCTGAGAACCAGCCCGACCGACAGCCCGTCGATCAACGCCGCAGCCGGATACTGTGCCGCAAGCACCAGTGTCCCGATGATCAGCGTCGTCTTGACCCCATACCGTTTCGCGATCGGCAACAGCAGCGGCCGCGAAACGAAGCGCCCGAGAATGATCGCCGCCAGCGCCAACAACGCCTGCGGCACGCTCAAGCCCGCCCGCACGAAATAGACGAGCAAGAACGTGCCCGCACCCGCCGACGCGAACGCTTGAAACGCATAGTGCACATTGACGCGATTGACCGCGCTGTTCGCCAAGTAAGCCATAAACCTGCCGTGAAAAACGAGGAGGAGGACGCGAACGCTCGCTCACCCTGGGCGGGCTCCGAGCGCGAGCTGAAAGTCAGCTAGCGGATGCGAATGACACCACACATGCGGAGGAAATCCCTCTTGCCTCACGAAGACTATGCCTTTGCCCGACGCGCTCCCGCAAGTGCACGGAAGTCACATTGCAAGATGCGTATTGATCTCGTGCGCGATCCGCCACGCGGTCTTGTAGGTCACAGCGAGCTGCCGTTGCACTTCGCGCGCGGTCATCCGCTTATGCCCGACGCAGTAAAGAAACATTACATAGAACCAATCCTGCAGCGGCGTGCGTGTGCGTGCGAACGGCGTCCCCGCTTTTGGATGGATGTGATAGGCGCACCACTGGCAGACGTAAGCCGGTGCCCGCTTCAGCCGATGAAACGTCGTCACCCGCCCGCATTTTGGACACGGACCCCTACGCCCATAGCGAAGGCTGAGCAGATGATCCAGACAAGCATCTTCCGTCGGAAACCGCTGCGAGAACACGCGGTAGAGTACGGTTTCGGGATCGGACGCTGTCATCTGAACACGACGCTATAACGCGATTGGGAACATGCGCAACTGCCGTAGCTAGGCTACAGTGTCTCAATGCGCCCCGTCACATTCACGCTCCTCATTCTCAACGCTGCGGTCTTCGCGGCTTGGCTCTATCTCGGTCAAAGCCCGTTCATGATCGAGAACTTCCTCGTCAGTGCCGACGGGCTCGCTGCCGGCCGCTGGTGGACACTGCTGTCGTCCGAATTCTCGCATCTGATCTTCCTCCACTTCTTCTTGAACATGTACGTGCTGGCGACCTTTGGCCCGATCGTAGAGGCGACCATCGGCTCTACCCGCTACGTCACGTTCTACTTGACAGCCGCGATCGTAGCTTCGCTCGGCCACGCAGCCGTGTCGGCGTTCCTGCTCGGACATCCGGAACTCCCGGCACTCGGCGCATCCGGCGCTATCTCCGGCGTCATCCTGCTATTTGCATTCCTCTATCCTGAGGCGCGCTTGCTGCTGCTCGGCATTATTCCAATGCCGGCACTTGTCGGCGTCGCGGTGTTCGTCGGTCTCGACATCGTCGGTCTGATCGCACAAACGGAGGGTGGCGGGTTACCCATCGGTCACGGCGCGCATCTCGGCGGCGCACTGACGGGGGCACTTTACTATTTGCTCGTTATCCGCCCGCTGCTCGTCGGCCGCGCCGGCCCCGTCGATTTCAGCGATGTCGCGACCTGGCGCCGGCGCATCGAGCAACAACACATCATGGAAATCCGAAACAGAGAGAAGTGACATGTTCCGAGCTTCACTCTTGGCCGTGGCCTTCGCCGTCTCGTTCGGCGCCGCCATCGCCGCCGACCAATCCTTGACCGACGCGCGGCGCGGCCACGACGCGGGTGTCGTCGGAAGAAGCCAATCCGACGACGCACCACCAACTCCACCAGCCGGCACCTTCGAACTCGTCCGCTATCCGGCACCGCCGGGCGACCTCGCCGCCTATCTGACGCCTACGCCGAAAGGCAGCGCCAAACACCCCGCGATCGTCTGGATCGGCGGCGGCGACAGCGCCGCGATCGGCGACATGTGGACGGAGCAAGACCCGACGAACGATCAATCCGCCACGGCATTCCGTAAAGCCGGCATCGTGCTCATGGTGGTGTCGCTGCGCGGTGGAAACGACAACCCCGGTGAGCGCGAAGGTCTTTACGGCGAAGTCGACGATGTAAAGGCGGCCGGCGACTACCTCGCGCGCCTCCCATACGTCGACCCCGCGCGCGTGTATCTCGGCGGCCATTCGACCGGCGGCACGCTCGTGCTGCTGACCATGACAACGACCACGCAATTCAGAGCCGCCTTCGCCTTCGGCCCAATGGCCACCCCAAGCAAAACGTACATGGCGGCGCTCGGCGTGCAGGTGGCCGGCCAAGACGACCTCGATCGACGCGCCCCGATCCGCTTCCTCAACGCAATCAAGTCGCCCACCTTCATCATCGAAGGCGAAAACGGCAACGCGAAAGCGCTCGCCGCCATGCAAGCGGCCAGTACCAACCCGAACCTCCGCTTTCACCTCGTCCCCCGCGCCAGCCACTTCACGGTCCTCGGCCCCGTAAGCGCCCTCCTCGCCAAGCAAATCCTCAAAGACACCGGCCCCGCCCCGGCCATCGCCCTCACCGACGCGGAACTCGCGGCACCGTTCAAGTTCTAATCCGGCTCAAGAGATGGTGCCGTTCGCTAACGCAGCGTCGAAACAGGTTTGAGGAAGATGCGATCCTCGCGCCGGATGAATTGCTCGCGCCGCGCGAACGCGAACGCCTCCTTCGCACCGGCGTGATCCGCAAGCTTCGCCTTATAGGCCTCATAGGCGGCGAGATTGTCGATGGTGTAGAGCCCATAAGCTGTCGTCAACGACCCTTCATGTGGTGCGAAATAACCGATGAGATCGGCACCGCACGCGGGGATCGGTGTGTCCCACATCTTCGCGTAAGTTTCGAAGGCCTCGCGCTTGAAGGGATCGATCTCATAACGAATGAAACAGGCAATCACGATTGAACTCCGCTGTTGGCGTTGCCGTTCTAGCAGCCGATGCCATCCCATGGTTCGATGCCGGTCGAACCGTTCGGCATTGGCTGCCCGGCATGGTTCGGCTAGGCTTGGGCAATGAAACACGGCCCGAACATCGCCCAAATCGCCGCCGCCATCGGTGACCCCGCGCGCGCAAACATGCTGAGCGCGCTGATGCATGGCACGGCTCTGACCGCGACTGAGCTCGCGCTCGAGGCCGGCGTCACCAAGCAGACGGCGAGCTCGCACTTGGTGCGTTTGACCGAAGCGGGTCTGCTCGCCGTCGAGCCGCAGGGCCGTCACCGCTATTTCCGCATCGCCGGCGAAGACGTCGCCGCCACGCTCGAAGCCCTCGCGGGGCTCGCAGCACAGTCGCGGCAGCTTCGCACGCGCCCGGGGCCGGCGGAACCAGCGCTACGCCGCGCGCGCGTCTGCTACGATCATCTGGCCGGCGATCTGGGCGTTGCGCTCTATGAGGGGCTCGTGCGTAACCGCGTGCTCTCACTGTCCGATGGCGCACCTTCCGTGTCGAAGCGGGGCGCCAAAACGCTTACGGAATTCGGAATCGACATCGACGCGCTTCGCAAAGGCGCGCGGCCAGTGTGTCGTGCGTGCCTCGACTGGAGTGTGCGGCGCAATCATCTCGCGGGCGCGCTTGGTGCAGCACTACTTACAAGGTTCTACGATCTCGGTTGGGCAAAACGCGCACGCAACAGCCGTGCAGTGATTTTCTTTGACAGGGGCGAGGCGGCACTGCGCAAGATCTTCGCGCTCGCGGCATAGCCGTCTCCGCCCCCCAAATTCCGAATTCCAGGGACACGTCACAAACTCACCCCAAAACCTGCACTGCCGCCGAGGCAGCCGCGAGCTTGACTCCCCTGCATGTTCTTGCTATGTTCTAGTGTGAATTGCGGGGCTGTCCGTAGGACATAACGTGACTCGCGCCCGGCATTCGGCGGCACCACATCAGCCAGCGCGGCAACCGCGGCCACATGCACCAAAAGCCTCGTGCCACCCGCACGAAAGTGCGCCCGCAATCGCGCCGGCGGTCCAGGATCGTGCGCGCTTTCTCCGCCTAACTTCCGGGTACATGGGGTTGTTCGCTCAAATTTGCCCCGCGTATCCCCCACAACCCCGATTTCAGGCTCACGCGCGGCCGAAGAAGGGTAACGAAGCGAAGGACAAGCACCAAACCGCCGCAAGTGCTGCGGCTTGCTATGCGCCCCGAATTGGCGGCTCGCCGACGAAGACAGGTAAAGACATGCGCGCAGACGCAAACTCACGCCTCGCCCAAGACCTCTTTCACCTTGCTCGTAAGCTGTTTCAAGCTGAACGGCTTCGGCAGGAAGAGGCAATCTTCCGGCCGGTCGGGCGTGTTGCGGAACGATTCTTCCGCGTAACCCGAGATGAAGATCACACGAAGCTCCGGCATGAGTTCGCGCATCGCTTTGACGAGTTCTGGCCCTTCCATCCCCGGCATCACCACATCGGAGATCAAAAGATCGATCGGTCCATTGTGTTCCTTGACAAGATCAAGCGCCTCTTCGCCGCCACACGCGTCCAGCACTTTGTATCCGCGCATGGTGAGCGCACGGACCGCAAAGTCCCGCACCGCGTCTTCATCCTCGACCAGCAAGATCGTGCCTACGCCGGTGAGGTCGCGCGCCGTCTGCGCTTTTTCGGGCTCCACCACCGCGGCGGCCGGCGCCGGAATGTGGCGCGGCAGATAAATGCGGAATGTCGTCCCCTTACCCAACTCGGACTCCGGGAAGATATAGCCGCCCGTCTGCTTCACGATGCCGTAAACCGAGGCGAGTCCCAACCCGGTTCCGTGGCCCTTTTCTTTTGTCGTGAAGAACGGTTCGAAAATCTTACCGAGGTTTTCCTTCGGGATGCCAAGGCCCGTGTCCTCGACCTCGAACATGACATAATCGCCCGACGGCATCAGCACCTGGCCGAACGACATCGTCTCGCCGATCGTCATGTTCGCCGTGCGGATCGTCAACGTGCCGCCGTTCGGCATCGCGTCGCGCGCGTTGACGGAAAGGTTCATCAGCGCGTTGCCGATTTGGTTCGGATCGGCCATCACCGGCCAGAGGTCGCGCCCGTGTTCGACTTTCAGCTTCACCCGGTCGCCGATCAACCGGCGCAACGTCACCGACCAATCGGCAACGAGGTCGGTCAAGCTCAGCACCTCAGGCTCAAGCGTCTGCCGGCGCGAGAAGGCGAGCAACTGACGCACCAACGATGCCGCACGCAGCCCAGTGTTGCGGATGTCGTTCAGATCGGCGAACGACGGGTCGCCCGGCTGATGCCGCTGCAACAGCAATTCCGCGTAGCCGTTGATGACGGTGAGCAGATTGTTGAAGTCGTGCGCGATGCCGCCGGCAAGCTGCCCTACGGCCTGCATCTTCTGCGACTGTGCGAATTGCGTCTCCAGCGCCGTCTGACCGGTCGTGTCGATCAGATAGATCGCATACGCCGGTCCGCCGTTCTCATTGTAAAGCCGGCTTGCGAAGAGCTGCGCCGTGCGCTCGTTGCCCGGCTTGAAGCGCACGTCGACCGGCGCGCGCGAAACTTCGCCGGGACTCAAAGACGTCAGGCGCGCCCGCGTCTCTTGTGCCGTTTGATCGCGCAGCAGATCGAACAGCGGCCTGTCCTTCAGCTTTTTCGCCTCACTGCCGATCAGGTTCGCGAAGGCGGCGTTCCACTCTGCGATCACGCCGTCCTCGGTCGCAAGCGCGACACCGACGGGGGCGTCTTGAATAAACTTCGGTATGCGCACGTCCGCGCCTTGCAGCAGCGGCTGCTCAAGCGGGCGAAGTTGCACCACAACCGACTGCTTCGCCGCATCGACGCTCTGCAGCACGGGCCGGCGCGGCGACGAGTCCGTGATACGCCAAACTGTGTGACCAAGGCTCGAGATCGGCGCCACCGCGACATGAACCCATTTGCCGGCCACGTTCTTGAGCTTCAGTTCCTCTTCGTGCGCCTCCTTCAAACTCGCCGCGCGCACCAAACGATAGAGCCGCTGCGCCGTTTCCGGATCGCCCGAAAAGCCGGCGACCGGCAACACATCTCCACCCGACGAGCTGGAGCCGAACGTCTTGCGCCAAGCGGGGTTCGCGTAAGCAATCGAGCCGTCGGGCGCGGTGATCGAACAGGCCCGTTGGTCGGTATCGAGTGCGGCACCGAACAAACGCGCCGGCGCCTCCGGCGGAACAAGCCGCCCGGACGAGATCGCGAACATGAGCCCGGCGCCGCAGAGCGTGAGCCCCACCAGAAACAGCAGCCCGCCAAGGCCTGCGGCTTCAGGAAAAACGATAACCGCAACACCGGCAAGGCACGCGACCGCGAACAGACCCAGCGCCCACTGCCCGCTCGATAGCCTGCCGCTCAGCGCCCACAACGGATGCGGGGGCGTCTCGGTGGTCGGCGTCTCGATAGGAGGTTCAATGGCTGGCTTCATAGACAACGCTCAAACTCGCGCGTTCGAACCAAGGGAAGTCACGTATCGCGCAACGTCGCCGAACCGCCGCTCAAGAAGGCGGATTCGATACCGTCGGTACATTGTTTCCCCCGCCGATGCGTTATTCGCCGCCGGATGCAAGCCATCCGACGCCGCAAATCAGTCGGCGAGCATCTTGCCTGATTCGAAGCCTGCGCGAACGTTGACGCGGGGATAATGACCGCATCGTTGGGGACAGCCACTGTCAATAGCTTGGCGCACGTAGCTCAGATTGCGCTCGCGCAATCGCACCCAACATATTGGGACATATGGAATTATGATGGTTCTGGAACGGCAACCGCCAGTGTCATCTTCCGGCGACGCCTCGCGGCAAATCCGACTAGCCGTAGACTGCGATCAGATCTTCGTTGTCTTCGACCGCCGCTTCACCGTCCACAACCGGAAGCTGCGCTTCGAGCGCTTCTTTCATCGCCTCGAGTTGCGCTTCGTAGGCAATCTGCGTATCGCTCGTCTCGACCGTATACGAACCTGCGAAGTCTTCGGCAAGCACATAGCCGCGCGCGTCGGCAGCCGGATGGCCCGGCATATAGATCTCGCGAAAATCGTAGCCGAGGTCGTGGTCATAAAGCGAAATCGGCGCATCGTACCCAGGCGCCGGCTGCAAACCCGCAAGCGAGTAGGCGAGTTCGTCGGCAACGTCGCACATATACTCCGCTTGCATCCGCAGAGCAGAGACTGCCACCAGCATCGACTTCAACGATTCCATGAAAGCCCCTTTGCACGCGTCGTTTGTCCGCGCGTAATTTGCAGGGCAAAGTCTGCGCCAAAGACGCTTAAGAACCGGTTTAAGACCCGCGCTTAACGAACCGCTAACGCGCGCCGTTCGACGACGATGTCCGACACTGCCAAAGCTTCGGCACGCTCGTCGATGAGTTGCTTCAGCCGCCGTGCAATGCGCATGGCGCCACGCCCGTCGACGTTCATGCGCCCCGCCGCGCTCATAGCCCGCCGTTGCGGTGCGTCTGCCAAGAGGTCGTTCACGACCGCCGCGATCTTTGCCTCATCCGGCAGATGTATCGCATAACCCATGCCTGCCCGCTCGAACGCCGACGCGCGCACGGACGCATCATCGTCGCCGCAAAGGTAGATTGCGGGGACACCGAAGGCCGCCAGTTCGCAAGCTGCAAAGTCGGGCCCGGCAAGCGACAAATCTACTTCACCCATCAGCTTCGGCAGATCGTTGGCGCTGTGCACGATCGCGGCAGTAGGCGACGTCTTCATAATCTTCGCCTCTAGGTCGCGAGACGCGCCGAGGCCCAAAACGACGGTGGTATCGAACGCAGTTCCAAGACTTGCAAGCGCCCGAATGGCAGTCAGCGTCAGCTCTCCGGCGGACACGACCACGTGCGGCCGTCCATCACGGCGCGAAAGCGGAGGAAGGGCGTCTTGACCAAGCGCCACCCATTCCCACCCGACATGAGGCTCGGCCTCCGCGCCCTCCCAGTTGAGCGCGAACACCTGCGGCACCGGTGCATAGAACGATGCCTCGGCTGCAAGCCGCCGGGGCGTGAGATCGTCGACCACGGCGACGATCATATCCGCACCGCGCAAGCGCATGACGGATGTCGCTGACAATTCGCTCGCAACATCGAGCATCATGGCGACAGGCTTGTGCGTCTCGGCGAGCGACAACAACCAGTCGATCTCGCTTGTATTGGCAGGCATGACATCGACGTCGAACCCGGCCTCGCCGACGGCGCCCACACCAAGCTCGTCGCCGCGCACCGCAAAGCGAACTGCAAGCCCTTCGCGATTGCGCAACGCCCGCGCGATATTGAAGCACCGCCGGAGCCGCCCAAGCCCCATCGCGCGGCTACCATCGCAGCGCATGATGACAGTGCCGCCGCCTTGCGCCGCACGCACCGGCTGCAGCGCGTTCAGGTCGAGCAGCGCCGGTTCGCGCTCGAGCAGTGCAATAAGGTCGGTGAGCGTCGCCTCGCCCGCCTGCGCATGCAGACGCGCATAGACCGCCTCGATGAAGGTCACATCCGCCGGCGTATCGATCGAAACGCGCGCGCCGTCGAAGCGCCACTTCTCCGGCAAGTCGATTGCGGCCACGGTGACGAATTCTGGGTGCAGCTTGAAATAGGCGGTAACGTGCTGACGCGCGACGGGATCTTCGTGGGCCCTGACCACCAGCTTGTCGAGTGCCCAACGCGACATCACATCCGCCCCGTCGTGTATCGCCGACAAGCCCGGCTTCAACGTTACGAAATCCGCCTGATGCCGCATCATTTCGCGAATCAGATAATCGACAAAGTCCGCATCAACCAAAGGCGCGTCCGCGTTGACGCGCACAATCACGTCGGGATCGATCGCGTACGAAGCCAACGCCAACCGCCCCAACACGTCGTCTTCCGGTCCGCGCACGACTATTGCCCCATGGCGCTCTGCATAGGCGGCCAGCACATCGTCTGAAGGATCGCGCGTCGTAGCGACGCAAATCGTCTCGATCAGCGCCGACTTCTTCAGCCGGTGCAGGATGTGCCAGATCAACGGCTCGCCGACGATCGGCGCCATCACCTTCCCCGGCAGCCGCGTGGACCTCATGCGTGCTTGTACGACGGCGGCGATGTGCGGCTTCTTCGGCATGGCGAGCCTCCGGCAAACGTAAAAGCACGTTAACCAATTCTAAAGGCCGAACCGTTACCAACTTCATAAAGTGCGCTCCGGCCAGCGCACATGAAGCGCGCCAACACTTTCAAAACTCGAAGAACGAATGACCACTGAAACAAAACCGTTCTTCGTCGTGTCATCGGGTCGATCGGGAACGGCGATGATGGAGCGCTTGTTCTCTTGCTTCCCGCAAGTCGAGATGCACCACGAGTACATGGTGCACCACATCCAACCGGTCGCCGTAAAACACCACATGGGCATGGTCGGCCTCGGCGAAGCGCTGCACACCTTGCGCGCCACGCACGCCGCCGCGGTCTATTACAGCGACGCGCCGCTCTGGGGCGATTCGTCCAGCAAACTTTCGTGGCTGATTCCGGCGCTCGACCACCTGTTCCCGAACGCGCACTACGTCCACCTCGTGCGCGACGGGCGCAAAGTCGCAAGTTCCTACCTGCACAAGCACGGGTCCGAGTGTTACGACGACCATTCGACAGCCGTCATGCAGCGCTACTACGACGCAAAGGGCGAGCTGCCCGCGCCGCCGCCGGAAAAGAAATACTGGTGGCCGCTCCCCCCGCGGGGCCACGCGCAGGAACACGAATTTCTGACCTACAATCAGTTTCAACGCATCGCGTTCCACTGGGGCGAGATCAACCGCACGATGATCCACGACCTGGACATGATTCCCGAAACGCGCCGCCACACCGTGCGGCTCGAAGATTTGGCGACGCGCGCCGACGCCCGCCAAGGCTTGCTCAACTTCTTAGGGCTGCCGTGGGACGACCGGATCATGGGGCTCTTAAACCGCCCGCACAACGTCACCCGACCGGAAGACTACCCGCTGACGAGTGAGCAGACGCACCAGTTCCAAATGATCGCGGGCGACGTGATGGAAATGCTGGGCTACCACCGCCGCGCCGAGTACCGCGTCGCATATTAGACACACGACGCGGATGACGCGCGCGCTCTAACTCAGATTTAACTCGTCGCGCGCACGCTTCGATGATCGATAGCGCGGATACGCCCATGCCTTTGACCTGCGATCTTTGCCGCAGCACGACACTGGAACACGCCTACGCGCCTGAAAACGCGGCGCGCCGGCAAGTGTGGCTTTGCACCCATTGCGGCTTGCTGCAAAGCGTCCCGCGCGAGCGCATCGCAGGCAACACGCAAGGCCGCAGCCACTTGCGTCACGCAAAGGGCTTCCGCGCCGAAGCCAACCTCGCGACGCTCCGCCCGTTCTTGAGAAAGGACAAACCGCTCCGCGTCCTCGACATCGGCGCACATCGGGGCGCCTTCGCACTTGAACTGAAAGCGGCCTACCCGAAGGCGTCGGTTATCGGTATCGAACCGAACGAAAGCCTGGCGGCAGGCTGGGCGCGCAAGCCCGGCTTCACCTGGCTCAACGCTCGCTTCGAAGACACGCGCCTCGAAGACGAGGGCTTCGACCTCATTTATTCTTGCCACACGTTGGAGCGCTTGAAGAGCGCGCGCGAAGCGCTGCTCGCGCACCGCGCGACGTTGGCACCCGGCGGCTACCTTCTCGTCGAAGTTCCCGACCTCGCCCGCATTTCCGCGAGCGACATCGTCGAAGAATTCTTCGTCGACAAGCACCTCTATCATTTCTCGCGCCGCACGCTGATCCGCATGCTTGGCATCTGCGGCCTGCGCGCGATCGCAATCGCAGACACGGGCAACGCCGCAAACTTGACGGTCGTGGCCGTGAAAGGTGAAGAACCGCGGCTTGACGTTCCGGCCGACAGGCAAGAAGTCGAAGCAGCAACCGCGCTCATCTCGGCCTACCGCGCTTCGCGTGCAAACAATCTGAGCGCACTCTCGGACGTCGCCCGCACGATAGACGCCATGGCCCCACGGAAAGTCGCCGTTTGGGGCGCGGGGCGCCTCCTTGGCAACCTGATCGAAAACGGCGGCCTGAAGGCCCAGTCGCTCGCCGCAATCGTCGACCGCAACCTGAGCCGCTACGCGAACGAAGCCCACGGTGTCCCCTTGTCGCCGCCGGAAGTGTTGGCGCGCCTCAAGCCCGACATCGTCGTCGTGTTGTCGCGCAGCTTAGAAAACGAAATCCGCCGGGAAGCTGTGGCTCACGTTCCAAACGCCGAAGTCATCGCCTACGCTGACCTCCTGGAACGCGCGAAAGCTCACGCGGCGGCGTAGCCGGGCCGGGATCGGCGCAAAGCAGGATTGCCATCCGTCCCGCCCTACCCTCTAAATGGCTCTCTATCTCGGGGGCTCAGTGAACATCGAAGACGAACCGCTGCCGCAGGCGCGCGCGACGAGCTACGTCGTGATCCTGGCCGTATTGATCGGCTTGAGCTTAATGGATCGCCAGCTCTTGGCCGTGGTTGCCGAACCGATCAAACTCGACTTCGGTCTGAGCGACACGGAAGTCGGCCTCCTGACGGGAACACTCTTTGCGCTTGTCTTTTCGTTCGCCTCGATACCGCTCGCCTGGGCCGCCGACCGCATCAGCCGCACCGGCATTTTGACCGTGTGCGCAACGTTTTGGGCGCTCTGCACCGTCGTCGTGGGCGCGAGCACGGCCTACATGCATCTCGCCGTCGCTCGTATCGGTCTTGCCGTCGGCGAAGCGGGTTGCAACCCATGTGCGCAATCCTTGATCGCCGACTATGTGCCGCCCGAACGGCGCGGCCGCGCCATGGCGATCTACGTCATGGGCGGCCCGGCGGGTTTGATCGCCGCCGGAACGATAGGCGGCATATTGAACGACCAATTCGGCTGGCGCGTCGCGTTCTACGCGCTTGGCGCCATGAGCCTTGTTGCGGCTTTCGTCGCCGCCATCCTTTTGCCCGAACCGAAGCGCAAGCGCCTCGCACTGCCCGTGACTGTTCACGCCGCCGCGACGGCGATTCCCAGCGGCTACGGCATGCTCGTCGCAAAGCCCGCGTTCCGCTTCTTCATCGCGGGCACAGCCTTGGTCTCCATCGCGATCTACGGCAGCTTGGTGTGGGGTACGACCTTCGTCGTGCGTTTCTTTGGTTGGACGCCCGGTGAAGCGGGCGCCGTCGTCGGCACGCTTGGCGCCGTGGTTAGCCTCGGCGGCACATGGATGGGTGGCCGTCTTTCCGACTATCTCTCGACGCGCGACGCACGCTGGCTGTTGTGGTTGCCGGCACTTGGACTGTTCCTGGCATGTCCGTGCACCGTGACGGCGGCATTTGCGCCCGCGATTGTCTGGTTGTTTGCCGCCTCGTCGGGCGAGGCGTTCTTCCGCACATTGACGCTTGCGCCTGCTGCTGCAGCGTTGCAGCGCCTTGCTCCGAACGACGCGCGCGCCCGCGCCGCCGCAACGGCGGGTGTTGTAGGCACGCTGATCGGTTTGGGTGTTGGTCCGCCGCTTGTCGGCGCAATCAGCGACAATCTGGCTTCGCAATTGGGTCAAGACAGTCTGCGCTACGGCCTCGCAGCACTCGTCGCGCCCCAGCTCCTCGCCGCGTATTGCTTCTGGCGCGCCGGCCAATCGCTGCGCGAAGATCTGGAAGAATAAAAACGGGGCCGGCAAAAACGCTGCCGGCCCCGCCCCTCGACTACCCCCACCGTGCCGAAGCCGGTCGATGCGCTGTTCTTGTTTTTCTTGTGCGCCCGACCGATACGAACAACCGGCAGCTTTTGGTTCCGCTTATTAGGCTGCGTTTTCCGCCGGCTGTTCGGAGTCGAAGAGTTGATGGCACTTGATCAGTGCCTTGTAAGTGTGCCCCACCAGCACATCGCGCGAGATCGCGACACACAGGTTCAATGTTTCGCTGTCGTCGATGCCGCGCATGAACGTCGACATTTCGCTCACAAATTCGTCGTAGTAGCGCGCCGCGCCCTCGTTCCCTTGATAGAGCATCAAGATCGCATAGTAGATGCGCTTGGCCGGCGTCGTCGCGTCCACCGCTTGCAGCATGTCGCGATCGCGTAGCACCGTCACACGGTTCTCGACGATGAAGCTTGCAGGGCGATCGCCGTTGATCAGCACAGCGCCGTTCACAACGAATTTTTCACCCGGCTTAAGAGAGAGTTTCAGCGTCATAACGCTTGGCATCCTTGTTCCGTCGTCTCATCCGACAATAAGCGGTCAGGGTTAACGGCGAACTTCCGGTGCAAAAGTTTTTGGTCAACAAAGCGTTGATATCGCGCAAGCGCGCCGTTCGCACACTTAGCGCCATATTAAAGTGTCCCCGAGTATTCTATCGATCCATCGTGGGGCAAGAAAGATGGCGAAAAAAGCCGCGCTCGACACTGAAGCTTTCGCAACCGAACCGCCGCTCGAAGCCGTTCAAGCGCTGCGCAACGCAATCGCGTCCTACAAGAAGGGCGAGTGGGCTGACGCAGCCGTCGCCGCCGCAAGCGCCGCCGAAGCGCATGCCCGCTATACGGAAGCGTATCATTTGCTGGCGCTCGCGTTGGACAATCTGGGCCAGCGCACCAAGGCGTTCGAGATGTACGAACGCGCACTGAGCTTGGGCCCCGCCAAAGCAAGTCTTCTCTTCGACTTGGGCAATGCTGCCGCAAAATTGCGGCGCTTCGACGCCGCCGAGAGCGCCTATCGCGCCTACCTCAAGCTCCGGCCGGAATGCCCGAAAGGCGTGAGCGGCCTCGCGGCATGCACACTCGCAGCCGGCGACGTGGATGAAGCACGTCGCACGGTACAAAATGCCCTCGACAACGCACCGGAGTCTGCCGATCTCTGGAACACCCTCGGCACAATTCTGATCGAAGCGGGCGACTTCGAAAGCGCGGTCGCTGCCTACGCGCCCGCGCAACGCTTGGCCCCAACGACGGCGCGCACGTTCCACAACATCGCACATGCGCAAAGCCACATCGGCAAATACGAACAAGCCATCGCGAACTTCACGCGCGCGCTCGAACTTTGCGCCGGCGAAAGCGACAGCGCCGCCATCCGCCACGCCCGCGGCCTTTGCTACGCCGCCACGGGGCGTTTGAACGAAGCCTGGCTTGATAACGAGGAACGCCTGAGCCCAGCTTTCGCGCAGGCAACACATTTCGCAATTCCCGCACCGCGCTGGGACGGTGAAGACATCACCGGCCGCAAACTGCTCGTGGTTGGCGAGCAAGGCTTGGGCGACGAGATCATGTTTGCCAGCGTCATCCCCGATCTGATCGAACGCGTCGGGCCAAGCGGCAAAATCATGCTGGCGGTCGATCAACGCCTCGTAAAGCTGTTTCAACGTTCGTTTCCGTCCGCACATGTCGGCGCCGAGATGCACTCGAAAACCGAGGGCAAGCCCATCCGCGTCGTACCGTGGGCGGCCGGCCATCTGGCACCGGACTTCTATGCTCCCATTGGCTCACTGCTTACCCACCTGCGCCCGAGCATCGAAAGCTTCGCACCGCGGGCTTACTTGAAGGCCGATCCCGCTCGCGTGAGCCACTGGATCCACCGCCTCGAAGCGCTGGGCCCCGGTCCCTATGTCGGCATCAGCTGGAAGTCGATGCTGGTCACGACCGCCCGGAAGAAATTCTTCAGCGCCCTCGAAGACTGGGCCCCGGTGCTCGAATCCACAGCCGTGAAATTCGTCAATCTGCAGTATGGCGATTGCGGAGCCGAGATCGACGCGGTCTGCACAAAGCACGGCGTCGCGATCCGTCGCTTCGCCGACATCGACCTTACGAGCGATATCGACGATAAAGCGGCGCTCTGCCAAGCGCTCGACCTCGTCGTCTCCTCGCCCACCGCGCCCGCGATGCTCGCTGCCGCCACCGGCACGGAGACGTGGCTTCTGACCGCAGGTCCGCTCTGGCAGCAACTCGGCACCGCGCGTTATCCCTGGTACGCAAACACGCGCGTTCTCACCCCGGAAAAATTCGCCGACTGGTCCGCGCTGATGCAGCGCGTCACTTGCGAAATCGAGGCCTTCGCGTCACGCTGACGCGATGAAGTCAGCCGACCTCGAAAAATTCCTGCTCGCACTTCCGGGCGCCACGCTCTCCATTCAATGGGGCAGCGACCGCGTGTTCAAAGTCGGCGGCAAAATGTTCGCCGTCACCGGCCCGCGCGACAGCAAGCCGAGCGGCCTGTCGTTCAAAGCCTCCGACGAGAGCTTCCGCATCCTGACAGAAGTCGAAGGCATCACACCCGCCCCTTATCTTGCCCGCGCACAGTGGGTCTACCTCGACAAGGCGACGCGCCTGCCCGCGAAAGAATTGAAGGCCTACCTAACCCGCGCCCACGCCATCGTAGCGTCAGGCCTGACGAAGAAGCTGCAGAAGCAACTGGGCATAACGCCCTAAACTTGCGAGCGGCGCGCCAACCCCCTAGGCTCGGCCCAACACCTATTCACCATCACCCAGGACGACCCATGAAGAAGTTCGAAGGCACCAGCAACTACGTCGCGACCGACGATTTGCGCATCGCCGTCAACGCGGCAATCACGCTTGAGCGCCCCCTCCTGATCAAAGGCGAACCTGGCACCGGCAAGACCGTTCTGGCGTTTGAGGTCGCCAAGGCGATTGGCGTGCCGATCATCCAATGGCACATCAAGTCGACCACGAAGGCGCAACAAGGCCTCTATGAATACGACGCGGTCAGCCGCCTGCGCGACAGCCAGTTGGGCGATGAGCGCGTGAAGGAGATCAAGAACTACATATCGAAGGGCAAACTTTGGGAAGCGTTCACGAACGACCAACGCCCCGTACTTCTGATCGACGAGATCGACAAGGCCGATATCGAATTCCCGAACGACCTGCTGCTCGAACTCGATCGCATGGAATTCTTCGTCTACGAGACCGGCGAGACGATCAAGGCAAAGCAGCGCCCGATCGTGATGATCACCTCGAACAATGAGAAAGAGCTGCCGGACGCATTCCTGCGCCGCTGCTTCTTCCACTACATCAAGTTCCCCGACCGCGACACGATGACGAAAATCATCGACGTCCACTACCCGAAGATCATGGACAAACTGGTCGGCGAGGCGCTGAACATCTTCTACCAAATCCGCGAAGTCCCCGGCCTGAAGAAGAAGCCGTCGACGAGCGAACTGCTTGACTGGCTAAAGCTCCTGATGGCCGATGACATCACGGCGGAAACGCTGCGCGAACGCGACCCGTCAAAACTGATCCCACCGCTCCACGGCGCGCTTCTAAAGAACGAACAAGACGTCCACCTGTTCGAACGTTTGGCATTCCTCGCGCGTCGCGAGCGGAATTAGCATTTCGAGCGTGCCACACGACAAGCGCACGCTCGATTTCTACGCCCAAGAAGCGGCAGCCTATGGCGTGCGATCCGACAAGCTCGGCACGTCCAAGTCTGTAACAGCATTCGTTGCTGAACTGCCGCCGGGCGCCACCGTCCTGGACCTCGGCTGCGGCACCGGCCGCGACACGCTCGCGCTGATCCATGCGGGTTTGTCCGTCACCGCCATCGATGGCTCGCCAGAAATGGCGCGCGAAGCAGAGAAGCGCATCGGCACCCCAGTGCGCGTGCAACTCTTCGAGGATCTCGAAGACCTAAACGCATTCGACGGCATCTGGGCAAACGCCTCTCTGCTCCACGTCCCGCGAGCGGGACTGCCGAACGTTCTCGCACGCGTGTATCGCGCGCTGAAACCCGGCGGCGTGCTCGCCGCAAGCTTCAAGTCCGGCGGCACCGAAGGCCGCGACAAGCTCGGCCGCTACTACAATTATCTAACGGCGGACGAAGTGACGGCCCTCCTGAATGCAGCCGGCGCATGGAGCACGCTCGAACTCAAAGAAGGCCGCAGCACCGGCTACGACGGAACGGAAAGTGGCTGGGTCGTCGCTTTTGCACGCAAGACCACCTCATAAACGTGGTGGCGCGCGACGCGCGCACACCGCTACGGCGAACACAATCCCGCTTGGTAATCCGCTGCGCTAACTTCGCCGCCCCACTGAGGAGCGCACTCCATGTCTTTGCTCGCGGCCGCCGTCGCCACACTGTTCATCCCAACGATCAATGCGGTACCAGCGGCCGTACACGAACGTGCGTTCCAACCGAAGCTCGAGACGGTCGCCCAAACCGAACTGCCGCTTTCGATCTGGCACGCCGACGGCACACACCAGCAATCGAAGCTCGTCTGCCCAGCGACCATCGGCACCTTCGAGCGCGTCGAACTGATCCCGTTCGACAACTTCGGTTTCGACGTCGGATGCAACTTCGACTATCGCGGCGAGGCGCGCATCACGCTCTACCTCACGCGGCGCAAGGGAGAGTCACTCGCCGACGATCTGCAAAGCGCGAAAGACGCGCTGAAGCTGAATATGACCTCTGCACAGCTCATCGAAGGCGCGATCGCGAGCCCCGCCGGCCTACCCTTCACAGGTGCGATCTATTCCGTCACGGGGAGCATCCGCACCGCCGTTTGGGTCGCCGACGTCGCAGGTTGGACCATGAAATTCCGCGCAACCTACCGCAACGACAACGAGACAAGTGTCGTCGCCGCGATGAGCACCCTAACCGACAGCGCAAAGAGGACGGCCGCCACCCATCTCAGCGCCTGCGCCGCCGCCCCCTCTGTGACGCGCGATGGCAAGGAAATCACCGACAAGGACAGGATCATGAGCCTGTCGCTCATGGCTGGTATGCTTGATGCAACTTTGGACGAAAAGAACGTAAAGCCCGCCGAACAGTGGTGTGCGCAGGAAGCAACCGGCGATAACGAAGCTCCGATGCTGTTCTGGCGCAACATCGCCGTAGCCGGCAACGCCGGCCCGATGGACCGCATAAGCTTGATGACCATGGGCGAGCCGCCTGTCCTCGTCTCCACGGCAAACCCCACGGCCAGCCTCATCGATAACGAAGCGGGCGAAGGCAAGGGTCTCATCCATCAACTGTCCGAGAAACGCGGCGATACATCCTACATCTTTACATTCTTCTCAGGTCGGCCCGCCGTAGCAACGCTGACGCCCGTTGCCAAGGACGTCTTCCTCGGCAAGCGAAATCCGACCACCAGCTTCAATTCGAAAACCAACACCATCACCATCCCAAGCGGGTCCTAGCGGAACCCCTGCGGCAATAGGCATTGGCGCGCGGACTGGCACAGGTTAAACTTGCACCATTCGCTATTCCGGACGCCGTCGATGTTCCTGAACTTCTTCCACGATCTGCGCCAAGCCAAGATCCCGGTGACCTTGAAAGAATACCTCGCCCTCATGGAGGGCTTGGACAAACAAGTCATCGATATGAAGGTCGACGAGTTCTACTACCTCTCGCGCGCCGCGCTGGTGAAGGACGAGCGCAATCTCGACAAGTTCGACCGCGTCTTCGCGCACGCGTTCAAGGGCCTCGAAAACCTCGACCCGACCGACCTCGCGCAGATTCCGGAAGATTGGCTGAAGGCGCTCACCGAAAAATTCCTGACCGAGGAAGAAAAGAAACAGATCGAAGCGCTCGGCGGCTGGGAAAAATTGATGGAGGAGCTGAAGAAGCGCCTCGAAGAGCAAAAGAAGCGTCACGAAGGCGGCAACAAGATGATCGGCACCGGCGGCACCTCGCCGTTCGGCGCCTACGGCTACAATCCCGAAGGCATCCGCATGGGCCAAGACAAGAGCCGCCACGGCAAGGCGGTGAAGGTCTGGGACAAGCGCGAGTACAAGAACCTGGACGACAGCGTCGAGCTCGGCACGCGCAACATCAAGATTGCACTACGCCGCTTGCGCAAATGGGCCCGCGAGGGCGCACTTACCGAACTGGATCTGCCGGAAACGATCCGCACGACCGCTCACCAAGGCTATCTCGACCTCGTGATGCGGGCCGAGCGTCACAACAAGGTCAAGGTGCTGATCTTCTTCGATATCGGCGGCTCGATGGATGCGCACATCAAGCTCTGCGAGGAGCTGTTCTCCGCCGCGCGCACCGAATTCAAGCACATGGATTTCTTCTACTTCCACAATTGCGTGTACGAGAATTTGTGGAAGGACAATCGCCGCCGTCACAACGAAAAGACGCCGACCTGGGACGTGCTGCACAAATATCCGCACGACTACAAGGTCGTGATCGTCGGCGACGCGACAATGAGCCCCTATGAGATCACCTACCCCGGCGGCAGCGTCGAACACTGGAACGAAGAACCCGGCGCGGTTTGGCTCGAACGCCTGACCCGCATCTACGAGCACGTGATTTGGCTGAACCCCGTGCCGGAACGTCACTGGGAATACACGCCCTCGATCCAAATCATGAAACAGATCTTGAGCGACCGCATGTACCCGCTCACGCTAGAAGGCCTCGACAAGGCGATGCGGGAGTTGAATCGCTAAGCCGGCACAAACTCCGCACGCGGGCGAATGAGCCCACCGCGTGCTTGCTGTTCGAACGCGTGCGCGATCCAACCGATCGAGCGGCCCATCGCGAACAGCGCAAGCGACGCACCGGCTGGTAGGTCAAAGCGCCGCTCGATCGCGAGCAGGCCGAAGTCCACGTTCGGCTCCACACGCGCCATCGCGCGCGCGGCCTTCAGCGTGGCCGCCATCGTCGCGTCGAGTTTGATACACGCAATCAACGCCGCCCCGCGCGGATCGGCGTCGCGATAAACGGAGTTGCCGAAGCCAGGAAGCGTCTCACCGCGGCCAAGCCGCGTCGCAAGCACCGTCGTTGCGTCGCTCGTCTCGATTTCGGCAAGCATCGCGCTGAGCCGCGCCGTCGCGCCGCCATGCTTTGGTCCACCCATCGCCGCCAACCCCGCGATCACGCAATCGATGAGGTCCGCACCCGTTGAGGCCACGACCCGCACCGCAAAGGTGGATGCGTTGAGTTCGTGATCGGCAAGCAGAACCAGCGCGCGCCGGATGAGATCAGCCGCCTTCGGCCGCTGCCAAGCGTCGGCAATGGCGCGGTGAATCGGACCCTTGTAGCTCGTCTCGATCCCAGAAATCGCCGTGACCAGCGCGACAACCAACGCCGCAGCACGACCGAAATCAGCCGGGCCATCGCTTGGGCCCAATAGCGACAGCAACATGCTGGCACGGCTCGTCGCACGCGCCGGCGCATGCTTGGACGCGACCGCCGGCCAACCTTTGATCGAACGCGGATCAAAACAAACGCCCGCGAACGGATCGCCCTCGCCCAC
Source organism: Micropepsaceae bacterium (assembly GCA_044220975.1). Lineage (GTDB taxonomy): Bacteria > Pseudomonadota > Alphaproteobacteria > Micropepsales > Micropepsaceae > SZUA-430. The sequence continues at coordinate 24,784 of JBGAPZ010000013.1, read as the reverse complement.
ATTCCACAAGAGCCGCGCAGCGTCCTCAAGCGTCGCCTTGCGCGAAAACGCCACCGCCTCCTTGCCGCGATAGAAGCAACGATTGTCCTCAAAACGCGTGATTCCCGACCGCAAGACCGGCAAGCCGTAATCGAGCGCCGTCGCCGCCGCGGCGCGGGGCCTCCGCATACGCGTGCGCCGGTCGATCAGCGCCATGATGTCCGAAGCGGAATAGAGACAGGCCTTCGGCTCGCTCGGATGTGGCACAGAGCGAATGAGCCCGCGGCTCACATAAACATAGAGCGACGCACGCGAGATATTCAGCGCCCGCACAGCCGCCGCCGAGTCGAGCAATGCCCCATGCCGCAAATGAGGTGGCCCGCCAATCTTCCGCGCTCTCATGTTAACATGTTGATTTAAGATTGACCCACAGGCAAGCGCCACCCATGCTTTGGTGCCACGAAAGCCAATTTCACATGCTCCGCACGCTTCTGTTCACCATCGTCGCACTCGCCGCTTGGACGGCTCTTGTGGTCGCAGGAACGATCGAAGGCTGGTGGCGCGAGCCGTTCGCGCCGTTCGCCGATGCGGCAGCGTTTCAAACCGCGGCCGTCGCGGAAATCGACAAGAAGTATAAAGGCAATGCCGCCTACGTACGGCTTGAGAAGGGCCGCATCGTCGCCTCGCACTTCGTCTCGATCGGCAAGCCGGTCGACGGCGACAGCCGCTTCCAAGTCGCCTCCATGAGCAAATGGATCACCGCCTGGGGCGTGATGACATTGGTCGAGGCCGGAAAACTCAATCTCGACAAGCCCGTCTCGCTTTATCTCAAACGCTGGCAGTTGCCGCCGAGCAAGTTCGACAACAACCGCGTGACCGTCCGCCGATTGCTCAGCCACATGGCGGGCCTAACGGATGGTTTAGGATATGCGGGATTCACACCCGGCACGCCGGTGCAGAGCTTGCAGGAATCGCTCACGCGCGCAGCCGACACCTCGCCGGGGCATGACGGCAGAGTGCGGGTGGGTATCGAACCGGGGACGGAGTTCGCCTACTCCGGCGGTGGCTACACGCTGCTACAATTGCTCATCGAAGACGTCACCGGCCAATCTTTCAACGACTACATGACGGTCGCAATATTCAAACCGCTTGGCATGACCCGATCGACGTACGTACTAAGCGACACCAACGCGCCGGACGTGGCGGACTTTTTCGACGAGCGCGGGCGGCCCGCAACGCACTACCGCTTCACCGCGCTCGCGGCGGCCTCGCTTTACACCACCACGAACGACATGACGCGCATCATCCAAGCGCATATCCCGGGTCCGAACGGGGAGCCCCCCGGACGCGGCGTCCTGAAGCCCGCGACGCTACGCGAAATGCGCCGCCCCCATGCGTCGACCTTCGGCGCCGATATCTGGGGCTTAGGGACAATCCTCTACGCCCCTAACAACGCGGGCAGCTTTATCATCGGTCACGACGGAAACAACGACCCCGCGATCAACACGGCTGCAAGGCTCGACCCGGCGACTGGCGATGGGATCGTTATCCTGGAGACTGGCAACAAATTGCTGGCGACCGAACTCGCCAGCGAATGGGTGTTCTGGAAAACCGGTCACGTCGACTTCCTGACCGTCACGATAGAGGCAGGGACGCTTCTCAAGACGCTCGCAGCCGGCTGGGCCGCGATCGTTCTAGCAGCGATCGTGATCGGTTGGCGGCGACGCCGGGTCTAGCTCGCCGCCTGACCACCGCCGAACAAGCTGCGATAAACCAACCCTCCGATCCAAAGGATCAGCGTCAAAACGATGACGCGCGTAAACAGCGTCATCAAGGCGAGCGCGATCGCCGTGTCGCCGACCAAAATCGCAAACAGCGCCGATGGCTGGCCGTAGCCCAGCGTTTCATCCGCAGCGCCCATGATGAAGTATTTCAAGTTTCCAGCGGCTTCGATGAAACCTTGCACCCAATCAGGCGTGAACCACACCATGAGACCGAGAACGATGAACGACATGAAGAACGAGACGATGCTGCGCCACGTCTGCCAAAGAAAGTGACTCAAAGTCATAGTTAACCCCGGATGCGACGGATGCAATGGTCCGCGCCACCGTGGGCCGAGTCAAGCAGACCGATCCGCATCCGAACCGCTAGCAGCCTCGCGAAACCCCCGCGGCATGTGCCTGCCCGGTCACGGGTACGGGCTATCGTCATTCTGCCGCCGCTCGCACCGGCCGCCGTGCAGCGGGCATCTTGCCGGTCAGAAAACCGACAAGCATTCGCGTCAACTCTTCCGCAAGTGCGCCGGAGGCGATCGCTTTCGGCTGCCGGGTAACCGCGTTGTGCACGACCGCCTCAACCGTGCGTGTAACGATATAGACCGCCAGATCGATGTCGCCGACGACGATCTCGCTGCGCCGCGCCTCAAGCATGTTCCGTACGCGGGTCTCCATCCGCGCGATGAACGCAACTTTCCAATCGAGCGCGCCCAGACGCGGAACTTCTTCCGACAGAACGCGATGCAACTCCGGATCGATCAAGTGCGATTGAACGTTTTGTTGAATTCCGTCGTGAATAACCTCGGCGAGGGGCGCGGTTAAAGCGCGCGCCGCCATCGCCTCGACGGTCTGCTCGATGTCCAATAGGTGCCGGCGCATCAACTCGGAAAGCAGCGCGTCCTTATTTGGAAAATACTGATAGAGCGACCCGATGCTGACCCCCGCCCGCTCCGCCACCCGGTTCGTCGTAAAAGCGTCGTATCCGTGCTTGATCAGAATGTGAGCCGCAGCCTCCACGATCGCCTCCACTGTTTGGCGCGAGCGGTCCTGTTCGGGAATTTTCCGCGGGTTCGCTGGTCTTTTGGCGCGCTTGGCCATGGCTCACCTCATGCGAGTATTCAAAATGAGCAAACACTCATATAACATGAGCAATAACTCAAATTACTTCGTAGGACAAGGCGATGACGGCGCCCGAGACAGAGTGCAAGCAACCGCCGAAAATCGTCGCCCCGGTGATCGATGCGTTGAAATGCGAGGGCAAGGGCGACTGCGTCGAAGTTTGCCCCTACGACGTTTTCGAAATCCGCAAACTGACGAGAACGGAACTAAAGGCTCTACCCCTCGGCCCTTGGCTTAAAGTCCTGGTTCACGGCGGAAAGCAAGGCTTTGTGACCAGCCCGGACGTCTGCCACGCATGTGGTCTTTGCGTGGCTGCCTGCCCCGAAAAAGCGATCCGCCTCACCCGATTGGAACATCGCCCATGAATGTCGCCGTGACAGACGCCGACCTCGGTCTCGACGATCCGAAGATTGCGGCGACACTGAACAAGCTCCACCAGCGAGCGAAGGGTGATCGCTGGATCTTCATGCGTGCAGCCCCGTCCGCTCTAGGCGCAATGCTCACCGGCGGTAGTGTGTTTAAGGCCGCCGAGCCGTTTCTGAAGAATGCCTACATTCCTGTCGATGCCGATCAGGGCCGCATGCTTTACGTGACGGCGCGCGCGATTCGCGCAAAGACGATCGTCGAGTTCGGTACGTCATTCGGCATTTCGACAATTTATTTGGCGGCAGCCGTGCGTGCGAGCAATGGTCGCGTCATCGGCAGCGAACTCGAACCCGCAAAAGTTAAAGCGGCGCGCGCAAACGTCGCGGAAGCGGGCTTGCAACAATTCGTCGACATTCGTGAAGGCGATGCCATGAAAACGCTGGCCAACATCGACGCACCCGTCGATTTCGTGCTGCTCGATGGCTGGAAAGACCTTTACGTTCCGATGATTGAGATGCTTGCATCGAAAATGCGCAGCGGCGCCGTCGTGCTGGCTGACAATATATTCACTTTCAAAAGGACGCTGCGTCCTTACGTTAGCCGTATGCAAGATCGCAGCAACGGATTCGCTTCCGTTACGTTACCGCTCGGTCACGGGATGGAATACTCGGTCAAGATATGACCGCTGTCACGAGACGCGCTCGCATGCGTCATCTATCTCGAGACGTTGAATCAGACCTCGTTCATCACTACATCCGGGACAATGCTCCCGGCTGGGGAGAACCGGCTATGTTTGATCGTGCCTACGTTCCGGCTTTGGGCGATCGTCGCCTTTCGCCTTTCTATGATGCCACCGTCTCGCTCATGACGTGCGAGCGCACGTGGCGCCGCGCGTTCATCAAGCAAATCGATCCAACGCCGCGCGACGTAATCCTCGACGTAGGTTGCGGTACGGGTACGCTGGCAGTCATGCTGGCCCGCGCTTGTCCCGGAGCCTCCGTCTACGGCATCGATCCCGACACCGAAATCTTGTCCCGTGCCGAACTCAAGGCGCGCGATGCCGACGTCCTCGTCCACTTTGCCAAGGGCTATGCACAAGATACCGCCGCCGCGGGAGTGCGGCCGAACAAGGTCGTGTCCAGCTTGGTGCTCCACCAGGTACCGCTTGCCGCCAAACGCTCCGCGATTTTGAGCGCATTCGCAGCCTTGCGTCCTGGGGGCGAGTTTCACGTCGCGGACTACGGCGAGCAGAAGTCGCCGTTGATGCGGTTTGCGTTTCGTCAGGTTCAAGCGCTAGACGGTTTCCGCATCACACAGCCGAACGCCGACGGGATCCTGCCCGCGTTGATGTTGGAGGCGGGCTTCTCGGACGTGAGCACGAATCTCGTGATCCCGACGCCGACGGGCGCGATCTCACTCTATTCGGCTAGGCGCATTTAGGGCGCGGGCTTGGTCTTCTCGGTCATGCTTGTCAGCGTCACGACCTCCTCCGGCGCCTTGACCTCGAATATCTTGGTCATGTGCGCGTCGGCCGCGATGCTTGCGGGCGTTACGACTTCTTGTTTGATCAGCAACGCCCAGCACTGATCGCTGTCGAGTCGACGCTTCTGACAATCCTGGTTCGCGGCCCAGTTGCGAAGAAACTGCGAGCGAACGGTGGTCAAATCGCCGACCTTTCCAATCTTCTGCAACCGCCCCAAATCGAACCCGATGTCGCTATAGGCGAGCCGCACCAGTTCGCTCGAATAGAGTTGTTCCCAGTTGCGGCGCAGAAAATAATCGTTCGGCTTGCCCAGCTGTCGGCGCGCCGCAGCGACAACCGAAGTACGCTGCGCATCGTTGAGCGCGGCGAACCGGTAAACTGAATACGCTTTGTCCTTGCCGCGCGACAGGAACGTTTGCACCGGCGTCTCGACGACCTTCTCCGCGGCCTCGATCACGACGGCTCCGCCTTCGCGCGCGTCGACGATCCCAATGTGCGTCGCGCCGCTACCATCGGCCGCAAACAGTGGCAGAATGTCCTCAGCCTTGGAGTTCTGTACGATCACGTCGCCACTCTTCCACTCGACGGGGTCGCGCGGCGTTGTTGCGTAGGCGATCAAATACGCGCCCAAGACAATGGCGAAAAGGGACCCACCGAGGACAATCAGAACTGAAGGCTTCATGGCGTGCGATCTTTCGAGCTTAGACCCGAAGTCTCGCATGGCCCCCGTAAACGCTTAGGAAACCGGTACGCTTAACAAGGTGTCACCCACGGCTCGCAAATCAGACCGATCCCTCGGGCGGATCAGTTTATTTGGCGCTACCCCAATAGTTGTAGCCGGCAAAGCGCGGCGTCGAGGGCAAGTACATCGTCTCCATTTTCTCGATCTCAAACCCACCTTCGCGAATGAGATCCGGGATAGGCCGTCCTACATGACAGCCACCGCCGATCACCTTCCAAACCGGCGTAATCCGTTCCTGCCATTTTTGAACGCTGAGATCGGGCGCCTTGCCGTGCTCGCAAAAGATCAGCCGCCCGCCCGGTTTCAACACCCGCCGCATGCCTTTAAGCGCGCGCACGACTTCGGGGATCGTGCAGAGTGTGTAGGTCACAAGCACCGTGTCGGCGGACTTGTCGGCGAGCGGAATTTCCTCGGCTTTCAAATCCAAGAACTCAAGATTGAACTTGATGTCCTTGGCCCGCTTTAGCGCTCGAGCGCGCATCTCCGGCGAGGGCTCAAGACCCCAAACGTGGCTCACCTTTGAAGGGTTATAGAACGCCAGATTTTGTCCAGCGCCGATGCCGATTTCGAGCACGCGGCCCTCCGCCAACGGCACGACCTTCCGGCGCTGATAGGCGATTGGCTTTGCACTCATCGCCGCGTCGAGAAGCCAAGGCAGAATGCGTCGTTCGTAGAAACCCATGTGGAGAAACCTCAAGCCATTGAGGCACTCCTTTAGCACGAACTGGAAGAAAAGTGCCGCCGGCGATCAGGGGGAGAATGTCACCGGCGGCGAGTTTACCCACACACAGAGAGAGAAGTGTATCAGCTCCCCCGAAACCACTAAGCGTGGTCAGGGCTATCGGCCCGGCGCCGCACCAGATCGCCCATCGACGGACAGCTCTCCACCGGCGTACCGAAGCCTTCGCGCTTCACCGGCGGCGCCATCGTTTCTTCGTCCTCCACCACATCTTGAAGATCGGCCGTTTCGAGCGCCGGCATCAACGGTCCTTCGCGATGTTCCGGCTTCGGCTGCAGTGTCGGCGTACTGCGCCGTGCACGCACGGCGTCAAGCGCGCGTTGCATGTCTTCTTTGGTAACCGCAGGCGCGTGCGACGCATCCGGCAGCGGCCTTACCATCGGCGGGGCGGATGCAGACACCGCTGGCCGCGGCGCGGTGTGTGGCACCACAGCGCGCGGCGCGACCGGTACGGCATCCATCGCAACCGTGCCACGGGCCCACGTGCCGTCCCAGGCGAGCAGTTCATCGAGTGACATGGGCTTTTGGATCCAAACACCCTGCGCCGCGGTAAACCCGACGGCCGCAAGCCCAGACATCGTTGCCTCGTCTTCCGCACCGACGGCGACCGCCTCAAGCTGATACTGACGGGCGAACCGCAAACGCGCGGCGATCGCACCCTTGCCCCTCACGCCCAATCGTTGAGCCAGACGAATGCTCGCAGGTCCACCGACCTTAATCGACGTGAACGGCATCGGCACGAATTGAGCGAGGTCGACCGGCACGATACCGCCGCCGTCGAGAGCCACATGGACACCCAGCTGGCGTACCGATTGCAACGCCTCGCACAGTGCCTCAGGCTCTTGCGCGACTGCACGTTCCGGCACTTCGACGATGACCTGGCCGGCATCCAGCTTGTATTCGTTGAGAAGCTGCTCCAACCCATGCGCAAATCCGGGCGCCGTGACAGTGCCTGGCGCCACGTTGATCGACACCGACCAGTTGCGACCCTGCTTCTTCCACCGGCGGGCACCGTCCAGCGCGGCGTGGAAAACAAAGCCCGTCATATCGGCCATGCGACCTTGCGACTCGATGAAATCGAGAAACAGACCCGGCGGCAAAAGTCCGTATTGCGGGTGCTGCCAGCGCACGAAAACCTCGGCGCCCGTCATGCGTTCGCTGGATAAATCGACTGTAGGCTGAAACACAACACGGAATTCGTTGCGTTCGAACGCCCGGTCGATGTCAGATGGGTCGAGCCGGAATGACTTGTCGCTCATGGGGCAAACCTCTGCTGGTGCGGTCCTGTGCCGCTTCGCACTAGGTTTACCGGACAACCCTTTAAGGGAGCCTCCAGCGGCGATTGAGTATTTGAATTGCTAAGTTTTGAACTAACTTGAGAGCTTCGATGTCAGACGCCAAAAAAGCCGCAAATCCCCTGCCTTCCGCGACGATCATGCTTTTGCGCGACGGCGCGTCCGGTCTCGAAGTATTCATGGTAAAGCGACATCATCAGATCGATTTTGCGTCAGGCGCCTTAGTCTTTCCGGGCGGCAAACTCGACTCGCACGACAACGATCCCGCGCTACGCGACCACGCCGACGGCGCCGATAAGCTTGATGATTTGCGCTTGAGTTTAATCGCCTGCGCTGTCCGCGAAGGCTTCGAAGAGTCGGGCATTCTGCTTGCCCGCAAACCAGGCTCCAACGCTTACATCGATGCCGCCGCTTCCAGTGCGCTGGCAAGTTGGCGTCCCAGGCTGAACAACAGCGAAGTCGGTCTTGCGGAATTTCTGACGCGCGAGAAGCTTCGCTTGGCATGCGATGCGCTCATCCCCTTTGCACATTGGGTGACGCCCGTCTTCATGCCAAAGCGGTTCGACACGTTCTTCTATTTGGCAGCAACACCCGAGGGCCAACTTGGCCGCCACGACGGATCGGAATCCGTCGACTCCGTTTGGGTCAATCCCAATGAGGCGATCGAAGACAAACGCTGGACAATCATCTTCCCAACGAAATTGAACCTGGTGAAGCTGGGGCAGAGCAAAACCGTCGCAGAAGCGATCGCCAGGGCAAAAACCGACCGCATCGTCACCGTTGAGCCGAAAGTAATCTCCAAGCACGGCAAGCAGCTGCTGACGATCCCGCCGGACGCCGGTTACGGCGTCATAGAAGAACCAATGTCTGCGGTCCGTGGATAGGAGAAACAGCGCATGAACGCGTTCGCAGGTCTCTTGGTCTTTCTCGTGGCATTGATTCACGCTGGCTTCGCGGTACTTGAGATGTTTCTTTGGACTGGGCCCATTGGCCAGCGCATCTTCGCCCAATCCCCGGAGTTCATGAACACGACGGCGGTTCTGGCCGCCAACCAAGGGCTCTACAATTTGCTGCTGGCGGGTGGGCTCGCCTGGGCTGCCGTGTCCGGCCGGCGCGATCTGCGCGTGTTCTTCCTTGTATGCGTGATCGCGGCCGGCGTATTCGGCGCAATGACCGCAAAGCTCACGATCCTGTTCACGCAAGGCGCACCCGCCGCCGTCGCTTTGTTGTTCGTCTTGTTGGCTCGACCGAAACAGGTCTGATTAAGCCGTCACGAACTGCTCGGCCAGGATGCGCTCTTGCAGTGAGCGATCTGGGTCGAAGAGGATGGTCGCGGCCACGGTTGGATCTTCGGCGACGATCACTTCCGTGACCTCGCGCACCTCAGTGTGATCGGCAACCGCGCTGACCGGCCGCTTGTCGGCCTCAAGAATCTCGAATACCACCTTCGCCGCACGCGCAAGCAGCGCTCCGCGCCAACGCCGCGGCCGGAATGCGCTGATCGGCGTCAACGCGAGCAGCGCCGCGTCGATCGGCAAGATCGGACCGTTGACCGAGAGATTGTAAGCGGTCGATCCCGCCGGCGTTGAAAGCAAGATGCCATCGCAAATCAGCTCCTCCAGCCGGACGATGCCATCGATTGAAATTCGCAGCTTCGCCGCCTGCCGCGTCTCGCGCAGCATCGACACTTCGTTGAACGCAAGCGCAGTTTGCGATTTGCCGGAAGCCGTCTTCACTTTCATGCGCAACGGATGGATCGCCTGCGCCTCGGTGATGTCCAGCCTCGCCAGAAAATCGTTCGGCGAATACTCGTTCATCAAGAACCCGACCGAACCGCAGTTCATGCCGTAAATCGGCAAGCCCCGCTTGTGGTTCTTGTGCACGGATTGAAGCATGAACCCGTCGCCGCCAAGCGCCACGATGACGTCCGCATCGGCCTTCGCATTGCCATAACGCTTCGTGAGTTCGCGCAAGGCCGCTTGCGCCTCCGGCGCATTCGATGCCGCAAAAGAGGGTTTCTTGTAGCGCATCAGCCGCCGGTCACCGACATATGGCGCGCCACAGCAGGCGCTTGCCGCCGGCGATCAATCGCAAAGTCATGCCCCTTCGGCTTGCGCGAAATCGCCTCGTCGATCGCCGCATGCAGCAACGCATCGTCCGCGCTCGCTCGCAACGGCTTGCGCAAATCCGCCGCATCGTCTTGACCGAGGCACATATAAAGCGTGCCCGTGCATGTCAGCCGCACGCGATTGCAGCTCTCGCAGAAATTGTGCGTGAGCGGCGTAATGAATCCAAGCCGCCCGCCTGTCTCCGCAACGCGCACATAGCGCGCGGGCCCGCCGGTGCGATAGTCGCTTTCTTCCAGTGTGAACCGTTGCGCCAGTCGTGTACGCACCAACGACAGTGGCAAGTATTGGTCGGTGCGATCGGTGTCGATCTCGCCCATCGGCATCGTTTCGATCAGCGTGAAGGCCATGCCCTTCCCGTGGGCCCACGTCATCAACGTTTCGATTTCGTCTTCATTGATGCCGCGCAGGGCCACCGCGTTGATCTTGACCTTCAAGCCGGATGCCAACGCCGCATCGATCCCTTGAAGCACCGGCTCGATCTTGCCCCACCGCGTGATGTCGCGAAACCGCGCCGGATCGAGCGTGTCGAGCGAGACGTTGATACGCTCGACACCTGCCGCCTTCAAATCGCCGGCAAACTTCGCGAGCTGACTGCCGTTCGTCGTGAGAGTGAGTTCGTCCAACGCCCCGCTCCGCAAATGCCGGCCCAGACTGCGGACAAGGTTCATTACATTGCGCCGGACCAGCGGCTCCCCACCGGTCAGCCGCAGCTTGCGAACCCCTTTTGCGACGAACACCGAACAGAGCCGGTCGAGCTCCTCCAGCGTCAGCAGGTCCGCCTTCGGCAGAAACGTCATGTCCTCCGCCATGCAGTACGTGCAACGGAAGTCGCAACGGTCAGTCACCGACACGCGAAGATAGGTTATCTGGCGGCCAAAACGGTCGAGCATACGGGCAACTTAGCAGCCATCGCCCCGGCGTCCAGTGGGAGACAGTCGCACTGGCGTGGGAATCGTGGCTAACATTGCGCCGATCGTCTCCCCATCCGCCGGACCCACCGCATGACCACCAAGGCCCGCAAACTCCTCAGCATCGATCAGGGCACGACCTCGAGTCGCGCCATCCTGTTCGACACGAACGGTACGCCACTCAAAGTCGCACAAGCCGAACACATGCAGTTCTACCCCCAAGACGGCTGGGTCGAACACGATGCGGAAGAAATCTGGCAAGCGACGCTGAAGGTCAGCCGAGAGGTGATCTCCGGCCACGCCAATGAAGTCGCCGCAATTGGCATCACGAATCAACGCGAGACGACCGTCCTGTGGGACCGAAAGACCGGCGCACCAATTTACAAGGCGATCGTCTGGCAGGATCGCCGCACCGCAGCGACCTGCGCGCGCATGAAAAACGAAGGCAAGGAAAGCGCAATCGCCGCAAAGACCGGTCTGCTACTCGACCCCTATTTTTCCGGCACCAAGCTTGCGTGGCTGCTCGACAATATTCCGGGCGCCCGAGCGCGCGCCGAGAAAGGCGAACTCGCATTTGGAACGATCGACAGCTGGCTGGTCTATCGCCTGACCGGCGGCAAGGTGCACGCGACCGACACCACAAACGCCTCGCGCACCCTTCTCTACGACATCGTCCAAGGCCGCTGGGACGGCGAGATCTTAGACGCGTTGAATATCCCGCATGCCGTCCTACCCGCCGTGCACGATTCCGCAGCCAACTACGGCACCACCGAAGAAAAGCTATTCGGTGCGTCGATCTCCATCACAGGCATTGCTGGCGACCAACAAGCAGCGACAGTCGGCCAAGCTTGCCTCCGCGAAGGCTTGATGAAGTCGACCTACGGAACCGGCTGTTTCGCGCTGGTCAACACCGGTCCCGCGATGGCGCCGTCCCGCAATCGCCTCCTATCCACAATCGCTTATTCGACCGGTGGCAAGCGCACCTACGCGCTCGAAGGTTCGATCTTCATGGCGGGCGCGACGATCCAATGGCTGCGCGACGGCTTAAAGCTCTTCAAGTCGTCTGCCGACAGCGCCGAACTCGCACGCAAAGCGGACGCGCGCTCGCGCGTGTATCTCGTGCCGGCGTTTGTCGGCCTCGGCGCACCTTATTGGGACGCCGAAGCGCGCGGCGCGATCGTAGGCCTAACGCGCGACAGCGGCCACGCCGAGATCGCAAAAGCGGGCCTCGAGTCCGTTTGCTTCCAAACGCGCGACCTCCTCGAAGCGATGGCCGCCGACATGTCGGCGGCGGGTTTAGGATCTCCAGCCGCGCTGCGCGTCGACGGCGGCATGGTGGTGAACGACGTTTTCTGCCAGTGGCTCGCCGACCTCACAGGCCGCCCTATTGAACGACCCGAAGTCGTGGAAACCACTGCGCTGGGTGCCGCTTATCTAGCGGGGCTCGGCGCCGGCATCTATTCGTCACTCGACGAAGTCGCCTCGAGTTGGCGCTGCGATCGCCGGTTCGAGCCCAAAATCGGCGCCGACGAACGCGACGCCAAGTACGCCGGCTGGAAGGACGCCATTGGACGGGTTCTAACCCAACGCATGAATTGACAGCGGCCTGACCCAGGGGCCACTCTTGAACCGAACCGTATTTGGAGATCGCCTATGTCCGCCGCTTTGCACGCCATCCCGTCCGTCCGCGATAAGGTTTCGAAAGAGGAATGGCAGATCCGCACCGACCTCGCCGCCACCTACCGCTTGGTCGCGCATCACGGCTGGGCCGATATGATTTTCACCCACATCTCCGCGCGCATTCCAGGGCCGGAGCATCACTTCTTGATCAATCCCTACGGCATGACCTTCGACGAGATCACAGCCTCAAGCCTCGTGAAGATCGACGTCGACGGCAACAAGGTGATGGAAAGCCCCCATCCCGTGAACCCGGCGGGCTTCACGATCCACTCTGCGATCCACATGGCTCGCGAAGACGCGCAGGCCGTCATCCATGTGCACACTGCCGATGGCGTCGCCGTCTCGTGCCAATCGCATGGCCTGCTTCCGATCAGCCAACACGCGATGCTCGTCCACGCTGATGTCGCCTACCATGACTATGAAGGCGTCGCGCTCAACCATGATGAACGTCCGCGGCTGGTGAAAGACCTCGGGACGAAGAACCTTTTCATCCTGCGCAATCACGGCACTTTGACGGTTGGTAAAACTTGCGCGGACGCGTTCTTGCGCCTCTACAATCTAGAGCGAGCCTGCACCATCCAAGTTAAGGCGCTGGCCGGCGGCGCGAAGATCAACCAGCCGAACGATGGCGTTCCGCAGGTCGTCACGGGCCAGGTTTCGGGAATGAACGACAGCAGCGCCTTTGCCGACAAATTGGTGTGGCCGGCAATGCTCCGCCTGCTCGACCGCAAAGATCCCAGCTACCGCAACTAAGGCAACAACGATGAAGTTTGGTGCAGGTCAGCCGGTTCCCCGGCTCGAAGACGATCGTCTCATCACGGGCAAAGGACAGTTCACCGACGACCTAACCCTGCCTGGCGCGGTGCACATGGTGTTGCTGCGCTCACCGCACGCTCACGCGAAGCTGCGCGAGGTCGATACGCTGCATGCGCGCAGCGCCCCCGGCGTCATCGCAGTCTACACAAACAAAGATCTAGCGGGTGCGGGCATCAAGCCGTTGCCCTGCGTAGCCGTCATGCCGAACCGGGACGGCTCGCCAATGTTTATCCCGGAGCGTCATGCGCTTGCCAAAGACCGCGTCGCCCACCTGGGTGAACCGGTTGCGATGGTCGTCGCCGAAACCGCTGCACAAGCGCGCGACGCGGCTGAGATGATCAATGCCCACTACGAGGAGCTTCCCGCGATTGCCGACACGGTGGCGGCTCTTACGGCGCCGCCGATCCACCCGGGCGCAAAGTCGAACGTCGCCCTAGACCACGAATTGGGCGACAAGGCAGCCGTCGATGCCGCCTTCGCAAAGGCTGCGCACGTTACAAATTTGAAGCTCGTCAACCAGCGCGTCGTCGTGAACGCGATGGAGCCGCGCGCCTGCATGGGCGCCTTCGACAAGGCAACCGGTAAATACACGCTCTATACCGGCAGCCAAGGCGTACACGGCATGCGCGCCGCGATAGCAAAATTCATCCTCGGCATCGAGAACGAGCAACTGCGCGTCATCACCAAGGACGTTGGCGGCGGCTTCGGCATGAAGTCGTTTATCTATCACGAATATCCGTTGGTTCTCTTTGCGGCGAAGCAAGTTGGTCGCCCTGTGAAGTGGGTATCCGAACGTACCGAGGCATTTCTCTCCGACACGCAAGGCCGCGATCACGTCACCGAGACGGCAATCGCGCTCGACAAAGACCATCGCATTACTGCGATCCGCACGATGACGACGGCGGCAATGGGCGGCTATCTCTCGCACTTCGCGCCGTTCGTGCCCACGATGGCGGCCCCCGGCATGCAGGTCGGCGTCTACGCAATCCCCGCGTTCTATACGGCCACGAAGTGTGTCTTCACGAACACCGTCCCGGTTGATGCATATCGCGGCGCAGGGCGCCCGGAAGCCGCTTACGTCATCGAGCGCTTAATCGATCTGGCCGCCGCCGAACTCAAAATCGACGCGGCCGACTTGCGCCGCAAGAATTTCATCCAACCCGCGCAATTGCCCTACACGTTCCCGTCGAAGAACGTCCTCGATAGCGGCGAGTTCGCACACAACATGGACGACGCGATCAAACTCGCCGACTGGCAAGGCTTTGCTACGCGAGCTTCCGCCGCAAAGGCGCGCGGCAAACGCGCCGGCATCGGCATGGCCTACTACGTCGAAAAGACGGCGGGCGGGTTCGAGATGGCGCACATCGAAGTCCGCGCTGACGGCGAAGTTCACGTCATCGCAGGCACGCAGTCGAACGGCCAGGGTCACGAGACCGCCTATGCGCAACTCGTCGCCGAGCGGCTGCAGATCCCAATCGAGATCGTGAAAGTGACCTCCGGCGACACCGACGCACTCAAGGCAGGCGGCGGTACCGGCGGCTCGCGCTCGCTAACGATGGCTGGCGGCGCAATCGGCGTCGCTGTCAAAGACATAGTCGAGAAGGGCAAAGCGATCGCCTCGAACGAACTCGAGGCAGCACTGGGCGATATCGAGTACGCCGACGCGAAATTCCGCATCGCCGGCACCGACCGCAGTCTCGGCCTCTTCGAAGTCGCGCGCATCGCCAAGACACAGGCGAACGTCGAAGACATCGAAGGCATCGCCGCGGACGGCGAATTCAAGAATGCGTCGAACACTTGGCCGAACGGTTGCCACATTTGCGAAGTCGAGATTGACCCGGAAACCGGAACGACCGACATCACGCGCTACACAATCGTCGACGACTTCGGAAAGATCGTGAACCCACTTCTGGTCGCGGGCCAAGTCCACGGCGGCGTGGTCCAAGGCCTGGGCCAAGCGATGGGCGAAATCGCCGTCTACGACGAAACGTCGGCCCAGCTCGTCACCGGCTCGTTCATGGACTACTGGATGCCGCGGGCCGACAACTTCCCGATGATGACGTTCAAGACGAACGAAATTCCGTGCAAGACGAACCCGCTCGGTGTCAAAGGCTGCGGCGAGGCTGGCACCGTCGGCGCCGCGCCGGCCTACGTGAATGCGGTCGTCAACGCTTTGGCGCCGTACGGCATTTCCCACATCGACATGCCGCTAACGCCGCTGAAGATTTGGGAAATTACGAAGGGCAAGGCCGCTGCGTAACCAGCGCTAAACACGCCTGTAGTGGAAAGCCCGGCAGAAATCCCCTGCTGCGTGCGTGCCAACGCGTGTAGCCGGCACTATTCTGCTCCGAGTCTCGCCGCTCCAACCAACGAGAAAATCCCATGCTCCGCTTGCTTGCAGGACTTGCCGTATTTCTAGCGCTCTTGGTCCCGGCTCGCGCCGACACCTACAAAGACCCCGATGGACGTTTTGACGTCACGCGTCCCGATGGCTGGTCATCGCAAACACTCGAAGATCGCAAGGCTATGACGTTTGCATTTCTCCATGAGAAATCCGAAGCCTCGCCGTACGACGGTGTGTGTATGGGTCTCTATATGGATGTCCCGGGTTCGCGATCGTTCAGCCAGGAAGACATCAACGACGCTGTCGATGCTCAACTGACGAAGGAGTTCTGGCAGAAGACGATGAAGTCGACCGACCCGAACTTCACGATGACGCTCGACGTGTCCGGTTCGCGCGAACAATCCGGCCGCAAGATTCACTACATCGTCTTCACGGGCAGCGGAACAAAGGACGGAAAGACGGAATCAGCCAAAGGCATGACCGAACTTCATTTCGTGCCGGGCAGCATGCACTTCGTCATGTGCATGACGCTGACGCAATACTTCGAACCGGCACTCGCAGGCTTCGATACGATCTTTAAGTCTTATGTGCCGCATCCGGATATCTTGGTGTCCGGCAACGAACGCCAGGCGCCCTCGGTTCTCACGATGTACGCGAACGCAAACTTCAAGGGCGTCGCACGCGTGCTCTCGCAGAACACAGCGAACTTGGCCACCGCAGGCTGGCCAACGCAAAGCGCAAGTCTGACCGTTGATGGCGCCGAGCCGTGGCAAGTCTGTTCCGGTGCGAACTACAGCGGTCAGTGTCAAGCGATCGTCGCCGCCGAAGCGGGAGCGCAGGGCCGTCCCATTCTCATCGGATCGGCACGCCGCCTTTCCGGCAACTTAGGCTTTGCAAATACGGCGGCGGCGGCTCTACGCCGAGCCCTGCAACAACCAGCGACAAGCAAAATCCTGGCCCAGTAGTCGCGGCTGCACGCGCCGGAGAGCTCAAAGGCTCTCCGGCGCCAATGTAACCTGAAGCCCTTCGAGCTCGGGCGTCATCTTGATCTGGCAGGAGAGCCGCGAGTTTTCCTGCACCGCGACGCCAAAATCGAGCATGTCGATTTCCTGCTGCTGCGCGGCCGGCAATTTGTCGATCCAAGCCTCATCGACATAGACGTGGCATGTCGCGCAGGCGCACGCGCCACCGCACTCCGCGGAAAGCGGAAGGTTCGCATCGCGAATGACTTCCATCGCGCTCCAGTCGTCGCGCGCTTGAAGCTCGTGCACTTTTCCGGTGCGGTCGGTGACGATCAGTTTCATCAAGCAACGCCCAACTTCTTTTGCAAACTGGAAGACGATGTCGTGTACTGGAACCGCAGCTTTTCCTCGGGCCTGCAGTAGCGAAACGCCTGCTGCGCCAACAAAGCACCTTCGTGGAATCCCGAAAGGATCAGCTTCAGCTTGCCCGGATACGTATTGATATCGCCGATTGCAAATATTCCCGGCGTCGTCGACTCGAATTTCTCGGTGTCGACCGGAATCAAATTCTCATGAAGATTGATCCCGAAATTCGCAACCGGGCCAAGCTTCATCGTCAGCCCGAAAAACGGCAATAACATCTCGGCGGGAAGTTGATAATCGCCGCGTTCCTTCGTGTTCAGCGCCAGCGATGAAAGCTGCCCGTCGGCACCGTTCAACCCTTTGATGTTCGCAACGTGGAACTCCATCTTTCCCTCGGCGACCAGCGCGCGCATCTTGTTCACGCTGTCGGGCGCCGCACGGAAACCATCGCGGTGATGCACCAGTGTCAGCTTCTTTGCGATCGGTTGCAGGTTCAGCGTCCAGTCGAGCGCGGAGTCGCCGCCGCCCGCGATGACGACGACCTTGTCGCGGAACCGGTCCATCTTGCGCACCGCATAGAACACCGACGTGTTCTCGTAGCCCTCGATTCCAGGGATCGGCGGTTTCTTCGGCGTGAAGCTTCCCCCGCCCGCGGCAATCACGACGACGCGCGCTTCAATCTGTGTCCCCGCATCGGTCGTGACGCGCCAGCAGTCGCCGGCCTTTTCGAGCGACTCCGCCATTTGCGAAAGATGGAACGTCGCACCGAACGGCTTGATCTGATCCATGAGCTTGTCGGTGAGACCTTGGCCGGTCACCTCGACGAGGCCCGGGATGTCATAGATCGGCTTCTCCGGATACAGCTCCGTGCACTGCCCGCCAGGCCGGTCCAGGATGTCGATCAGGTGCGCCTTCAAGTCGAGCAGGCCGAGTTCGAAGACCGCAAAGATCCCGATCGGCCCAGCCCCGATGATCACGACATCCGTTTTGTGCTGACCGCCCGGCTGGACGATATTTATTGTCATTTCACAACCATTTTCGATATTATAAAATTAATGCAAACATACATGTAGAAATAAGAAGGCGCCACCGGAAGTTCAATCAACTGCATTGCACTTTTGCGCGTCCGGATGACGCCTGGCGCATGCACTCCGCCACTGCCATATCCCCGACGTCGGCGAAAGACCTGAAGAGGATGACACACATGCCAGCCCCCTGGCCTGACCTGCAAGGCGCGGCCGCCGCCGACTGCACGAATATGACCGATGTTCGCCGCGAGATAGACCGCCTCGACCGCGCCCTGATCCGCCTATTGGCAGAGCGGCTGACCTATATCGAACGCGCCGGGCAGATCAAACAAGATCGCAGTTCGGTCCGCGACGAAGCCCGCATCAATGATGTGCTGGCCAAAGTTGAGGCCAGCTGCCGGCGGGAAGGATTCCCGTTCGCGATCGCCGAGCCCGTCTGGCGCCGCCTCATGGACGGCTGCATCGCGCACGAGTTCGAAGTGTTTGATGAGGTGAAAGGCGCACGTCTGCGGGCTAAGCTCGCGGCGCAATGAAGCCGCGAAACATCCTCTTCATCACCGCCGATCAATGGCGTGGCGACTGTTTGTCTGCGCTGCACCACCCCGTGGTGAAGACGCCAAACCTCGACGCGCTCGCCCGCGAAGGCACGCTGTTCGCGCGCCATTTCGCCAACGCAGCGCCGTGCTCGCCGTCGCGCGCGACGCTTCACACCGGGCTCTACCCGCACAATCATCGCGTGGCGATGAACGGAACCCCGCTTGACCGGCGCCACACCAACTGGGCGCTTGAAGCACGCAAGCTCGGTTATGATCCTGCACTCATCGGCTACACCGACCAAACGGCCGATCCGCGCGACCTCGACGCGGGCGATCCGCGCCTCAGCACGTATGAAGGCATCCTGCCGGGCCTAACTGACTTTGCCGCGACCAGCATGGACTATCCCGGACCCTGGGCAAAATTCTTGCACGCTCGAGGCTACGAACTACCGCATGAAGAACGCTTCGTCATTTGGCTCCGCGAGAGCGGGCCCGACTACGAAGATGGCGCATCCCATCCGAAGCCCTGGATCGTCAAAGCCGAACACAACGACACGACCTGGCATGTCGATCAGGCGATCGACTATGTCAGCCAACATCGCGACGTGCCGTGGATGTTGCATCTCTCGCTGTTACGGCCGCATCCACCGTGGATCGCTTCCGAACCGTGGAACCGGCTGTACGATCCCGAATCCATACCGCCCCCGATCCGTCGCGCGACACTGGAAGACGAGGCCGCGCAACACCCATGGCTCGCCTACCAACTGGGTCTGCCGCTCTATCAAGCGCCGGATGACGTTCGCAAACTGAACCGTATGAGCGCGGTCTACTTCGCCATGATAAGCGAGGTCGACGACAATCTCGGCCGCCTGTTTGCCCACCTAAAGGCCGAGGGGCTATGGGACGACACATTGATCGTCTTCACCAGCGACCACGGCGAAGAGCTCGGCGCTCATTGGCTGCTGGGAAAGATGGGCTACTTCGACGGCTCCTATGCCGTGCCGTTGATCGTCCGCGACCCGCGCATGACGGCCGATCGAATGCGCGGCCAATCCGTGCACGCCTTCACCGAACATGTCGACATCATGCCGACCTTGCTCGACGCCGTCGGAGCTGATGTTCCGGCGCAATGCGACGGCCGTTCGCTGCTACCGCTGATCGAGCAAGCCGGTGCACCCAACTGGCGCAAGGAAGCGCATTGGGAATACGACTTCCGCAACGCGAGCTTTGACGGTACCGAACAGGCGCTGGGCCTCACGCTGCACCAGTGCAACCTGACGGTCATTCGCGACGAGCGTTTCAAGTACGTACACTTCGCGAACATGGCGCCATTGTTGTTCGATTTGCAGCGCGACCCGCATGAGTTCACGAACCTGGCGACGGCAAGCGATTACGCCAAAGTGGCACTCGCGTACGCGCAAAAGCTCATCTCTTGGCGCCTAACACACGAAGATCAAACGCTCACCCACAAAATGGCGACCGAAAAAGGCATGGTCGAGCGGCGGAGCCCGCGTTTCTGATGTCGGACCTCGATAGCGCGATCGCGGACTACGAGCGGCGCGGCTATCGCCTCGACATGATCATGCCCGCCGACGCGCCGCGCATCGCGGTCGTCTCGAAGGGCATTGAGATGTTGCGCCTTGAAGCAACACCGGAAGGCGTACACGCCGAGCCGTTCACGGGTCTCGGCCACCCCGTCATGCCAAGCGCCAAGCAAGAATTCGTCCTCACGCGTGCCGCATCGACCGCATGGACGGTTGGTCGCGCAGGTATGCAGTACCGCAACCTCATCCCAAGCCGCTTGGGCGGCCGCTATATCGCCTCGCACATTCGCATACCCAATGGCGGCCCGGTCGCCGACTACGTCCACCACCACCGCGTCCGCTTCCAGATGATCTTCGTGCGCAAAGGTTGGGTGCGCGTAGTCTATCAAGATCAAGGGCCGCCGTTCGTCATGCACGAAGGCGACTGCGTCCTTCAACCACCCGGCATCCGCCACCGCGTCCTTGAGTCGTCGGCCGGCCTTGAAGTCATCGAGATTGGCTGTCCGGCCGAACACGAGACATTTCGCGACCACGCGCTGCAACTACCGACCGCGACTTTGAACCCCGAGCGAAACTTCGACGGCCAGCGCTTCGTGCGCCACATCGCGGCCCAAGCACGCTGGCACCAGGGCGATGGTATCAAGTTCCAAGATACCGGGATTGCCACCGCGACCGGCGGCCTGGCTAGCGTGCGCATCTTGCGCCTCTCGGGAACGACCGAGCAAACGTACAACGGCGAGTTCTTGTTCCTGGCTATCCTGAACGGAACAGCGCATTTGCAAAGCGAAAGCCTTGGCACCCACGACTTGCATGGCGGCGACGCGTGCCTCGTGCCGTCCAATACGCACTGCGCATTCACGGCTGACGACGCCTGCGATATTTTGGAGGTCGCGCTACCGGCGATCTAGATCAAATTGATACGCATGTTGTCGCGCGCCACGAAGCAGCCGGGCCATGCCGCCAAAGCGGTTGCCTCAACTTCCTCCATGAAATGATCCTCGTGGTCCGGATCGTGATGGAAGATCGCGAGCCGCTTCACTTTCGCAGCGCGCGCAAGGCGCATGCCTTCCTGCCATGTCGAGTGACCCCAGCCGCGCCGCGAGGGAAACTCATGGTCCGTATAGGTGCAGTCGTAGATCATCAAATCCGCACCTTCGACGAGGCCCAAAATATTCTGATCCGGCTTACCCGGCGTGTGCTCGGTATCGGTGATGTAGCAGAGCGCGCGGCCCTGATAGTCGAGACGGTAGCCGGTTGCGCCGTCCGGATGGTTCAATGGCGCTGTGCGCACCTTGATGTCGCCATCGAGTGTAAACGCGTCGCCTGCGCGAAAATCCTGAAACTCGATCTTGGCCTTCATGATGTCGATCGGTACCGGAAAGAACGGATGAGTCATCTGTCCGGCAAGCACGTTCTGGATCGGCAGCCCCGCGCTCAAATGTCCGGCCATGATCTTGAAGCGATAGCCTTCCGCAAACGCCGGCTGAAAGAACGGAAAGCCTTGGATGTGGTCCCAATGCGTATGCGACATAAGCACGGTCGCATCGCGCTGTTGCTTGCGCATGAACCACTTGCCGAGATTGCGCACGCCGGTGCCCAAATCGAAGATGACGCGCCGGCCGCCCATAGCGACTTCGACGCAGCTTGTGTTGCCCCCAAAGGCAAGATGATTGGGACCAGGGCACGCGACGGTTCCCCTAGTCCCCCAGAACTTCACCTTGAATGCCATTTGCCTCTTAAACCCTCAGCCCGCCCACGAGTTTATCTGCAGTGCGCCCCGCGCGAAGCAAAGCCTGTCACTTCCTGACGTGACAGGCATCACAACGGATGCTTACCGATGAAAGCCTGCGCCTCGGCAAAAGCCGCCCGGATCGGCGCAAGCTTGGTCTTATCCATCGAATGCCGCTCGGCTTCAGCTGCCGCTTCCGCCACGGCAAACGCGCCAATCCCGCGGGCGGAGCCTTTCAGTGTGTGGGTCCACTGCTTCCAAGCCTTTGCATCCGTAGCCGTCTCGAGCTCGCTCAACACCTGCTCGCAATGCGTGACAAACAATCCCAACACCTCACGCATAACGTCGATATTGCCTGCGGCCTGGTTGCGCAGGTGGTCGTAATCGACGGCTTTCGCTGTGGCGGTCATCGCTGCCTTTACCCCTTCGAATCCGCGAGTTTAGGGGCCAAGAGACACCAGACGGTTAACGGCCGTTAGCTGGTCGCTAAAACGGTACCCAGCCACCCGGAAATGGCGAGGCGGAAAAGAGCCAAGCGTGGGTGAAAAGAAGGACCACGAAGACGACGAGCGCGACGGCCTGCCGGTACGTCAAGAGTTCGCCCAGCTTCAGCGAGTTTCGCCCTGCGAATATCGCAACAAACGGAAAATTGGACGTTCGTCCCGCAAACCCGATCCAACCGTCGGCCATCTTGCGCGCTCGTTTGGCATCGATCGAGAACGTACCCGCAACCGCAAGCACGAAGAACGTGCCGAAGAGGATGACCGAAGCAGCATCGCCGTTGGCGGCCAAGTGGAACGCAGCCCAGAGAGCCACGCCCCATAGGAACGGATGGCGCGTGATGCGCACGATGCCCGTGACGTCCCGCGTGGCCGCAGCTTCCATGCCGACGGACGTCGGATTGGGCGTTAGCAACCCTGAGACACCGAAAAATATCGCGATCGCGATGACGATAATACCGAGATGGCGAACGCCGGGTCCCAAGTCCCACAAAATTTCGCTACCTTCGCTCGAAGCTCGATTGTAGCTCATGATGAGCCAGACGATCCCTGCGAGACTGGCGACAGAAAACGCGCCCATGTAGGCCTGCTCGCCGATCGATCGAACGACCGCGTCGCGCGCCCGCGTCCCGGCAATGGCGAGATGGATGAAAAGAAAGAAGACAGCTGCAGCGATCAACATCGTCATGACGTTCTCCGCACGTGCGAATCAAGTCGCCTACATCGCGAACGACAGCCGTTAGTTTAGCGCACTGGCGTGCGTGGCATTCGATGCGAACGCGCAACAGTTATTCACATACGCAGCGCCCACAAACGCATCAAAACGGGATGAACGCTCAACTCACGCGTTAACGTGTGTCGATCCACAGCCCCCTTGTGCTGTTGCGAATCTTCGCCAGTGCGGGCACCGCTGAGAAATGGTAGAAATATAGTAAATATAGCCGCGGAAGGCGCATGCAGCGCGTCGAGCCATCCAAGATTCAAGACTTTGAAGAGGCACTCCTCCTCACCGAGGAGCAACCGCGCTTGCGCGTGGCTGCGGAGCGGATCAGCGAACCACTGCCGGTTGAAGCAAGGCCCGTCCACTTACCTGAGGATTCTGGAAGCGCCCTCGGTTGGGGGACATTCTTCTTCTGCGTGTTTTGGCTGGGTGGAATCAGTGCATACCTGGTCGGTCTTATCGGTTGGGCGAAGCTCTTCGAATTACCGTTGGCGTGGTACGGTTTGTTAGTCGCAGTCCTCGTAGTTCCTGTGGTTCTCGCCCTCTTCGTCGCGCTGCTGGCGCGTGAGGCAAAGATCCTGCGCGGCCAATCGGCCGCACTCGCGATGGCCGCAGCCGAACTCACCGAACCCGAAGACCACGCAGCCCGTGGCATGGCCAAATTGGGCCGCGCCATCCGCCGCGAACTCGATACGTTCAACGCCGCCGTCGAAGCCGCAACCGCCCGCATGTCGACCCTTGAGACGACGGCAAACGAGCGTCTTCAGCTGATCGAGCGTACGGCACTCGCCGCGCAAGACCGCGTCGATCGCGCGACCGGCAAGCTGGGCTCGGAACGCGAAAAACTCGCACAATTCACGCAAGCGCTCGACACCGCAGTCCTTGCCGCCTCCGACACACTAACCGCGCGCCTCCAAGAAGCGCGCGTCGCAGCGCGCAACGCCAGCGAGAGCCTACACACCGAACACGGCGCGATCGCGGGCCTGATCTCGACGCTGCAAAACGCGTCGGCAACCGTGTCGAACCGCGCCGCAGAGTCGGCCAAGGAAATCGAGCGCCAAGCTCAACGCCTCGACGCCGCCTCGGAAGCCGCTGCCGCACGTTCGGAGCAAGTGGTTGCGCGCCACGAACGCCAACGTGCGGCCTTCGCCGACACGATCGAACGCCTGAAGCAAGAGAACGACCACATGGCCCGCGCGCTCGACTTCCAGCGCGAAGGCTTGACGAAGCTCGTCGCCGTCATGGTCGACGAGACGAAGAAGATCGGCACGTTCACAATCGAAGGCTCGCGCCGCCTCGATGAGACTGCGGCCATCATGGCCCAGCGCATCGTCGAGACGACGCAACTCTTCACCCGCGAGTCCGAAAAACTGCGCACGTCGACGGAGCTCACGACCTCTGGCCTCGAACAGGCGATGCAGACGATCCGCTCGGCCGGCGATTCCTCGTTCGACGCCGCAGGCCGATTGGGCTCTGTTTTGATCAGTCTGCGCGAGACCGCAGCAAACGCATCGCAACACATTGAAGGCACAGTTGAGCGATTGGGGAAACTGGCGCACCAAATGCCGGCACCCGCCGCGACACAGTTGCGTACTGCGTTGGATCACCAGGCCGAAGCCGCGCGCGACCTCTCGTCGAGAGTGAACAACGCGTTTGATCGCGTGCGCCAAGCCGAACCCGACAAGCCCAAGGCGCCACAGCAATCGGCACCGAACTTCAACGTCGCGCCGCCGCAAGCGAACCTTGCGCCTCCGCCGCGCAACCAGGTTACGCCGGCGGGCGAACGTCAGCCGCCAACTCAGCAAGAGCCTGATCAGAAGGGCGGTTGGTTCGGTCGCGCCAAGCGTTTCGTGCGCCCGGCAGACGACGCAGATCCGCAAGAAGATCGTACCGCCTGGGACATGAAGTCGTTGCTGGCCGCGGCCGAAAGCGAAGCGACAAAGCCGCCGATCCAGCACCAACCGGTTATTCAGCAGCGTCAAGCGCCGCAGCCGCAGCGCATCGTCGAACTGCGCTCCGAGCAGAT
>JBGAPZ010000066.1:0-13666 GCA_044220975.1 Micropepsaceae bacterium | reverse complement strand
AAGCGCGTGATGTCGATCTTGTTTGCGGGCGAACCCTTTCCGACCAGGCTGCTCTTGACTGCCCCGATACGGCAGCCAGCGAGCTTTCGGCCGTAATGGGACGTGCCTTCAATGTGCGCCTGCGCGCTGACACGCACCGACGCTGAGCCCCCCGCTTGCGCGACAGCCGCCGCCTCGCGGAGCACGGCGTCGGCTTCGGCCGTGATATTGCATTTGTTGAAACCGAACGTCACGCTGCATTGCATGCTCGCGACTTTGCTCAGCGCGGTGGCGCCGGCTTCAGCCATGGGGTTACATGCATTGAGCCTGGGCGCGTCGAGAGGCCGACCGACCGCCAAGGTGCAGCCGCGGGTCGCGGCGCCCTCCAGCCAGCGGCTCGTGGTTCTAGTGAAGTTCCCATTGTTCACCATAGTCCGTTCGCAAATGACGCCGAGGCCGCGGCGATATAGAGCGTCGGTGATTGTCGGAAGTGAGCCCGTGTCGCCGCAGGTTTGAGCCATGAGGTCGCCGTTCGTCGGCCAAGCGCGGGTCGGCGCGAACACACATGTGACGATCTTGAGAGTCACGTCGCCTTCGGCTTCGCCGAGGTTGCGGATGGCTTGGATTTCGCGGGTGCGCCGGACAGGCAGTGTCTTGTCGGAGAAGGCGCGCTCGAAGCGAAGGAATTTGAGGACCGACAGGCAGTTCGGCGACTCGCTGCCGGCGCAGGGAGGCGGGACCAATCCCGCGGTTGCGCCGGAGAGGTCGGCCCGCGGGGTCAACAGTGCGGCTTCGCCGTAGTGGCTGCGGCCACCGGCGCGCGCCAAGCGTGCGAGCGGCGCCCACGGCGCGGATGCGTTGCCCTCATCTTCGACGCCGCAGCGCCGCTTTGGGCTCGAGAGCACTTCGACGTCGCCGTAGGATTCGAAGGTTTGGAGCGACGCGCCGCCGATGGGACCGTAGGCGGTGCCGAGATCTTCTTGGCACCATTCCACGCGGCCGGGAATGCTGCTCCACACGGCGCCGCGGCTGCGGATGCGCCGTTCGAGAATGCCGTCGGCGAGCGGCCGAGTTTCAATGCGCTCCACCCAGCGCTCGGTGATTTTGGGTGGTGAATTTGAAGTCCGCCGCTCGACTTCGCGGTGCCAGGTTTGCGCGCCGACCACGACATTGCGAAGGTCGGCTGGCACTAACGGCGCGGTGTCGATGCGCTTGTCGTTCCAATCGAACAGCAGGTAGCCGGTAGCGCGCCACCGATTATCGTAGACCACTGTGCTTCGCGGAAGAAAGCCGGGATACTCGACATCAGTTTCGTCGGCCGATGACGGCGACCCGTTTGCCGCGAGAACAAAACGGGCCGCATTGCCCGACACCGCCGATTGCGGCGCGCCGTTCGATCCGTGCGGCGACTGCGGGCCCGAAAGAGACGGGCCGCCTACCTCCTCGATGTTGTTTTTGTTCTCATCCCAGAAGTCTGCGAGGTGCTTGAGAGCGCCCAAGCGCACGATCCCGTCGGACGCTTCGGACAAGATTCGCTTGATGGGTCGGGCCAGACCATACGGTGGCAAGTTTGAACCGCAGCCGTTTTCACTGCAGATACCGGCATGAATTCCGACGACAACCTTCGGTGCTGCCGGAATCCCCATGGTCATATGGGCATTGCCGTCCTGCAACAGCAGCGCGCCCGAGCTGCCCGCCGCGGTCCGACAGGTGTGCCGGATCACATTTCGGTCCGGTGTGCCTGCTGCATTTATCGCGCAATGTCCGTACTGGAGGCCGAATGCGGGTACGTCGGGCTGATGAACCATTTCCAGGCCGCCGCCCGCCGGAATGTCACCAAGCGTAAACTGCGCAAATAGGGTCTGCTGTTTTTTCCATTGCTCGATGGTCTGCCCTTTGGGCGGCCGATTGACGGGGAGGATGACGAAGTCCCAACCATCGGGCCACTTTGCTACGTCCCTTTGCGGGGCTCCCTGCCACACGATGGGATCGGGAAGCAGGCCGACTTGCTCCTGTCCCGGACGCTTCGTAACCGCACTGTCCGTCGGCTCGCGCCAACCTGGGTCGAAGAGAATTTCTTCTCCGATCTTGGCGCCCGCCTTCTCGGGCACAAGGCAGTGATAGGCGGTGAGAACCGCATCCACCGCTATCAAGGTGCCGGTGCAGAAATTGGTTGTGCCGTCGCTGAAGTCGACGGTGACCCGACCAATGCCACGCGACAGGCCCCTTATGTACGCGGGCCAGTTCCGTTCAACACATTGGACGTCCGTGTCGCATTTATACCTTTCCGCCTCGCCCGCCGGCGGCCTCTTTTTGTCCAACTCGACGTCATAAACCTGCGCCGCATTGGCGAAGGCGCACGCGAGCGATAAGAATACGACGGCACAGAGGGCTGAAATCGCTGCCTGGGGGCGAACGAGCACGCGGGGGCTGGGCATTATCTATAGGTTTCCTGATGCACACGAATGTCTTGGGGGGTGAGTCCGCTGATGCACACGAATGTCTTGGGGGGTGAGTCCGCCGGTCATCTCGGGCGGCGGCCGATTGACGCTTGGGCTCCAACAGATGGACGAGAACATGACCGAGGGTTCCTGCGGCGAGCTCTCGTCAACGGTTGCGGCGCCGCCGCTGGCGGGATCGTCGGGCTTGAAGGTGTCGTCAATGTCTTTTTTGCACGACGACAGACTTGACAACCCGGCGTATTGCTCGTGCCCGTAGCCGAGGACGTGCCCGAGTTCGTGACGCAACGTGTGACGCCACTGCACGCGCCAATTCGGCGCGTTCAGGCCCTTGGCACGGAAGAACTTTCTGGTGAGGCGGAAGACTTTCTTCGCCGTCGGC
This sequence comes from Micropepsaceae bacterium, assembly GCA_044220975.1. Lineage (GTDB taxonomy): Bacteria > Pseudomonadota > Alphaproteobacteria > Micropepsales > Micropepsaceae > SZUA-430. The sequence continues at coordinate 10,846 of JBGAPZ010000066.1, read as the reverse complement.
GTCGTGCGGAAGAACGAGCAGCCCCAGGTGTTGGCGGCGCAAATGTCCTCATCGTGACGCACGATGAAGGTGGTCAGCGTCGGTTCGAGGTTTTCCTGCCGCTTGATGGAAACGGACATCTTCAGGCCGCAGGTCCGACAGGCGGCGTTCCAAGCGTCGACCGCGCCACCGAGTTCAGTTATGAACTCTTTGTATGTCGCATCGCTGACGCGTGGCGGCAGGGTGTCGTGACCGAGGAAACTGAACTCATCGACGACAAACTTCAGCCGATCGCGCAAGCGCCGGGGCCAAATGCACGTCACGACCGCGTTGCCGACGCTCGGGTCATAACAATTATACGTTCGCAGCTGCGGTTGGAACTCGCGCGGCTTCGGCGCTTCGGGTTTGTCTTGCGGGCAGGCGGCCTCCGGCGGAAGCTTCTGCGTGATCCGTGTAACCCATGCGCACACGTCGCGGATCGTCAGAGGCATGTCGTCTTCGACATAGTAGACCGTGTCGGCGGCGTCCTCCGCGCCGTTGCGCGGCAAGAGACGTAGGATCGCCGCGAACTCGTCGGTCCCAGGGTTCGCCTCGAAGTGCTTCAGCGCCTCCTCCAGGTTTTTCGACAACCACGGGATCGGCGGCGTCGGCGCGTCGTCGCTCGCAGTGGCGGGCGGCACAGGCGGTGGATCGCCCTCCGCCCGCGCAACGCCTGCGCTGAAAAGCAGCGCGGCGACCGCAGCCAGCGCCCAGCGACGCAGCGTCGGCCGATGCGCGATCATCCGCAGCGTCCCGACGCCTTGCACTCTTGAAGCGCGAGCTGGGCCCGCAAGATGGTGAGGCGGGCCCGCTTGTCGGACTCGGACAGTTTCGCGGCGTTCTCCTCCGTTTCAGCAATAGTCTTCTTCAAAGCGTCCACTTCTCTTTGGGCATTTGCGCGCGTTTCCGCTTTGGTGGCTGCGTCCGATAGCTCCTTGGTCCTTTCTTCAGGGGTCTTTTCCTTGGGGAAGACGATGGACTTTAGTCCAGTCTTGGTTTGAGTGGCGACGTCGTCGGAGAAGATGTCGGCAAAGAAGCCCCAGAACGCATTCTTGCCGCCATCTTCGGTCACTGTTACGTGGATAAAGACAGGCAGTGACGCTTTGCTGTCAGAAAGCGATGCACTAAAGGCGCCTTTACGCACGCAAGGCTTGGTCATCTCCGATGGCAAGCATTCGGCCGCCGCGGGCAAGGCTTCGGTCTTGGCCTCTGGAGTTGTCCCACCATCAGTCTCTTGCGGCAGTTCGAACCACGGCGTGTGTTTGAATCCGAAACCGTCGGAGGTCACCGCCGCAGGTGCTTCGATCGCCGGGATGTCGAACGAGCCGGCACCGAGTATCAACGTTTGGTCCGTCGCCTCTTTGCCTTTGAGGCTAGGCGACCAAAGGTCGTAGCGAACGGTCAGAGTTTTCTCGTCAGCGCCGCGATCGTCCAGCTCTTCGCCGTAATATAGGTAGACCGGAACTAGGCTGATCGCTGAGTGATCCGTCGACAATACTGCTTCGGCCTCAATGTAGAGTTGCGGGTCTCGTGCCAGGGGCAGGCGCAAGTCGGTGTTGTTCTTGGCATGGTTCTTCCAAAACGCAGAAAAATTCCCAGGATCGCCATTCGTGTTCATGACGCCGTGGGCGAGCGTCACGCAGCCGATGTAGGGGTTGCCGCCAGCGTTACCAACCCAAAGGTATCCATTCGAGCCCGCGGACACTGCTCCATGTGACGGCTTGGCCTGCTCCTTCAAAAAGTTCGACAGCGCGTCGATACCGACGTCGATGATGCGCCCGCCTATTGACGTACCCAAGCCTCCCAAGATGTCGCCAACGTCAGCGGTGGTTGTGGACTCTCCTTTAGTGGAAAATTTGGGACGAGTTGCCGAGGGGCATTCCTTGGTGACCACCACACGCGTGTCAAGGTAGGTCGTATTGAGTTCCGGATCGTCTGGCCGGTCGGCCGTCAGGTTGACGGAGCTTGCGCAGCCCGCGACAGCGGTTGTTGCCGCGAAAACCAAAGCTGTTGCGTAAAAGATTTTTCCCATTTGTGGTGCCCCCCAGCGCGTTCGTGGCGCGCAAGTATTGTTTTCCGGTTCAACACCTTTGCAAGGTGGTTCGCCAACCGCGTGTTTGAGGGCGGCCGTGCGCACCTCAGTCCGGTTGAGCGAGCGCTCGATGAAATACGCAAGATGAGTCAATAGTCGCATCACCTGGAACGAGAGGCGCGATCGCTTGAATCATCGAAAATAGGGTGTTGTCTGACGGTGACGCCGCTTCAGTATTTGTGGTCCAAAAGCGGGCTCAGGCGGAACACAAATGACGTGGAACCAGGCGTGCTACCTTGCCACCGGCACGTCCGTGATCTCGCTCAGCATCTCACCCCCGCACATGATGCGTACGGCGCGGTAGTTCATCGAGATCGCAGGGCCTTCGTAGCGCACGGGTTGGGTTGTCAGGACTTGCGTCACCATGCCGGTTGGCGGGGTCGCGGTTAGGATCAGCTGCTGCATCGGCGTGGCGCTGCGGTCGGCCATGCCTGCGGTCAGTGTCACGGTGTAGCCGGGCGTGGGGAGGACGACTTGGCCGGTCGCGATCAGTTGCTTCGTGGCACCTGGGCCTGGCATCGCGTTCACCCACGCGGCCCAGTCGCGGCTTTCGATCACCGGGCAGGAGGTGACGGGTTGCGGTGGCGGTGCGACGGGCGGCGCTGGTGGTTCGTCGACGCGGGCGAGCGGGGCGTGTTGCATGGCTACGTGCTTTCGTTGCTTGGCGTCGAGCATAGTGCGCGCGTCGCTGCAGCAACAAGGGCCGGTAGGATGTCGGCGATCCCAGGGCTTTGGCTCGTCTGCTTGCTCATATGAAGCGGCACAAGCGGCACTCGTGTGCCGCTGTGCCGGTTGTGCCAAACTCTCACGGGCGGTTGAGCGGGACCCAGCCTGCTGGCATGCGCGCTTCGAGCGGGGCGAAGCGGGCTTTGTAGGCCATCTTGCGGCTGCCTTCGATCCAGTAGCCGAGATAGACGTAAGGCAGGCCGCGGGCTCGGGCCTGTTCGATGTGGTCGAGCACGATGAACGTGCCGAGGCTGCGCGGTGCCGCGTCCGGTTCGTAAAAACTGTAGACCATCGAGAGGCCGTCGGAGAGAAGGTCAGTCAGGGCGACTGCGATCAGATCGCCGGCGTTCGGGCCGCTGCGATAGCGGTATTCGACGAGGTGGGTTTCGGCGGCACTGTCCTCGACCATCGCCACGTAGTCGAACATCGTCATGTCCGACATGCCGCCGCCGGTGTGGCGGGCGTCGAGGTAGCGGCGGAGCAGGTTGAACTGTTCTTCGGTCGCCCAAGGGTCGACGACTTCGCCGATGAGGTCGGCGTTCTTGGCGGCCACCCGTTCGAACGAGCGCGAACGCTCGAAAGCGTCGACGACGACGCGAACGGAGACGCAAGCTTGGCAGCCCTCGCACGACGGGCGATAGGCGATATTCTGACTGCGGCGAAAGCCGGCGTGGGTCAGGCTGTCGTTCAGCGAGCGGGCGACTTCGCCAGAGAGCCTCGTGAAGACTTTGCGCTCCATGCGGCCCGTGAGATAGGGGCATGGAGCCGGGGACGTCAGGTAGAACTGCGGAAAGCGAATCCCCAACTGCTCAGTCAACGCGCGCAACTCCCCGTGGGTTTGGCGGGGCGAATCGCCTTCGGCACCCCGGCCCCGTTGAATTTCACACAGACGGACGCCCCTGAGAACGGGTTGCGCCAAGGATTTTTTCGGGCGCTGTTTACGGCCGAAATCGGCCTCTTTTCCCATCTCGTTTGGTCCCTGGTCGCGGCGATTGCCGGTTGCCTTGCAGGGCGCTTGCCAGTAGGCCGATGGGGCTTTCAGTCAGCCGGATATCGATGAGCCAGGATTCCCGCGCCTTCCGTGATGCTTTGGGTCATTTTGCGACAGGGGTCGCCGTCGTCTCGGCCGCGGGCGAAGGTGGGCCCTTGGGGCTGACCATCAACTCGTTCGCGTCGGTGTCGCTCGAGCCGCCGTTGATCTTGTGGAGCTTGGACAAGGCGTCCGACCGGTTCGGCGCGCTCATGGCCGTGGAGCGGTTCGCGGTCAATATGCTGGGCGGCGAGGCGCGGGAGTTGGCGCAGCTTCTGGCGCGCAAAGGCCATTCGAGGCTCGGCGATGAGACGGTGCGGACGAGCGCGCTGGGGCTGCCGCTCTTGACGCGCGCGATCGCGCATTTCGAATGCAGTGTCGAGCACCGCTATGACGGTGGCGATCACGTGATCTTTGTCGGGCGGGTGCTGGCGCACGATCACACGTCGCACAGCGATCCGCTCATCTATTATCGCGGGCGTTACCGGGCTCTGTCGGAACTTGAGGCTGAAGCGTGAGCGTCGCGACGGCGCCGCGTTCGATCGTCACGCGGTCGGTCGTCATTTGCAGGTACTCGCCCTTGGCCCAGCGTGGGGTTAGGTTCGCGTAATAGGGCGAATAGATGTTGCCGCTTTGACCGGTCGAGGCGATGTAGATGGACTTGTTGGGATCACCGAGGTCGTAGATCGCGCGATAACCGCTGCCGTGAATGGCGGCGTAGGGTTCGCTGTTGGAGTAGCGATAGGCCGCGCGTTGGATCGTGGCGTTGCCGCCGCCCATGACCTCGCTGAGGCCGAATACGTTTTTGAGGATGGGAATGAAGCCGAATGGCGTGTGCGAGAAGCGCGCGCGGTGCGCTTCGCCCCAGCGCCATACGGACATGTCGCTGCCGTATCGTTCGGAAAGGTCGTCGAGGGCGAGGGTTAGACTTTTGGTGAGGACTGTTGTGCAGTCTTCTTTTGGCTTCGTCGTCGCGTCGTCACAAAACGCGGCGGCGGGTTCGCGTTTGAGGACGCTGGTCAGGAAGTTCGGGCGGTCGGTCCAAACGCGGTCGAAGGTGTCGCCTAGCTCGTCTGCGAACAGCGCTTTCGAGAAGGTGCGCATCCAGGCCGCAAAGATGAGCGGTTCGGCGCGGTCGGGCGCCATGTGCATGTTCCACTTTCGCAGTCGCTCAAGGGCCTCGGTTGCGCGCGCATTGGCCGGCTTGGTTTGCGCCACCAGAAGCGGCACGACGTCCATAGCGAATTGTTCGCCGTCGTCGAGTTGGATCGTGCGCATGCTGTCGACGGTCTGCGGCGCTGTGTTCGCTTGCAGCAAAGCGGCGATGCGGCGCGCGCGATGTTCGGCATCGAAGTCCAGCGCGATCATGGGCTTGAACGATGGCGGAACGACATTGTTGTTCGCGGTCCAGAACATGCCGGCGGCGCCGCCGGTCCAGAGCGGGCGGTCGGTGCCCGTCAGGAAGCCCTGCCAATCGAAGCGCGGGTCGCGGCCGTCTGCCGGCAGCAAGCCCAACACAGGATTGCGCGGGTCGCGCCGAGGGATGGCGCCGGGCAACGCGAGGCCGATGTTGTTGTTACTGTCGGCATAGACGAAGCTTTGGATCGGCGCGCGGTACGGATCGAAGATGCGCTCGACGCTCTCGCGCTTGGTGTCGATCGCGGTGAAGATGCGCAACGCGGCCTCGATCGTCGCGTCCTCGTCGTCGAGTGCGGGCCAGCAGAGGGCCAGTGCATAGCCGTCGGGGACGAGAGCTTTCAGACGCGGTTCGTCGGTGGGAAGGATTGGGCCGTGGCGGCTATTGCGGATGAAGATCGTTTTGGAGCCGCCGAAACGGACGTCGATGATCTCTGCGCGGGTGGCGAACGGTTTCGAACCTTCGGGCGTGAGGTAGCTGCCAGCGTCGGTCGGATCTAACTTTTCCCAGTAGAGATCTTGCGTGTCGGCGCCGGTTGTCGTCATGCCCCAAGCGACGGTCGCGGTGCGGCCCGCGATAATTGCGGGCAAGCCCGGGACCGTGCCGCCGATTGCCTCGCCGCCGGGCCAGTGCACGTGGGCCAGATACCAAAACCCGGGGACGGTGAGCGGGAGATGAGGGTCGTTTGCGAGCAACGGCTTGCCGCTTGCCGTGTGCGCGCCGCCGACGACCCAGTTGTTCGAAGCACCGACGGTTTGAGCGAACGGTGCAAGCGCGTCGAGCGCGTCGGCGAACTTTGTGCCTTCTTGCGGGGCGTAGCGGCGATAAGCCTCCACGACTTCGGGTGGCAGCGGCGGATTGAAGGCAGCGGCCCTATCCGGTGGAAGCGCCTTCAGCAATTGGAGGCGGAACAGTTCCTGAAACGCGTTTGCCGAGAGTTGCACGGCGACCCCTTTCAGCACCGCGACGGAGTCGGCCGGCTGCCAAGGTTCGAAGCCTGTACCCAGCATGAAGAATTCAGGCGGCAGCGGTTTGCCGTTTCTCGGCACAGCCGCGTTCACACCGGCGGCGTAAGCAGCAAGCGCCGCGCGCGTGTCCGGCGCGAGGTGCGCTTCTGCTTCGCGCGCTGCGCGGTAGAGGCCGAGCGTGCGCAAATAAGTGTCCGCGATGAGCGCCGGCGAACCGGCGACTTCGCTCAAGCGGCCTTGTACCATGCGGCGCTGAAACGCCATTTGCCAGAGGCGGTCTTGTCCGTGCACGTAACCCAGGCCGAACAGCGCGTCGTTGCGGCTTTCGGCGTAGATGTGCGGCACGCCGTCGGCATCACGCAGGATGCGCACGGTTGCGCTCACGCCTTCGACTGTCACTTCGCCCTCAAGCGTGGGCACCGACCAGCGTAGCCAAAGGCCGGATACGATCAGCCACAGCGCGGCGATCCCCGCGACGAAAGCGAGCGCCAAGCCTGCAACCTTGAAGAAGCGTTTCATTCGCTGGGTTTTGCGATAGTAGTTCGGCCAACCAACTTAGTCGGAACTTCGCTCATGGCAACCGTCGCTTTTATCGGTCTTGGACGCATGGGATTTCCCATGGCGGGGCACCTCGCGCGCGCGGGTCACGCGGTCACGGTGTTCAACCGCACGCGCACGCGGGCAGACGAATGGTGCTCGGCCCATGGTGGCCGCGCCGCCGCAACAGTGGGCGAGGCCGTGAAGAGTGCTGCGATCGTGTTTTGCTGCGTGGGTGACGATCCGGACATTCGCGAGGTCGCGAGGGCCGCGTTTCCGGCGATGGCGAGGGATGCCGTGTTCGTCGATCACACGACTGGGTCGGCGACACTCGCCGAAGAGCTTGCGCGAGAAGCTTCGGCAAAGGGGCTCGCCTTCATCGATGCGCCGGTTTCGGGTGGCGAAGCGGGTGCACAGAAGGGGCAGCTCACCGTGATGTGTGGTGGCGATGAGGTTGCGTATACCGCGGCCGAGCCTGTGATGCGCGCTTACGCCAAGATGGTGAAACGGTTGGGGCCTGCGGGCGCCGGGCAGAAGACCAAGATGGTCAACCAGATTTGCATCGCGGGTGTGGTGCAGGGGCTCGCCGAAGGGATCGCCTTCGCCGAACGAGCGGGGCTCGACCCGAACGCGGTTGTCGACGTGATCGCAAAGGGGGCTGCGCAAAGCTGGCAGATGGAAAACCGCGCGGCGACCATGCACGAACGCAAGTTCGACTTCGGCTTTGCGGTGGAATGGATGCGCAAAGACCTTCGCATCGCGCTCAACGAGGCACGCAAGACCGGCGCGCAGTTGCCGCTGACCGCGCTGGTGGATCAGTTTTACGCGGACGTGGAACGGATGGGCGGGAAGAGGTGGGACACGTCGAGCTTGATTGCAAGACTGGGACAGTGAAGTGATTGAGCTCGCGTGGGCTTACTTTGTGCTCGTCAACATCGCGACCTTCGGCGCGTTTGCATTTGACAAAATTGCGGCACGGAACGGTTGGTGGCGTGTCTCCGAGGCGTCGTTGCTGTCATTGGCGCTGATCGGTGGCAGCCTCGGTGCTTTGATTGGGCAACGCGTGATGCGTCACAAGACGCAGAAGCAGCCTTTTCGATCGCTGCTCATTGCGATCGTTTCGCTTCACATCGCGATGGGTGTCTTGGTGTTCGTTCCCAGTATTCGTGGGGCGCTTTTCGGGTAGGTGGCGCTTTGAAGATGCGAAGCGGAGAGCGAGCGCTTGGAATCGATATCGGCGGCGTGATCATTCGCCCGGCGAGCGACAGCGGTGACACGTCGTTCTTTTCGTCCGGTTATCTTGACACGCCCATGGTCGACGGGGCTTTCGGCGCCGTTGCACAGCTGAATGCAGAGATGTTTCGCAACCGCGTCTTTTTGGTTTCGAAGGCGAAGTCAGGCACTGCGCGCAAGACCGTCGAATGGTTGGCGCATCATCGTTTTCACGAGATCACGGGTGTGCCGTTGGAGCGCGTACACTTCTGTCAGCGGCGCGAGGACAAGGCGATTATTGCGAAACGCTTGGATCTCGGCGTGTTTATCGACGACCGGGTGGATGTACTGCAGCACGTCCAAGCGATTCCGACGCGTGTGCTGTTTGCGGCGAGCCCTGCGCTGGTTCCAATTCAGCCGCTGCCCGATGGTGTTCAGCTTGCCGTGGGGTGGGGGGAAGCACTCGCCTTGTTGGAAGGTCTCGGAAACTAGCGATAACTCGCGGCTTGGAGCTCGAAGAGTTCGGCGTAGCGGCCACCTTGGGCCATCAGTTCGGCATGCGTGCCTGCGGATTCAACGGTGCCACCGGCGAGCACTAGAATTCGATCGGCCATGCGCACGCTTGAGAAGCGGTGTGAGATGAGGATGGCGGTTTTGCCGTGGCTCACTTCCCGAAAGCGCTGAAACACTTCGTACTCGGCGCGCGCGTCCAAGGCTGCGGTTGGTTCGTCGAGAATGAGGACTTGGGCATCACGCATATAGGCGCGCGCGATCGCAACCTTCTGCCATTCGCCGCCCGAGAGGTCGACGCCATTCTTGAAGCGCTTGCCGATCATCTGATCGTAGCCCTCCGGCAGCGTGGCAATGACTGAATCGGCGCGGCTGCGTTCTGCCGCTTGTTCGATGCGGGTGCGATCGCCACGCGCATCGATGCGGCCGACAGCGATGTTATCGGCGGCTGTCAGGTTGAAGCGGACGAAGTCTTGGAAGATGACGCCGATGTTGGCGCGGACGGCATCCAGGTCGTACTCGCGCAGATCGTACCCGTCGAGCAGGATGCGGCCTTCATCCGGGTCGTAGAGGCGCGCAAGCAATTTCACCAGCGTGGTTTTGCCGGCGCCGTTTTCGCCGACAAGTGCCAGAACTTCTCCGGCTTCCAGCGTGAAGTTTAGATGGCGGACGGCCCAGCGCTCGGCGCCGGGGTATCTGAACCCGACGTTCTCGAAGACGAAACCTCGAGCGATGGGGTTGGGGAAGGGCTTCGGGTCCTTAGGCGAGTGTATTTCAGGCGTTACATCGAAGAAGGAGAACAGATCATCCAGGAAGAGCGCTTGACTTGCGGTTGACGAAAATCCGGCGAGCAGACCTTCGAGAAGGCCACTTAGGCGCCGGAACGACGCCGCGAGGAACGTCAAATCGCCGATGGTGAACGAGCCCGCCAATGTGCGCCACGCGATGTAAGCGTAGGCGAGGTAGTAGCCGATGGTGCCGACCGCGGTGAAGACGCCGCCCCACGCTGCGCGACGAAGCGCCAGTTTGCGGTTCGCGGCGTAAATACTTGCGGCGAGCTGTTTGTAACGATCGATGAGGAAACTGTTGAGGCCGAAGATTTTCACTTCCTTCGCGGTCTCGGCGCTCGCTGCGGTTTGACGAAGATAGTCGAGCTCGCGCCGTTCAGGCGTGCGGAAGTACGCGAGCCAATAGCTTTGCGCGTTGAAGTGTGCCTCGCCTAAGAACGCCGGCACGAGCGCGATCAGGAGGAGTGCGATCAGCCAGGGGGCATAGGCGATCAAGCCGGCGGCGAAGCTCACGACCGTCACGATGTCCTGGGCTTGGCCGAACAACTGACTCATGAGTGCCATGCGGCCGCTCGTTTGGCGGCGCGCGCGGTCGAGCCGGTCCTGGAACTCGGCGTCTTCGAAATCTTCAAGGTCGAGGGTGGCCGCGTGCTCCATCAAGCGGACGCTGGTGTCGTTCGAAACGCGTTCGCCCAACAAGCTCTCGACCAAGGAAACGACACGCCCCAAGACGTCGGTGAATACGGCGAGCGCAAATTCCGCGGCAAGAAGTACGATGAGCCAGTTAAGAAGACCGCTTTCCCACCATTGCGCGAGCGAACCTGGGTGCTCTCCTCTCTGCACGAGGAGCACGACCTCGTCGATTATCAGCTTGCCGATGAAGAGCGTGACGATCGGCACGAGTGCGCGCACAAGGCGCAAGAATAGCGACGAGATGGTGAGAAGCGGGCTGGTTTCCCAAACGAGTTCGACGAACGCCGGAATGTTCTTGAGCGCGCCGATGCGTTGTTTGAACGACGTTGCGGCCGGTTGGTTTTCTTTGGGCCCCAGTCCGCTATTCCTACCTTGCCGCGGCATTTTGAGATCCTAGGTTTGGCGTAGTGTTGCGATGATCGCGTCACCGCAATTTTGTTGGCGCCGAAGCAGTTGTATCCGCGCTGCATGGCTCTCGTACGTGCTGAGTGCTTGACGTTTTGGCACAGCGAAGCCCAATCGGGCAGCACGATTGCCCGGCTTTATTGCAGCTTTGTGGCATTGCTGCACTAGCGAAGTTCCATAGGGTGGATTGCACAAAAATTGGACTTTTCCCTGAAGTTTCTCGCGTTAGCGTTTGCAGCAAGAAATTAGAAAACGCGAATGGGTTCGGGGCATGGACAAGATTTTCGAGCCGCTTTGGCAGACGCCGGTGGCGCTCGCTGAAGTGTTGGGGCTCGCGCATTTAGGGACGAGTTTCGTTGGCCTCTTTCTTTTCCTCGCAGCGCTAGAGCTGTTGCGGGCGAGTAGCGGGGTTACGGCGGTATTCGCGCGGACGGTGGCGATCGGCGCCGT
>JBGAPZ010000065.1:0-14367 GCA_044220975.1 Micropepsaceae bacterium | reverse complement strand
TTCGGGAGGCAGGGGCCGGAGGTTCAAATCCTCTCTCTCCGACCATCATTTCCCGCGATTATCTCAGACATCAAGCCTGACCGGTTTAGCGCGATTGTCCTGATGTGCCGCGCCACATCCGGCTGAAGAAATCGCCGAGCGTTTGCCACCAGCGTGCGAACAAGCCGCCCCTACAGGGTTCGGCATGAGTTTTCCAGAACTCGCCTCCGCACGTTTGGCAAGTGCCGCCATTCACGTCCGCAATCCAAATGTGCTGTCTCATGCAAGGACAACGGAGAGGGGTCCGGTTTTCTTCCCTGCCCTCGGACCTCTGCTCGCAAGCCGTTGTTTCCTATGCTACGGCACGGCGTGTTCCGGACGCGGGGAGAGGCTTAACTCTGCCCGCCTACCCATTTCATGGAGGCTCAAATGAGAGCGACGAAGTTTGCGGCGATGCTGCTTGTGACGTGTGTGTTGAACGCGTGCTCGCCTTCGACCGAGGCGGACGAAGCGGCCGTTCGCGCCGCGAACAAGCAATGGCTTGAAGCGATTGTTGCCAAGGACGCGAAGGCGATCGCGGCGATCTATGCCGAGGACGGGCAGTTCCTGCCGCCTAACGCACCGAAGGCTGTCGGGCGCGCGGCGGTTGAAAAGAACTGGGCTGATGCCGTGGGGCTGCCGGGCATGACGCTAACGTTCGAGACGGAGAAATTTGTGTTCTCCAAGAGTGGCGACCTCGCCGTCGATATCGGGACCTATCGGTTCGAGGCGGGCGGACAGGTCGACACCGGAAAGTCGGTCGTGACATGGACGAAGCGCGACGGCAAATGGTTGGTGCTGACGGACATGTTCTCGAGCGATGCGCCGCCGCCCCCGCCGGCAGCAGCACCAGCGCCGGTCGAGACAACTCCTGCTACGCCGACCCCGGCGGCTCCGGCGACACCGCCAGCGCAGTAGACAAACCACGTCAATGGCCGGGCTTGGCCCCGGCCATGACGATGACATTTGCTTCTTAGTTCATTACTCAAAACGAGATGTGCACCCTTCGGTTCTGCGGTTCGCGGATTCCATCGGCGGTCGGGACGGCGGGTTCGCTTTCGCCGCGGCCGGAGATCGAAATCGTATTGCCTGCGATACCTTCGCCGATGAGAGCCTTCTTCACGGACTGCGCGCGGCGGACGGAAAGCGCCTTGTTATAGGAAACCGAGCCTGCCCGGTCGGCGTGGCCGACGACGCGGATCGCGGCAGAGCCGGAATCGCGCACGGAGCCCACGGCTTTGCGGATCGTCGAAAGCGCTTGCGGCGTCAGGTCGGAGCGATTGAAGCCGAAGAAAACGATGAATTCGCGTTCGAGCGGCACCGGTTGCGGCTTCGCCGGCGGTGGCGGTGGTTCTGCAGCCGCGGGACCGGCGAGCGCAAAACGCACGCCCGCCGTCGCCGCTTGCTTCTCGAAGTCCCCACCGTCGATCGAATAGTTCGCGGCGGGTTCGAGATTGATGTCGCGCACGTTCGCGTAGCGGTAGTTTACGAACACCACGGTCAGATCGGTTATCGCGTAGTTCAGGCCGGCGATGCCTTGATAGGCGAAGTGCCAGTCGCTTTCGTCGACGGGGCCCCAGCCGGTGTCCATTTTCACGGTCGCGTAATCGGCGCCGGCGCCGAGGCCGATCGCGAGCGACAAGCGATCGAACAATGGGACGTCGTAGAGGACGTTGAGCATGGCGGAAATTTCGGTGACCTCGCCCTGCCCGTCTGCCTTTGGGCCCTTCCACTTCAAGACGTAGTCCTGCAGATCGTTCTGGCGGTAGCCGCCTTCGACTTCAAAGCGCCAGTTGTCGATGCCGAAGCCGCCGGCGCCGAACGCCGCCCAACCAGTGTCGAACTCGGCCAGCGCTTCTTTGAAGTCGGGGCCGCAATAGGTTTGGAGCGTTCTGAGTTGCTCCCACTCTTTCACCCAACTGCCGCCACCTTCAGCGCTGAGATACCAGCCTTCGGTGGCGGCGGCGGGAAGTGCCGCAAATAGCGACATGATCGACGCGATACACGCGCGCTTTGTAGTCATACGGACACCCCAGCATCACGATTGCCGTTCGCGATGGGTGAGGCCTGTTCCGGCCGTTTGTCCGCCCCCGCGAATCGTTCGTTGTTCAGAAAAGTGTACGGGTGCGTTTCGGATCGGCGTTACGCGTGGCCCGCGTGATGCACTGCGAACGCGGCGTCAGGCGTGCGCAGCGTGTTCGTGTATGCGTCGAAGGACAAGCAACAGCGGTTGCGTGATTCGTGCGGGCGCATGCGTGGCGACGACACGGCGCAAGGGTCCGGCGGTTGAGGAATGCACCGGGCAAGTAGAAACGCAGTGCGATTTGCAGCGTGCGGACACAGTCGTCTGCGCGGAAGGCCAGGCGCACGCGCCAGCACCCAATTCTTCAGCGTACGGAATTATTTTTACAGACCGCCGCGTGCGCTATTGCTGCACGCGGCGATGCAATGCGTTTACGCGGCGTCGCGAACCGCTTCGGTCGATGGCGGCCAGAGCGCTTCGATGTCGGCTTGGGCCACTTTGAGGGCGACGTATTTGACGGGCTTCTTCGCCTTGCTGGCCTTCGGCTCGGTTGCAACGTGCTCGCGACCCATCAGGAACGACAGCGGATCGACGAAGCCGGTCTTCCAGTAAGCGGCTTTGACGATCTCCCAAACGTCCGTGCCTTCGGCGCAGCCCCAGATCGGGAGATCGCCGCCGGCCGCCTTCTCGCGGAAGACTTCCAGGCGCTCGGCACCGCTTGCGTCTTCGGGCGGTGTCCAGACGGACGACCATTCGCCCTTGAGGCTGTAGGCGATCGCGTCAGAGAGCCAGACGGCGTCGGCGGGCAGGTCGGCCGATTTCTTCGGCGCGGCCTTTTTCTTCGTCGCAGTCTTTTTCTTTGCGGGCGCTTTCGCCTTCTTGGCGCGCTTTGGTTTCGGCGTGGCTTCGGCGACTTCAGGCGTTTCCTCTTCCATCACGGCTGCGGTTAAGGCTTCTTCTTCGGCCTCGATCTCGACATCCGCGTCAGTCTCCGCACTCGCGGCCTGCTCTTCGACGACAGGCAGCTCAAGTTGCGGTGTATCTTCCGCCAGCAGGCCGATGTCCCACTGCAGGATCTCGATATCGTGCTCGCGTTGCTCCTCCACCTCGGCGAGTTCGATCGCGGGCGGATGTTCGGTGACGTAAGGCGCGGGCGCTTCGGCGACGAAGGTCACCTGTTGTGCGACCACTTCTTCGATGTCTTCGGCTTCGGCCAGAGGCTCAGCCTCGTGCTCCGCCTCTTGGGCAACGATTTCGGCTGCCACGTCCTCGGCTGCGGCTTGCAGCTCGAGCACAGGTGGCGGCGCCTCTTCGTGCTCCTCGGGCGCGGCGGTGGGCGTTGAGAACGCCACCTCCATCGCGCGCTTTAGATTTTCGCGGTGTTCGGCCGCTACGCGAGCCTCTGCATCCGCCACATTGTCACGCGACAGCGCCTCCGTTGCCGGTTGCGCCTGCGATCCCCCAAAAATCTGCCGAAACAAGCGGCTGAACGACGTGATCATGATTCGAAAGATAACTGATTCGTTTACGCCGAACGGGGGTCCGTTCAACGTAAGCGAGCGGCGTGCGCTATTTGCAACGACGCGACGGTTCGTATGGACGCGTTAACGCGCCTCACCAGAACTTCCACCACGGTTTCTTGAGTTCGCGGCCGACCATCGCTTCCATACGTGCCGTTGCGCCGGCATACGTTTCGAGCACGTCGGCGAAAGCGTTAACGTCGATCACGCGATCGAGTTGAGGATCGAACACCTCATAACCGGTCTCGCGGCAGATGATTTCGATCGCACTCCACACCTGTTCGAGCACGCCGCGCGCTGCGTCGCCGCTGTGCCAGTAGGGAATCGAGAGTGCGGCGCTGTCGTCGTAGAGCTGGATTTGGAGGCCGCTCTGCGTGTCGTTCAGTTCGAGATCGCGAAAACGTTCATACGCTTCGTCGACACGCATCTTGTAGAGCTTGGCGATCTCATCGTAGTCGAGATTGAAAAGCTCGAGGCGCTTGTCGTGCGCGAGGAGCGCCTCGGCCACCTTTTTCTTCTTCGCTTCCGTCTTTGGGTCGCGCTTTCCGCGTGCGCGGTCTTCGTCAACTTCGACGATGTCATGCACGTCGACGCCGGGGCGCGGCGTGAAGAATGTCAGGTCGTAGCTCATGGGTTCTCGGCGATGTAACGCGCGACGAGCGCGGGGTCTTGCATCGGGATGAAGTGCGTGAGGTCCTTTAGGTAGACGTCGCTGGCGTTTTGGAAAACTGTCGCGAGCTGCGGCCAGGTGGGTGACGCGGAGAAGTCGAGTTGGTCGCGTGGGCCTTGTGCACGTTCTTTCGCGCGCAGGATCGTCACGGGTACTGTCACTTTGCGCACGGCTTCGTAGATGTCGGTGCCGAGCGAGCCCATGTAGATCGAAGCCTCCACGGCCGGGGGACAGGCGAGTTCAAAGCCGCCACCGTCCGCGGGCTGTAAGCCATAGCGGCAGTAGTCTTCGAGCACTTTCGGGTCCCATAGCGAATAGGGATTGCGGTTCTTGAATGCGTCGAACATTTGCTGCCAGTCGGTCCACGCGTTGCGGCGGCGGGCGACGGGATGTTCCGTGCCGCGCGGCCAGAAGCTCATGCTGGCATACATCTCCGGCGCCATGATCACGGGGTCGACAAGCACCAGTCGCTTGAACGCGCGGGGGTTGGCGGCGGCGATCTGCACCAGGATGTGGCCGCCCATCGAGTGGCCCGCGCCCACTGCGCCATCGAGGTGCAGGTGTTCCACCAGTTCCGCAATGTCGCGTGCGGGCTCGGCCCAGTTCGCGATCGGCCCTGTCTTTTCGCTGCGGCCGTGGCCTCGCAAGTCGACCGCGATGACGTTGAGACCCGCGGGCAGTGCGCGCACGACCTCGTCCCAGCAGCGGCCATGAAAGCCGGTTGCGTGTATCAAGAACACGACGGGTTCCCCTCGCCGGCCCCATTCGGCATAGGCGATGCGGGCACCTGAAGCTTCGAAGATGTGTTCGGCGGGGATGCGGCTCATCAATTTTGGGGACATATTAAAATCGTATTAGAATCGGCAAAAAACCTGCGAGATCGCGAGAATCGCTTTGTGGGGGTTCAGGCATCAATTCCTCACGTGTACCGTGCAATCCATGCACGCAGGATTTCCACAAGCAATTGTCGGTTGAAAACCACCACCTGACCGCGCAGAAGCACAAGAAAATTCATCGCGGAAATGCGTGTTGAGCCTTTGCTGTGTCCCTCGCGTGACATAGGGAAAGACCCTCAAGCGTTACATTCCTTCTGCATCCCCGGGCGCGTCCCCCAAGGCGGAATACCGCCACCCGCGCTCAATGGCCCCTCGCGACGAATAAGGTAGATGGTGAGTTATGAAGATTAGATCGCTGCTCTTCGGAGCCGCTGCGACGCTCTTGGCCGTTTCGGCTGCCAGCGCGCAAGAAAGAAACGGCTGGTATATCGGCAAGGCGGCGGCGTTTGGGTGACCGACATCGACGGCGTCCGCACGTTCGACCCCGATGCGCCCGGACCGACGACGGCGACACCTTTCACGCAAGGAATTGACGCCGGTTGGGCCGCGTTTTTGACGGCCGGCCATCACTTCGGCGGCAACTGGCGCTGGGAAATCGAAGCCGGCTATCGCCACAATGATGATGACAACACCGTCGCCGGCACGCTGACCGAATGGTCCGGCATGTTGAACGTGCTCTACGACATTCCGCTTGGACGCACGTTTGCATTGTCGCTGGGCGCGGGCGCCGGCGGCGACAATGTGGAAGTCGAAATTCCCACGACCGGCTTTCAGGATCGCGATTGGGTTTTCGCCTACCAAGGCATTGCGGGGTTGACGTTCGCAGTCTCCGACCGCATCGACCTGTTCGCGAACTATCGCTATTTGCGCGCGAGCGAGCCTAACCTGACGAGCCGGACCCTCGGTCCTGCTGGCGTCACGACGCTCGACGCCGACGACATCGAAAAGCACACGGCGACGATCGGCCTGCGGTACAATTTCGGTGCGAAGGCTGAGCCGCCGCCGCCTCCTCCGCCGCCTCCCCCGCCGCCGCCACCGCCACCGGCTGCGCCGAAGGAGTTCATCGTGTTCTTCGGTCACAACAAGTCGAACCTCACGCCTGAGGCGATGGACGTTATACGGCAGGCGGCGTCGGCCGCGAAGGAATACGGCAGCGCCACGATCAATGTCGTCGGTCACGCCGACAAGTCGGGCTCGCCCGCCTACAACGAGAAGCTCTCGCTGCGCCGTGCAGACGCGGTGAAGGGTTCACTCGTGGGCGAAGGCATCGACGCCGGGAAGATCACCACCTCGGGCCGCGGCGAAAGCGATCCGATGGTACCGACAGAAGACGGCGTACGCGAACCGCAGAACAGGCGCGTACACATCAATCTCTAATCATCCGACTTAGGGGATGACGCTCGCGAAGGGCGGAGGCCAAACCTCCGCCCCCCGCATCTTCCGGGGGGAAGATTTAGTTCCAACGGCAAGCTACCGCCGACGTGCATTCGAATTCTGGCCCCTTAGAGACCCAAGAAAAGGAAATGGTGAGCGTATGACCACGAGATCGCTTCTTCTCGGCGCTGTCGCGTCGTTGGCATTTGTGTCCGCAGCAAACGCTGGCCCGCAAGGCTGGTACATCGGCCTTGAAGGCGGTGCGACCTGGATCGACGACGTCGATGTCGTCGAAGACGGGCTCCCCGATGCGCAGTCCAGCTTCGACACGGGTTGGACCGCACTCGGGACTGTCGGATATGCCTGGAACTCATGGCGTTTTGAGCTTGAGGGCGGCTATCGCGACAACGAACTCGACATCTTTACGGTCGGTGTCACCGACTACACCGGCGGCGGCGAATTCAACGAATTCTCAGGCATGCTGAACGCCCTTTACGATTGGGATTTCAGCGAGAGGTTCGGCCTGTTCGTCGGCGCGGGCGCCGGCGCCGACTACGTTCGATACAAGAACGACAGCGGATATCACACGGTACCGATCCACGACAACGACACGGTCTTTGCTTGGCAGGCGATGGCCGGCTTGAACTACCGGCTCAGCAGCCGGACGGATTTGGTCCTCGCCTACAGATACTTCAACGCGGACAGTCCGGAGTTCACCGATAGCATTCTCGGAACTCATACCGACGACTACGACAACGTCGTGAAGCACACGGCGACGATCGGTCTGCGCTATCACTTTGGTCAGCCGGCGGCTGAGCCGATGGTTGCGCCGCCGCCTCCGCCGCCGCCGCCGATGGAGCCTGCCGCTCCGCCGCGCGAGTTCATCGTCTTCTTCGGCCATAACAAGTCGAACTTGACGGCTGAAGCGCAAGAAGTGATCCGTCAAGCCGCGGCTGCCGCCAAGCAGTTCGGTGCGGCCACACTCACCGTCATCGGTCACGCCGACCGTTCGGGCTCGCCGAAGTACAATCAGGGCCTGTCGCAACGCCGTGCGAATACGGTCAAAGGTGCGCTGGTTGCCGAAGGCATCCCGGGTGGTTCGATCTCGACGTCCGCAAAGGGCGAGAGCGAGCCTCTGGTGCCGACAGCCGATGGCGTGCGCGAGCCGCAGAACCGGCGCGTGCACATTAACATGTAACCTCGCAGATCGCAGGGGATAGTACCGAAGGGCGGAGGCGTTTCCTCCGCCCTTTTCTTTTGGGACTACTTCGGTCCAAAGACCCATTGCGCGAATAACGCCGAGAGATCTCGCTTCGATGCGCGTTCCAGTGCGCGCTGAAGGTCCCGCGCGCGGACGGTCTTGTCCCAGTTGCTGCGCGTGTAGTTCTTGATGCCGCGCCAGAATGCGTCTTCGCCCAGTTCGCGGCGAAGCGTATCCAAGAAAATAACGGCCTTCGCATAGGCCATGGCGCGCTTCAGTTTGAGCGACGGGTACGCGCCCTGCCAGCTCAGCGGCACGTCGAAGCCTTCGGCTTTCGCTGCGCTCCAACGATTGTTTGCGAGTTCGAGTTCGCGGTCGTAGTCCGCCCTGCCCCAGCGATGTTCTTTCCAGACGGCCACCATGAAGACGGTGAGCCCTTCGTTCAGCCAGAGTTCCGACCAGTCAGCGCAGGTGACGGCGTTGCCCCACCATTGGTGCGCGAGTTCATGCGCGATGACCCAATCTTCGTGCGGGTTCTCGAGGATGGGGGCGATGTTGTCGATACCGATGATAGAGTGGTTCGCGGCCTCCTGCGCCTCGCCGCCCTCGACGAGAACTTGTGTGTAACTAGCCGAGTGGAGGCGCATGCCAGCTTTTGCTTCGAAGAACTTGAGCATTCGCCGCGTATCGGCAAACATTGTTTGTGCGCGATCGCGCGACTCCACGGTTGTCCAGACGCCAAGTTCCGGCAGCCCCTCGGGGATTGCCGTTGATGCGAAATACCCTGCCGCGAAGCCAAATAAGTATGCCGACATCGGTCGACGCTGTTCCCAGGACTCGACTTGCATGTTGTTGGGAAGACGTTCCCACCCCCAAATATGCCCGGGCGCCATCGTTCGCATCTCGAGGGGCGTCACCAAATCGAACTTGATCGTCGCTTTGTCGCCGGGGCGGTCCTGGTCGCAGATCATGTAATCGCAGGTGAAGTAGTTCGCGTAGACGGTATCCTTGGTCCACACGAGTCCCTTCGGCGCTTTGCCTTTGAACGTCACCATGAGACGGCCCGTCTGGCCTTTTCTCATCGCATGCGGCAAATGAAAGAGGCGGCGATTGCCCTGAACTTGCGAGGCGACCATGTGTTCGCCGTCGAGCGACGCCATGACTTCGAGCGCGTTGGCGCTGAATGACAACGATGCCAGGCCGTCGGCGGTGCTCTTGAAGCGGATCACCTCTTGCCCGGTCACGGACTGTGCCCCGAAGTCAGGCGTCAGGCGCACGCCGTACGACAGAACGTCGAACGCGGGTTCGTCCGCGTATGCCAGACCCGATAGCGCGAGCGCCGCGAAGATTACCCAAGTTCTCATGGCTTCGGCGGCAGGCCGTAGTTGGCGGGGTCGCGGCCGTCGGCAACGATGCGCTGCGTCAGGCGCGCTATGTAGGCCTGGTCGTCGGCGTCGTTGTTCCATGATTCCTCACCGAAGTCGGAGACTGCGCTCTTCATCATCGCGGCCCTCACCGTATCGACGCCGTCTTCGAGCAGCATCTGATGGAACAGGCCGTCGGCGATATTCTTGGGCACCAGATGCGTGTGGTAGAGCCAGTCGTGAAAGACAGAGGCACCCATCAGGCGCGGGCTGAACGGCGTGCCGAAGATCGGCCAGACCGGCATCGGCAGGCTGGAGCCGTCGTACTGGAAGAATTTCGGAATGCGGATCGTGATGTTGGCGGCCGAGCGCATGACGTCGGCCACGACCTCGTAAGCCTCGCTCAGCTTGGCGTTGTCGGGCTTGAGGACGGGCGAGAGGAGAAGAGGCGTCACGCGTGGGCTCCGGCAAATGCGCGAGACCTACTAGCGCAACGGGGCCTCATCCGTCACGCGCCAGAAAAAACCCGGCGGGGGCGCCGGGTTTGAAGTTCAGGAAGCGGGCCGTTTGTCCGGCCCTGCGGTCGCGTTTTATTGGACGTGTTGCCAGATCGCCGATTTCGTTTCGCCGGCGATGAAAAGGCCGTCCGCGCCCGCTTGGGCGACGAGTTTTTGGAACGACATATCGCTTTGCAGTTTCTGGCGCGACTGATCCCATTCCGCGATGTTGTCGTACTGCGCAGACAGGACGAAGTGGCCCATCGGACCGCCGAGTTGATTCAAGACGCGCAGTTCCGCGCCGGTGATCTTCTTCACTTGGCGCACGACTGTGTGGAAGTATTCGTTCGCCTCGATATTCTTGCCGGGGGCGACCAGGAACGACACTGTTGTCGTGATCATCGTTTCGTCTCCTTGTTGTTGTGGTTTGACGAACTAACGCGAGCGTGTTGCCGCTCAAGCTTTGAGAATGTGGGGTGAGGGCCGCTTGGGAGCGGACGGGCTCACCGAACGGCCGGGACGCTACGCCCGTGGCGCAGGGCGCCGCAAATCACATCTTGGGTTTGCATTCGAAGCCCCAAGACGGCAACACTTGCCCGTTCGTCATTCTTCAACCTGAGCAACCACTTATGACCGATGTCCTGACCGAACTTGCCGACCGATTGGGCCCGAAACTGGCCTTGATCGACGACCGGCCGGGCGGACGGGTCGTGAAATGGACCTATGCGGAGTTGGAGGCGAACGCGAACCGGCTCGCGCGGTTGCTGTTGGACTTAGGGGTCAAGCCGAAAGACCGCATTGTCAGCTGCGGGCAGAATTCGTGCTGGCTGGTGGGCATGTCGAATGCGGTCCGCAAGATCGGGGCGGTTGGCGTGCCGCTCAACTATCGCCTGACCCCGGAAGAGGCGACTTATGTCGTCGATAACTCGGATGCGGTCGTCGTGTTCGCGGATGCGGAGTTCGCGGACTTCTTCGCGAAGATCCGGCCGGAGACGCCGAAGGTGCGCGAGACGCTGATCTTCGACGGTGCGCCGGTCGCGGGACAAAAACGCGTCGAGCCGTTGTTGAGCGCGCTATCGGCCGAGCCGGTTGTCATCGATGGGCCGCCGCTTGAGCCGATGACGATGATCTATACGTCGGGCACGACGGGCAAACCGAAAGGCGCGGTGCGCTCCTCGCTCGGCAATCCGGCGCAATCGGCAGCTCTGTGGGGCGAGATCGGGTATGTCGCGGACGACGTCTACATCACGACGGGGCCGCTTTATCACTCGGGGCCCGGCGGATTTTTGACGACGGCGCACCGGCTCGGCAACACGGCCGTCTTGCAGCACAAGTTCGACGAAGAGGACTGGTTGCGCCTTGTGCAGACTTACAAGGTGACGACGACGTTCGCGGCGCCGACGCCGATACGGCGCATCTGCCAACTGCCGGAAAGCGTGTTCCAGAAATACGACGTGTCGTCGATGGCGCGGATGGTGGCGAACGCCGCGCCGTGGTCTTACGCGCTGAAGCAGCTTTATTTGTCGCGGTTTCCCAAGCTCTCGCTATTCGAGGTGTACGGCTCGACGGAGCTTGGCGTGAACACCGTGCTGAGGCCGGAGCATCAGCTGTCGAAGCCCGGATCGTGCGGGCGCCCTGCCCCGGGCGTCGAGATACGCTTGTTCGCGGATGACGGCAGCGTCGTCAGCGCGCCCAACATCGAAGGCGAGCTGTTCGTGAAGAGTGCGAACATGTTCTCGACCTATCACAAGGCGCAGGACAAGTTCGAAGCGGATCGCCGCGACGGTTGGCAAACGGTGGGCGACATCGCGACGTTCGACGAAGAGGGTTTCTACTACATCTGCGACCGCAAGAAGGATATGATCATCTCCGGCGGCGTAAACATCTATCCAGCCGAGATCGAGTCCGCCTTGGAGCATCATCCCGACATCAACGACGTCGCGGTGTTCGGCATTCCTGACGACGAATGGGGCGAGGCGGTGCACGCGATCGTGGTCGTGCGTCCCGGCGTCACGCTGACGAAGGATCAGATCACCGCTTACGCGCGCGAGCACCTTGCCGGTTACAAGGTGCCGCGCTCGATTTCCTATATGACGGAGATACCGCGTACGGGATCCGGCAAGATCTTGAAGCGCGACTTACGCAAACCGTTCTGGGAAGGCCGCAAGAGCCGGGTGTGAGGCGGTGACGCGCACGCGGTCGAGCCAGAGTGCGAGGGCTGCGAGCAGTAGGTAAGCCGTGAGTCCCAGGCCTGCGAACGATTCGGTGTTGGGGGGCGGCGGTGTGAACCAGTTTACGCCCTGAAGAACCAGGAGCACGGTCATCGTGAGCCAGGGGACGATCTTGCCCATGACGCCGCGCGGTTTGGTTGCCGTCATGAACAGCGCGAAACCTGCGAATAGAAGTCCCAACTCCAACGGCGCTTCGATGAGCGGATGGTCCCAGAGCGCGTAGCCGAGCTTGTTGTCGGTGTCGCTCACGAGCGGCAGATCGTTTCGGTGCACGATCAAATCCAAGACCCAATGCGAAAGCACAAGCACACCTGCAATCAGCGCGCTTAGCATGCGTTGGCCGGCCGGCGTAAACGCCGCGACGACGAGCGCGAAGGCTGCGGCCCAGAGCGATGCGCCGGCGAGGCTGTGCGTGTAGGGCATGTAATAGAGGTCGATCGGCGTGAAGCCTTCGATCGAAGCGTTTGCCCGCCATTTTTCGATACCGAAGTAGGACAGCGACATGAAGCCGAGGTCGATGAGCTGTACCGCGACAAAGCCCGTGGCCAGGCCCGGTGTGCGTCGAGCGGCGGCAAGGGCGAAGACGGGTGCGTAGTGGCCGACGAACATCAAATGCCTCCAATCGATTAACCAGGGATGCAACTTCGGCCACCCGCGCGTGTTTAGGAATTGCCGTTCTTCGGTCAGCTGCTATACATTTCTGAATGGCCCTATCGACACTCGATTGGACGTTGATCCGCTCGTTTTTGGCTGTCGCCGAACACAAAAGTCTGTCGGCGGCCGCTCGCGCGCTCGGCCTTACGCAGCCGACCATCGGCCGGCACGTCGACGCGCTTGAGGACGCGCTCGGCGTGAAGCTGTTCACGCGTTCGGTTCACGGGCTCAAACTCAACGATGCGGCGCTCGACCTCGTGCCGCATGCGCAGGCGATGGCGACAACCGCAGCCGCACTGCAACGCACCGCCACGGGCGAGGCAGCGGACGAGCGTGGGACGGTGCGCATTACAGCCAGCGACGTGATCGGCGCAGAAGTGCTGCCCGACATCATCGCCAAGCTGCGCGCGAAGCACCCCTCGATCGCGGTCGAGCTCGTGCTCACGAACCGGACGGAGAATCTGCTACAGCGCGAGGCGGATATTGCCGTGCGCATGGTGCCGCCGAAACAGCAGAACCTGGTTGCGCGGAAGATCGGCGATGTCCCCGCTCTGCTGTACGCACACAAGGCTTATGTGAAGCGGCGCGGCCTTCCAAAGACGATTGCCGACCTCGGCCGGCACGACATTATCGGTTACGACACGCAACCGCCGATCATTACCGGTTTGGGAGAGCTTGGCGTCACCGTGACGCGCGAGACGTTTTCACTGCGCACCGACAACGATCTGGCGCAACTGGCGCTGCTGCGCGCGGGGGCCGGGATCGGCGGCATGCAGCGCCAACTTGCTGCGCGCGAACGCGACCTCGTGCCCGTGCTGCACGGCGCGATCAAGCTGCCGCTCGAGATGTGGCTGGTGATGCACGAAGACTTGCGCACGGTGCGGCGTGTGCGTCTGGCCTACGACATGCTGGCTGAGGGATTGACGGCCTACGTGAAGTCCTAAGGCGTGTGTTGTCCGTCCATTGTGGACATCAGTATGTAGTAGTAATCGGCGATGCCTTGCGCGCTCGACAACGCGATGCGTTCATTCGTGCCGTGGATGCGCTGAAGGTCACCTTCCTTCAGTTCGTTCGGGATGATGCGGAAGACGTTCTTCGTGAGCGGGAAATAGTAACGGGAATCGGTTCCCGCGATCACGAGGTTCGGAACCACCATCGCGTCGGGGCGCACTTTCTGAAGCGTGCGCTTGATGTGGTCGTATTGCGGTCCAAACATGTCGGAGATCGGCGAGGGTTCGCGGCCGCCCTCCACCGCCTTGACCTCGATCTGATCGTCGTCGAGCGCGCGCTTGACCTTTTCCGCCACCCCCTGGACCGTATCGCGCGGATGGATACGGAAGTTGATGCGCGCGGTCGCTTCGGGCGGCAAAACATTGTCTTTGACGCCGCCGGAGATGATCGTGGGCGCGATCGTCGTGTGGAGTTGTGCCGCGCCTGCGGGCGTTGCACCCATAACGCGTTCGACCATGGGTTCGAACAGCCAGAGATTGGCGACGGCGAGGCGGCGGGCGAACGCGGTCGCGGGCGCCATTCCGGTGACAGTCGCACGCGTCGTTTCGTCGAAGCCGCTGTCGAACGGCGGGCTCGCGCCCAGCTTTTCGATCGCGTGGGCGAGGCGGCCGATCGCGGTCTTGTTTACGGCCGGCGGTGCGGAGGAGTGACCGCCGTCGCTGTGCGCTTTTAGTTCCAGCGTGACGAAACCCTTCTCCGCGATACCAATCAACGCCACGGGCGCGTCGATACCGGGGATGGCACCGTTGGAGATCATGCCGCCTTCGTCGTCGACAAATTCGAGTTCGACTTTGCGCTCCTTCAGCAGGGCCGCAATCTTTGCGTTGCCGTTCCGGCCACCGATCTCTTCGTCGTGGCCGAACGCGAACATGATCGTGCGCTTCGGTTGAAAGCCCTTAGCGATGAGCGCCTCGGCCGCTTCCAGTGCGCCGATGATGCCCGATTTCGTGTCGATCGCGCCGCGGCCC
>JBGAPZ010000012.1:0-94616 GCA_044220975.1 Micropepsaceae bacterium | reverse complement strand
GTTCAACGTGCCGTTGTCATAGTCCTTCACCTTGTCGCCGAGGCAAACGCGGTTCGACACGGTGAGATAGCTCATCGCCTGTACGATGCCGGAAAGGCCAACGCCCGGCGCGCTCATGTCGCGCGCTTTGTAAACGCCGGTCGCGAGCAGCATCGCGTCGTGTTGGGTGCGCAGCTTGGCGAGCGTCACGGTTCGGCCCACATCAACGTTGAGTTCGATCTTGATGCCGCCCTGGCTAAGCCGCTTTGTGCGGCGTTCGACGATGTCCTTCTCGAGCTTGAAGTTCGGGATGCCGTAGGTGAGCAAGCCGCCGGCGCGGTCGTAGCGGTCGTAGATCGTGACGCCATAGCCCTTCGCGCGCAGTTGCTCTGCCGCGGCGAGACCTGCGGGGCCCGCACCCACGATGCCGACGGTGCGGCCGCGTTCGCGCGACGGGCGGATGGGCTTGACCCAACCTTTCTCCCACGCGGTGTCGGTGATGTATTTTTCGACCGCGCCGATCGTGACCGTGCCGTGGCCCGATTGCTCGATCACGCAGTTGCCTTCGCACAGGCGATCTTGCGGGCAGATGCGGCCGCAGACCTCCGGCATGTTGTTCGTCGCTTGGCTGAGGTCGTAGGCCTCCTCAATCCGCCCCTCGGCCGTCATCTTCAGCCAGTCGGGGATGTTGTTCTGCAGCGGGCAATGGACCTGGCAGAACGGCACGCCGCACTGCGAGCAGCGGCCGGCCTGCTCCTCGGCCTTCTTGGTCACGTACTCGGCGAAGATCTCGCCGAAATCGCCTGTGCGCGCCTTGGCAGCCCGCTTTTCGGGCATGGCCCGGGGGACTGAAACGAAGCGCAGGAGTTTGTTCTCGGCCACTTTGGTCGATCTCGTAAGAAAACCTCGATTGCAGGCCTTATACGGACCAAAAGTTGCTGGAGTAAGGCCATTTTGGCAGTAATACT
The DNA here is from genome assembly GCA_044220975.1 of Micropepsaceae bacterium. Taxonomy (GTDB): domain Bacteria; phylum Pseudomonadota; class Alphaproteobacteria; order Micropepsales; family Micropepsaceae; genus SZUA-430. The sequence goes on along the minus strand of JBGAPZ010000012.1, from coordinate 93,669 downwards.
TACCTATTTTGTGGGTGATCCCACTCGGATTTCACGCTGACGTCAGGGTGGCAACACAAATAGTATTGTTTCGGTACTAATATCGGATTTGTACGGCCGATGAGCGGCTGTGCTACACGGGCGCCCTTCACTCCGGGGCGTGCGCATGGACCAGCTGATTTGGAAGATTGTCTCGGCGATCATTCTCGCGCTGGTTGAGGGCGTTACCGAGTTTCTCCCGGTTTCGTCGACGGGCCACATGATCGTGGTCGAGGAACTGCTGGGGCTTACCGCCAGCAAGGTCTTCCTGATCGTCATCCAGTTCGGCGCCATCCTTTCGATCTGCGTGATCTATTTCGAATATCTGTGGCGCGTCACGAAGGCCGTGCCCGTGAACCCGAACGCGCAACGCTTTGCGGTCGGGCTCATCATCGCGTTTCTGCCGGCGGCGATCCTGGGCGTGCTGACCTCGGACTACATCACGACCTATCTGTTCTCGAAGTGGGTGGTGGCGATCGCGCTCGTCGTGGGCGGCATCGCGATCATCTTCATCGAGCGGATGGTGAAGATCCCGCAATACTATGCGGTCGAGGATTTTCCGCTCAGCCTCTATCTGAAGATCGGGCTTTGCCAGTGCTTGGCGCTGATCCCCGGCGTTTCGCGTTCCGGGGCCACGATCATGGGCTCGCTGCTGATGAAGGTGGAACGCAGTGCCGCAGCGGAGTTTTCGTTCTTCCTGGCCATCCCGACCATGCTGGGCGCTTCGGTCTATTCGCTCTACAAGAATTGGAGCGGGCTGTTGTGGGACGATCTGGCGGCGCTCGCCGTCGGCTTCGTGCTGTCGTACATCAGCGCCTACTACGTCGCGAAGGCGTTCATCGCGTTCGTTTCGAACAACGGCTTCGGCGTGTTTGCATGGTACCGCATTTTCATCGGCTCGTTCCTGCTCGGCTATCTCATCTTCAAAGAGTATTCGCCGACGCTTGAGCCGCTCTTGAAATCGCTGCTCGGCTAGGCGCCGCGCGGTTCGGCGTATTGGCCGGTGGCGCGGTAGGCGTAGAGGTAGCTCGGCACGATCGCTTCGACCGCGGTCGGATTGACACGCAAGTCGGCCAGCGTGCCGACGGATGCGGCGTCGGGGCCCGCTTTCACGATGTTGTCTTTGCGCAGCAAACGCGCTTGATCGCGTGTGATGGGCGAGAACGGCAGCCAGCCGAATAGGGCCGCGAAGATGTCCAGCATGAAGAACGGGATCGGCCAGAAGGCGCGCTTGCGTTCGATTGTCTTCGAGATGAACGCCAGCAGTTCCTTGAGCGAATAGACGGCCGGGCCGCCGAGTTCGTAGGTGCGGCCTCTTGTGCGCGTGTCGCCAAGCGCGTTGACGACCGCATCGGCGACATCGCCCACGAACACCGGCTGGAACTTCGTCTTGCCGCCGCCGAACAGCGGGAAGGCGAGCTTGGCCATGCGGATCAGGCCCGCGAACATGTTGAAGAAGCCGTCGCCTTGGCCGAACACGATCGAGGGACGAACGATCGTCGCTGCGGGGAACGCTTCGCGCGCTTGCGCTTCACCCTCGCCTTTCGTGCGCGAATATTCGGCACGCGCTTTCGGATCGGCGCCGATCGAGGAGATTTGGATCAGGCGCTCGGCACCCGCTTTTGCCGCCGCGCGCGCGACCGTGCCCGCGCCGTGGGCGTGCAGGTCTTCGAACGTGCGGCCGCCCGACTGGCGCAGGATGCCGACGAGGTTGATCACGACCTTTGCGCCGGCGACCGCTGCTGCGATGTCGGCGGGCTCACGGATATCGGCCTTCACGACCGCGATCTGGCCGACATTGCCGAGCGGCGCCATGTCGTAGGCCCGCGACGGCTTTCTGGAGGTCACGCGGATGCGGTAGCCGTCCTTGGCCAGGCGGCGCACGATCTGGCGGCCCAGAAAGCCCGTCCCGCCGATCACGGCGACCAGCGTTCCTTCGTTGTTGCGGCTCATGCGTCAGCGCCTCATTCGACCCAAGATTCGTCTCGTGTGATAGCGAAAAGGCCGCGCGACTTGAAGCCCGGCCGAACCCCGCGTTTTCGTTGACAGGAAGGCGGCCCCACGGATATGCATCGCCCCCTTCCGTGCCCAGATGGCGGAATTGGTAGACGCGCTAGTTTCAGGTACTAGTACTGCAAGGTGTGGAGGTTCGAGTCCTCTTCTGGGCACCACGCTTCGCTGCGAAGCAGCTGAAGCGTGCCCTGTGTAGCCACTTGGCGAAGCATGGGCAGCGTCCGCAGCTACGCGTGGCGCGGCCACAAATCCAATCAAGACATCAGTGACACAGCAGTTCGGTATTGCCGCCACTTGACATAGTGCACCTATGTACCTAGTTGTACACAGTACAAGACGATACTGGGTATGCCACCAAACACGCCACCTCTCGACGACAAGCTGGAGCAGGAGCTTCGGCGCGGGGCGATCGTGCTGGCGGCGCTCTCGCAGCTGGGCTCTTGGCAGTACGGGTATTCGCTGCGGCAGTCGTTGGCTTCGCGCGGCATGGAGATCGAGGAAGGCACGCTCTATCCGCTGCTGCGCCGGCTTGAAGGGCAGAACCTGCTCGTCAGCGAATGGCGGATCGAGGATGGGCCACCGCGGCGCTACTACAAGCTCAGCCCTCAAGGGCGCGCGCTCTATGGACGCTTGGTCGAGAATTGGAACGGTCTCGTGGAGGTCGTCGGCGGCTTGATCGGCGACGATGGTGGGCCCGCGAAACGCAAGAAGGACAGCCGATGATGACGCCGGACACCGTGGTGGAGGCTTACGTCAACGACGTCGCGCGGCGCTTGCCGCGGGCGAAGCGGAACGACGTTGCGCTGGAGCTGCAGGCGTTGCTCAGCGAAGAGCTGCAAGGCAAAGCGGACGAGAGCGGGCACGTTGCGGACGAAGCGATGGCGCTTGAGCTCGTGCGTGCGTTCGGATCGCCGGAGGACGTCGCGGAGCGCTATCGCCCGGCCGGGTTCACGATCATTCCGGCGACGCGCTCGGCGAACTTCGCGGCGCTGGCGCTTGGCGGCGTGGCATTGCAGTGGCTGATCACGCTGCCGGCTGCTTTGGTAGCCGCGCCCGGACGCGAAGGTGTCGCGCTTGGCGGATGGTGGCTCACGCACGGCATCGGTGCGCTGTGGTGGCCTGGTTTCATGGTGATGGCCGCGATCGTCGCCGGCTGGGCGCGCCACAAATGGCCGCCGGCGCAGACGTCAACGTGGCGGCCGCGCGGACAAGACAACGACCGCATCAATCGAACCGGTTGGGCCATCGGCGGCATTGCGGCGGCGCTTGGCATCGCCACCATCACCGGTGCCGAGTGGGCGTTCACGCAGTTCTTGTCGCCTGCAGCTGGCGCCGCGTTCGAATTCGATCCGGATTTCTTGACGCTTGGCGGCGCCGTCGTCGTCGCGATGTGGAGCCTCACCGCGCTCGAATCCGCGATCGTGCTTTTCGAAGGACGCTGGCGTCCGTTCACGCGCAACATCGATCTGGCGATGAGCGCGATGTGGTTCGCGGCGCTCACGTGGCTGGCCGTGGGCCCACGGATTTATCTGAAGCCCGTCACCGATGAGGCTGCGAAGGGTTGGCTCTCGCTGATCGCGCTTCTCGTGCTCCTCGAGCTTGCCTGGAAGATTTACCGGCGCGTGCAACGGCCGCGGCCGGCGGACGCTTTGGCGGCGATTGCCAAGACCTGATTATCCAAAAAGGAACGAACCAATGTCTCATTCGGTTGCCGATACACCGATCAACCGCTTCGGTTGGACGCTCTACGGGATCGCCGCCGTCGTCGGCGCCGGCGTGCTGGTTGCGTCGCCATGGCTGATGCCGGCGGTGCTACCAGCCGTGGGCGGCGCGTTCGCATTCGACCCGACCTTCGTCGCTTCCGGCGGTCTCGTCGTCGTGAGCTTGTGGATGGCGAACGCTGTGTTGTTTGCGATCGTCTTTGCCGACGGTCAATGGCGCGCCTCCACGCGCGGCGTGGAGACTGTGCTGACCTTCATGTGGCTGCCGGTCATGGCGTGGCTTGTCGTCGGTCCGCGGATTTTCGTCGAAACGCCGACCAACGAAGCAGCGAAGTTCTGGCTCGCCGTCGTGCTCGTCATCTGCGTGCTGAGCTTGATCCCAAGAGTTCTGCGTGCGAAGCGCAGCTAAGGGCTGCACTCGCGTCACCTGGCGCTCTTGACCTGCCCGGCCGCGCCATGGCTGTTGGCGCAAGAAACGTCCCGGATTCTGAAAGACCATGAAGATACATTTTCACGAAGGCGATTTGCCTTCAGGCGTCGATTTCGGGAAGTCGGTTGCGATCGACACCGAGACGCTTGGGTTGAACCCGCAGCGCGATGCGCTTTGCCTGGCCCAGCTGTCGGGCGGCGACGGGCACTGTCACGTCGTGCGCTTCGACCGGAAGTCGTATCAGGCGCCGAACATGGTGCGGTTGCTCACCGATCCCGATGTCGTGAAGATTTTTCACTACGCGCGCTTCGATGTTGGCGTGTTTCAGAAATACTTGAACACCTCGACGACGCCGATTTGGTGCACAAAAATTGCGTCCAAGCTGGTGCGGACGTACACGGACAAACACGGGCTCAAAGACCTGGTCAAAGAGCTGCTGGATGTCGACCTGTCGAAACAGCAGCAAAGCTCCGACTGGGGTGCGGCGAAATTGAGCGATGCACAGCTCTCGTATGCCGCGTCAGACGTGCTGCATCTTCACAAGCTGAAGGCCGCGCTGGATGCCATGCTGATCCGCGAAGGACGGCAGGAATTGGCGCTGAAGTGCTTTGGTTTTGTGAACACGCGGTCACAACTCGACCTCGCCGGCTGGGCGCTTGAGGATATCTTCGCGCACTGATGCAGCGTTAATCCGTAAGCCCCGGGCCGCCTTGATTTGGGGGGGGCAAACGGCGATACTGATTTGAGTTGGCATGACGTTCGCGCGGGCGCCTTTTTTGCGCCGCACCCTTAAGACAAAACGTGGCTCGCGTGCATGCCCGGTTTGCGAGTTTCGCTCTGATGACAGCCTTCCCCGATTCCCACACCAGCGCCGATCTTGACGCGGCGCGGCGCGTGCTCGCCGTCGAGGGCGAGGCGTTGGGTGCGCTGGCGCGGTCGCTCGACCAGCGCTTCACGAAGGCGATCGATCTTCTGCTTGGGATCGAGGGCCGCGTGATCGTGAGCGGCATGGGAAAGAGCGGGCATATCGGCAGCAAGATCGCAGCGACCTTTGCCTCCACCGGAACGCCCTCGCAATTCGTTCACCCGGGTGAGGCCAGCCACGGCGACCTTGGGTTCGTGACACGCAAGGACGGCGTCCTGCTGCTCTCCAACTCCGGCAAGACGTCGGAGCTCACCGACATCATCGACTTCACGCGGCGCAACGCTATTCCGATGATCGCGATTACGGCCGGCGCGGACTCGCCCTTGGCGCAGCATGCGGATGTGGCCTTGATCCTGCCGCCCGCGCGCGAAGCCTGTGCGATCGAGATGGCGCCGACGACCTCGACGACGATGCAGCTGGCGCTGGGCGATGCCTTGGCGGTGGCCTTGATGACGCGGCGCGGGTTTACTGCCGACGACTACCGCGAATTGCATCCGGGCGGGTCGCTTGGGCGCAAGCTCGTGCGCGTCGCCGATATCATGCACACCGGCAGCGAGCTTCCGATCGTCGACGAAAACCGGGTGATGAGCGAGGTCTTGATCGAGATCACGTCGAAGCGGTTCGGCTGTGCCGGCGTCGTGAACGCGCAAGGCGGGCTGATCGGCGTGGTGACGGACGGCGACCTGCGGCGGCACATGCAGAACGATCTGCTGAAGCAGCGCGCGAAGGACGTGATGACCGCCAAGCCACGGCTGATCCGCACAGGCGCGCTGGGCGGCGAGGCGTTGCGCTTGATGAACCACCATGCCGTGCCGGTGACGTGTCTCTTCGTCGTCGCCGATGAGGACGTTGCAAAGGCGACGCCCAAGCCCGTGGGTATCGTGCATGTTCACGACTGTCTGCGCGCGGGAGTGGCTTAGCCCGCATGGCGATGGAAAACTCGACGGCGCCACGCACGCGCCTGGACCAATGGCAGAACCGGGCACGCCCCGACGCCGGAACGACGATCGGCTACAGCCGGTTTGTGCGCATCATGAAGGTGATGCTGCCGCTCGTCGCCGTGTCGCTGATCGTGCTTGTGGTGATCTATTCGTCCAAAGGGCGCGATGCGGTCGTGACAATCACGTCGACGTCGGTCGACTCCGTCGACAAGGACCGCCAACTCGTCAACCCAAAGCTGACCGGCACCGATGGACGCGGACAGCCGTTCACCGTCACCGCCAAGGGCGCTACGCAAGCCCCCGGCAAGGCGCGGCGGATGACGATCGACGAGGTCACCGCCGACATCACGATGCAGGACAAAAGCTGGGTGCAGGTCGGCGCAATCAAGGGCGAGCTTGATGTCGAGAGCAAGACGCTCGACCTCACCAACTCGATCAACATCTATTCCGACCAAGGTTACGAGTGCCACACGGAAGCCGCGCGCTACGACTTCGGCAGCGGCCTCTTGAAGGGCGATGCGCCGATCAAGTGCCAGGGGCCGATGGGCCTCTTCACCGCGCAGAAGTTCGAGGGGCTACGCGATCCGCGCGTGCTTCGCTTCATGGGCGGCGTTCAGACGACCTATGTGCCGACCGCGCGCACAGGCGAAGCTGCGACTGCTGCCGAGACGAATCCCGAAGGCATCGCCGAAGCGTTACCGGACGACGCGTACGTGCCGCCACCATCTCCCGGAGCTGCAACGCCTTCCGCGCTGCCGCCGCTCTCCCCGCAGACCGTCATTCAACCCAAAGCGAAGCCCACGCCATGAACCCCATTCTCGTTGCAGTTGCCGCCGTCGGATTCGCTGCCGCCGCACAAGCGCAAAGCGGCGTGCCGAACCCGTTCTCCGGCATGGGCCGCGACAGCGACAAGCCAATCGCGATTGCAGCCGACACGACGACTGCGGATTTGCGCAGCGAGACCGCGACCTATGCGGGCAACGTTCGCGTCGAGCAGGGCAATTTGAAACTGCGTTCGGACGCGCTCTCGATCAAAGCGACGAAGGGCACGATCATGCGCATCGAGGCCAAGGGCAACGTCGTGCTCGCTTCGCCGCAAGGTCAAGCGACGGGCGCGACCGCGCTCTACGACATAAGCCAGCGCGTCGTCACGATGGGCGGCAAGGTCATTCTGGCGCAAGGGCCCAATATTCTGCGTGGCAATTCACTCGTGATTAACCTCGCCACCGGGAAAGCCGAACTTACGGGTGCGGGCCCCGGCGGGCGCGTCGAGGGCGTGTTCGTTCCCGCAAAGACGCCAAAAATCAACACGCCGATCCCCGGTACGGCTCCCCCGCCCACGCCGCAGAACTAATTCATTTCACGCAACTTTAAAGCCAACTGGCATTTGATGAGATCGTTCAATGGGTAACGGGTATCAAGGCGATCATTCCGAGATGGATGGGCACGTCGATCAAGGGGGACAGTTTGGGCGGCCACGTCTCGTGGCCGAACAGACAGGCCTTGTCGTCGTTCAGGTGGGCAAAAGCTTCCGCCGCCGCCCCGTCGTGCGCGGTGTGTCGCTGCAAGTCCGTCGCGGCGAAGCGGTCGGCCTTTTGGGTCCGAACGGCGCCGGCAAGACGACCTGTTTCTACATGATCACGGGCCTCATTCCCGTCGATACCGGCTCGATCTTCATGGACGGGCACGACATCACGGCGCTGCCTATGTACCGGCGCGCACGGCTCGGCATCGGTTACTTGCCGCAGGAAGCTTCGATCTTCCGGGGGTTGACCGTCGAGCAGAACATCATGGCGGTCGCCGAGTTGGTGGAGCGCGACGCGCAACGCCGGCGTCAGCTGGTCGACGATCTGCTTGCTGAATTTGCGATCGAACATTTGCGCCGTGCGCCGGCGCTTGCGCTTTCGGGCGGCGAGCGGCGGCGCGTCGAGATTGCGCGCGCGCTCGCGACGCAACCCTCGTTCATGCTGTTGGACGAACCGTTCGCCGGTATCGACCCGATCGCGATCGGCGAAATCCGCAAGTTGGTGCATCACCTGAAGGAACGCGGCATCGGCGTTTTGATCACCGATCACAACGTGCGCGAGACCTTGGACATCATCGACCGTGCGTACATCATTCACGACGGCGAAGTGATGACGGAAGGAAGCCCTCGAGACATCGTGTCGAATATGGACGTGCGTCGCGTCTATCTCGGCGAGAAGTTTTCGTTGTAGGGGTTTAGGGAGATGTCATGGCTCTGACTCAACGCTTAGAGCTTCGCCAGGGGCAATCCCTGGTCATGACCCCCCAGTTGCAGCAAGCGATCAAGCTGCTGCAGATGTCGAATCTGGAAGTTCAGCAGTTCGTCGAGCAGGAACTCGAGCGTAATCCGCTGCTTGAGCGCGACGACGGCACGGCTTCACAAGAGGTAAAGCCCGAAGCGCCCGCACCCAGCGAGACGCCTTTGGCGCTGAGCGAGACCGCGCCGCCGGCGGATGCGGCGGAAGCGCTTAGCACGGACTACGAGAACGTCTATGCGGAAGATTCGGCGTGCGACCGGGCCGAGCCGGCCGCGCACGAAGCCGCACCCTCGACTTATGCGGATCTGAAGAGCGGCACATCGCGATCGGATTCGGACGATGCGCTGTCGCTCGAGGCGACGCTGACGCGCGGCGCCAATCTTCATGAACATCTAGCGGCGCAGCTGAGCGTCGCGTGCACCGATGCGCGCGACCGGCTGATCGGCGCCTATCTGATCGATGCGATCGACGAGGCCGGCTATTTGACGGTCGATCTGACGGCGGCAGCGCAACATCTGGCCGTTCCGGCGACTGTCGTCGAGGGCGTGCTGAAAGCGATCCAAACGTTCGATCCGACCGGCGTCGGCGCACGGACGCTTGGCGAATGTCTGGCGTTGCAGCTGAAAGAAAAGAACCGTCTCGATCCCGCGATGCAGGCTCTGCTGGACAATTTGCCTGCGTTGGCCAAGCGCGATGTGCAGGGAATGCTCAGGCTCACGCAGGTCTCGCAGGAAGACCTCGCCGACATGATCGCCGAGATCAAGCAGCTCAATCCAAAGCCCGGTCTCAAGTTCGGTTGCGAGCCGATCCAACCGGTCGTGCCGGACGTCTATGTGCGCGACACGAAGGGTGGCGGCTTCCACGTCGAGCTCAACAGCGACACCCTGCCCCGCGTGCTCGTCAACGCGCGCTACTACGCGACGGTTGCGGGCAAGAACAAAGATACGAAGACCTATCTCGTCGACTGCTTGAACAATGCGAATTGGCTCGTGCGGAGTCTCGATCAGCGCGCGCGGACGATTTTGAAGGTCGCCAGCGAGATCGTGCGTCAGCAGGACGGGTTCTTCGTCCACGGCGTCACGCATTTGCGCCCGTTGAATCTGCGCGCGATTGCGGAAGCGATCAGTATGCACGAATCGACCGTCAGCCGCGTGACCGCAAATAAGTTCATCGCGACGCCGCGCGGTACGTACGAACTCAAATATTTCTTCACGTCGGCCATTCAGTCGGCCGAGGGCGGCGAGGCCCATTCTGCCGAAGCCGTGCGCCACCATATCCAGACTCTGATCGATAATGAGGCATCGGGTGCCGTGCTTTCAGACGACCGGATCGTCGAGATTCTTCGAAAAACGGGTATCGACATCGCCCGCCGCACGGTAGCAAAATACCGCGAAGCCATGCGTATTCCTTCCTCAGTCGAGCGGCGCCGCTTGAAGCAAGGCATGAATCTGTCGGACGGTATCGCCGCTTCGTGATTCGTACCCCCTTGGCGAACGCGAGCTGCGTACTAGCTCACCTCTAAGCGTATCGAGGCCCATGCAACTTTCCATCACCGGCAAGCAGATAGATATCGGGAACTCTTTGCGGACCTATGTCCAAGACAAGGTCACGCAATCGGTCGGCAAGTATTTCGACCGTCCTGTTGACGGGGCCGTCACCTTTTCACGCGATGGCCACGAGTATCGCGCCGATTGCATGGTGCACCTGGCGTCAGGCTTGCACCTTCAAGCGCAGGGCCGCTCGACCGACATCTATGCGAGTTTCGATTCCGCGATCGACCGCATGGAGAAGCGGTTGCGCAAATACAAGAGCCGCATTCGCGATCATCACAACGGCGCACGCGGCAGCATCGCTTCCAGCGATGCGCTGGAGCAGATCATTGCGTCCGAGGCCGACGGCGCGTCGAGCGAGCCTGCAACGCTCAATCCGGTGGTCGTTTCGGAGAACACGATGCAGCTGCGCACGCTGACTGTCGGCGAGGCGGTCATGCAGCTCGATCTTGTGGAGACACCGGCATTGGTGTTCCGGAACAGCGCGCATGGCGAGATCAACGTCGTCTACCGCCGCGCCGATGGAAACATCGGCTGGATCGATCCTGCCACCGGCGCTAAGCGCTAGAGCGACGGCGCGGGCAAGCGATCAATGGACATCTCCGATATCCTCTCACCGCAGACCGTGTTTCAACGGGTCAAGGTGGTGTCGAAGAAGAAGCTGTTCACCGAAATCGCGGGCTTTGCGGCGGCCGCCGCGGGGCTTGACGCTGATAAGGTGTTCGACGCGCTGTGGCAGCGCGAGAAGCTTGCCAGTACGGGCGTGGGCCACGGCGTTGCCATTCCGCACGCGCGCATGCCCAAGCTGGACAAGATCGTCGCTCTCTTCGTGCACTTGGACGACGCCATCGATTTCGAGGCGATCGATTCGGCGCCGGTCGATTTGGTGTTTGTGTTGCTGACGCCGGCCGAGGCAGGGGCGGACCATTTGAAGGCGTTGGCGCGGATTGCGCGCCTCATGCGCAATCCCGCAGTTTGCGAGAAGCTTCGGGCGGCGAACGACCGGTCGCAGATCTACGCGTTGCTCACGGAGCCTACGGCCGGCGTTCACGCCGCCTGAATCTAATCCTTTAGTGGACGCTTACCGGCTCCAGCTCGTGCTGACGAGCGGCGACGAAAGCCATGTCGCGGCTATCTACGACGGCCACACGTCGGCCGTCGGAGGCATGCAACGCGAAGAATTTCTGCGAGGGCGGGATCGGTGCGTCGACCGGAATCACGCCCGAGCCCTTCAGCTCTGCGACCGCGACTTCGCGCACGTAGACCGTGTTCGGTCCGATGATGCGGGCGATCTCATCAGCGCTCAATGCGTGCGGGAGGCCGCCAAACTCTTTCGTCATCTCCATCGTCGTTACTCCTTACTCCTGGAAGCCATCACTTCGGCCCCTAACCCAGGCAACCGATGTAGCGATGCTTCATGGCATTTATGTGGGTATTAACGGGCGAGAATGGAATAGGCCCGGTTCTCACCCCAATGTGATGGGAATCTGACTAATTTCGGGGGTTTGGGGACGGCGTTTCAATTCGATCCGCAGCAAACCGTTGGCCAATGTCGCGCCCCCGATTTCGAGGTTTTCAGCGAGCAAGAAACCACGCTGGAAGCCGCGTGTGGCGATTCCCTTGTGCAAGTACGTTCTACCCTCCGGCAACTGTGTACGTTCGCCTTTGACGGTCAGTTCACGCCCTGTCAGCGTGATCGACAATTGTTCGGGTGCGAAGCCCGCAACGGCCAGTGTCAAGCGCAAGACGCCTTGCGCGAGTTCCTCGATGTTGACCGGCGGGTAGGCCTCCGTATGGCCGCGTGCGAGGCGCTCCACCAGACGCTCGACTTCGTCGAACCACAGACAGTAAGGATGGCCGAACGGGCCGGGTCGCGACATGGGGCTTGCTCCACGCTATATGAGCGCGAAAGAACACCCTCCCCGCCACACTTGATTTGGGCGAGGCGCGGCCCTGATTCAAGCCGTCCCCGCCACCTGCTTCGATGACAGAGCCCAACACCGAGCCCTTTGCCCTCTTCGACGACGCCACCTGGCCCAGCCGCGGGGCGTTGCTGGTGCATGGAGCTGAGGGATTGGTCGAGGCGCGGCAGGCCTCGGAAGTCGCGCCTGCGTTGGCTGCGATCGACGAGGCAGTGGCACGGGGGCTTATTGCGGCCGGGTATTGCGCGTACGAGCTTGGCTACGTGTTCGAGCCCAGGCTCTTGGCGCTGTTGCCGGAGACCGGCCGGCCATTGTTGCGGTTTCATTTGTTCAGGGCACGAGAACGGCTCAGCGCGCGCGCGCGAACGCGGTGGCTGATGGCGCGGGCGCAAGGGCCTGCTCTTTCCGGTCAAGTCTCGCACGCGCTGACGCCGGCTCAGCATCGCGCCAAGGTCGATCGCGTGCGGCAGTTGATCGGCGACGGCGACGTCTATCAGGTGAACCTGACGTTCAAGCTCAGCGGAACGGGCGGCGACCCGTTTGCGACGTATCTGGCGCTGCGCGAAAAAGCGCGCGCCGGGGCGTGCGTGTTCTTGCGCTTTGCGGACGAAGACGTGCTGTCGTTTTCGCCGGAGCAATTCTTCGCGGTGAGCGGGAGACGGATAACGGCGCGGCCGATGAAAGGTACAGTTGCGCGCGCGCCGGATCTGGCAGGCGACGAACGGCGGCGGCTGGAGCTGCTCGCCGACGACAAGCAGCGGGCCGAGAATTTGATGATCGTCGATCTGTTGCGGAACGATCTCGCGCGTGTGGCGCAGACGGGAAGCGTGCAGGTGAACGATCTCTTCACGGTCGAGACCTACCCCCGCTTCCACACACTGACGTCCGGCATCGAAGCGAACCTTAGCGAGGCGCCGTCGATGGCACGCTTGTTGCCGGCGTTGTTCCCGTGCGGATCGGTGACGGGCGCGCCGAAGATCCGCGCCATGGAAATCATTCGCGAGATCGAGGATGCGCCGCGCGGCGTCTATTGCGGCGCAGTCGGCTATGCGGCGCGCGATGAGATGGCATTCAATGTCGCCATCCGGACACTCCGGCTTCGCGACGGTGGGTCCGAGATGGGCGTCGGCGGCGGCATCGTTTGGGACAGCGAACCTGATGGCGAGTACGCGGAATGTCTTCTGAAGGCCCGTTTCTTGGTCGATGCCGAGGAGCCGCTCCGGCTGATCGAGACGTTGCGCTGGAATGCCACCACGGGGTTCCATTTGTTGGAGCGGCATTTGCGGCGGCTTGCGGGCTCTGCCGGCTATTTCGGTTTCCGGTTCGACGAGACAATGGTCCGGCGAGCACTGGCGGGCGCGGCGAATGGGCTTGAAGGCTTGCAGCGCGTGCGCCTGACGCTTGGCGTGCGCGGCGATACGCAGATCGAGGCAGCGCCGCTTTCGTTGCCTGGTGACACGACGTGGCGGTTCGCGTTCGCGTCGGCCCCGGTGAGTTCTTCGGACTGGCGCGTCTTTCATAAGACCACGCGACGCTCGTTCTATGACGATGCACTTGCGGCCGCGGAAGGATGCGACGAGGTCGTCTTCGTGAACGAACGCGGCGAGGTGACAGAGGGCAGTCGGACGAACGTGTTCGTCGAGCGCGACGGCGTTTTGCTGACGCCGCCTCTGTCGTGCGGATTGCTCGACGGATGTTTGCGGCGGGAGTTGATCGAGAACGGGCCGCAGCGCGTGGAGGAGTGCGTGCTGCGGCCCGACGACCTGCTCAAGGGCAAGGTCTGGTTCGGCAATGCGTTGCGCGGACTCATCCCGGGACGAATGCTTGAAGACGCGCTCGGCGCTGCCGATTCAGTTCGTCTTCACGCCTGAGTCGCCCGAATAGGCGCAGACGTGAACACCGGTGGCGGCATCGGCGCGCGCGGCAAAGCCTTGCGACAACAGGCTGAAGCCGTAGGACAACAGCAAGAGGGCGACGACGGCGACATAGGTCCAATCTCTGATCGTGATGGCGCTCTGCATGGGGCAACTCCGATTTTCCGACAGGTGCAGCATCGCCTTAGGCACTCAAGAAAACCAATGCCGCTTGTCTTCCCTGTCGATGCGGCGCGGCTATTGCGAAAACGCTAATTGCCGCGGTTGAGGGGATCGGCTAACCATGCCCACCGCGCTTAGAGGGGCCGCATGCTTCGCAAAATGTACGACTGGGTGATCCGAATGTCGGAACACCCAAAGGCCTTGTGGGTGCTGGGCGGCGTTTCTTTCGCGGAGAGTTCGTTCTTCCCGATTCCGCCCGACATCATGCTGATCCCAATGGTGATCGCACAGCGCGCGCGGGCTTGGTTGATCGCGGGCGTATGTACGATCGCATCGGTTGCCGGCGGGTTTTTGGGTTATGCGATTGGCTTCTATTTCTTCGAGACGTTGGGCAAGTATGTGATCGATCTCTACGGCCTGCAGGGCGGGTTCTCGGAGTTTCAGGAGCAGTTCAACAAATGGGGCCTTTGGATCATCTTGATCAAAGGCTTGACGCCGATCCCCTTTAAGCTCGTGACAATCGCGAGCGGCGCAGCACATTTCGATCTGGGCGTCTTTGCAGCGGCATCGCTGGTGACGCGCGCGGGGCGGTTCTATCTCGTGGCGGGGCTGATCTACCTCTTCGGCGAACCAATCCGGGAGTTCATCGAGAAGCATCTGACGTTGGTGACGACGGCAGCCGTCGCGCTCATCGTCACCGGATTCGTGCTGGTCACATATCTCTAAACGCGGATCGTGCCTTCGAGATAGGGCGCGACTTTGCCTTTCAGGATCACGCGCTCGCCTTGCTCTTCGCAGTGGAGCGTGCCGCCGCGGTGGCTGATCTGACGGGCGAGCAACTTCGGCTTGCCCAGCTTCTTTGCCCAGTAGGGCACCAGGCCCGCGTGGGCAGAGCCCGTGACCGGGTCTTCGTGGACGCCTTTACCCGGCGCGAAGAAACGGGAGACGAAGTCGAAGCCGAGTTCGGTGCCGGGCGCGGTCACCACCAGGCATTCTTCGTCGAATTCCTGCAGCGTGTCGGCAACCGCGTCGGCATCGATTTCGGCGATCTCGTCCGCGGTCTTGAAGAGCGCGATCGTGTAGTTCGCTTTCACGAGTTCGACCGGCGTCATGTCGAGTGCCTCTTCCAGCGCATCACGGAAGTCTTCGGCGTCGGGATGAGCGGTGGCCTTGTAGGCAGGTAGCGCCATCACGAGGAAGCCGCCCTCGCCCTTGTCGACGGTCAGCGTGCCGCTTTTCGTCGCGAAGTCGACGCGGGTGAGCGACGTGGCGAGGTGATTGAAGATGACATGCGCACTGGCCAGCGTGGCGTGACCGCAGAGCGGGACCTCGACCTCCGGCGTGAACCAGCGCAGGTCGTATTTGCCGGCGCCCGTGGATACGAAGAACGCGGTCTCGGCGAGATTGTTTTCGGCGGCGATCGCCAGCATCTGTTCGTCGCTGAGCCACTGCGTCAGCGGCACGACGGCGGCGGGATTGCCTTCGAACGGTTTGTCGGCGAATGCGTCGACCTGCCAGAGCTTCAGTTCCATGATTATTCCTCCGTGAACGGACGAACCGTGTGTGCGTGGTTGAGCGGCCCGTGGCCTTGCCCCAGACCCGGCGCCGTTTCGAGCGCGAGGCGTACGTAGCGCCTTGCGCGTGCGATCGAATCGACGGGCTTGAGGCCCTGAGCGAAGCCCGTCGCGATGGCGGACGCAAGCGTGCAGCCGGTACCGTGTGTGTGACGCGTTGCGATGCGCTTATCGCTCCACTCCTGCGTGCCAGTGGCATCCGCGTAGATGTCGACGATCTCGTCGCCCGGCAGATGTCCGCCTTTCAGCAGCACTGCGCCGGGCCCCAGATCCAGCAAATGTTTCAGTGCGTCGCGCATCGCTTGCGGCGTCGCGATCGTGCGACCTGTGAGCGCTTCGGCCTCGGGCAGATTTGGTGTGATCAAGGTTGCGCGCGGCAGGACGTGGCGCTTCAACGCTGCAACCGCGTCGGTCTCAAGCAACGCGGCGCCGCCTTTGGCGACCATCACGGGATCGACGATCAGGGGCGCCGTGCTTGCGCTCAACGCCGCCATCACGGCTTCGATGACGGCAGCGGTCGCGAGCATCCCGGTCTTGATCGCGTCGGCGCCGATGTCGTCGAGAACGGCCTTGATTTGGCCGCGCACGAGGTCGAGCGGGACCCCGTGGATGGCGCTGACACCTTGCGTGTTCTGCACGGTCACCGCCGTAATTGCCGTCGCGGCGTAGGCGCCGAGCGCGGTCACGGTCTTGATATCGGCTTGAATGCCCGCGCCGCCGCCCGAGTCAGACCCGGCGACGATCAGAACGCGCCCGCGCATGCGTGTTGCTTGCATGCGCTCAATCTAATGCTGTGAGGCCGCGTTGGCGAGGCTTACGCGACGCAGGCCTTTTCGAGGACTTTGACGATGTCGCCGACGACGGTGGTCACCAGCTTCTCGTCGTCACCTTCGGCCATCACGCGAATCAGCGGTTCGGTGCCGGATTTGCGGATCAAGAGGCGGCCTTTGGTTGCGAGGCGCGCTTCGCCGGCTTGGATGGCGGTTGCCACGTCTTGGCTTTCGAGCGGCTTCTGGCCCGCGCGGAAACGAACGTTCTTCAGGATTTGCGGCAGCGGCTCGAACAGATGTGCGGCTTCGCTGGACTTCTGATTGTTTTCAGCGATCACGGCCAGCACTTGGAGCGCTGCGATCAAACCATCGCCGGTCGTCGAGAAGTCGCTGAGCACGAGATGGCCCGACTGCTCGCCGCCGACGTTGAAGCCTTTTTCGCGCATGCACTCGACGACGTAGCGGTCGCCGACGGCCGTGCGCATGAGTTGGAGATTCATGGCGTTCAGATAACGTTCGAGTGCGAGGTTCGACATGACCGTCGCCACCACGCCGCCGCCTTTGAGCGTGCCGGCTTTCGACCAGGAGCGCGCTATCAGCGCCAGAATCTGATCGCCGTCGATGATGGTGCCCTTTTCGTCCGCGATGACGACGCGGTCAGCGTCGCCATCCAGGGCGATGCCCATATCCGCGCGGCTTTCGCGCACCTTGGCGCACATCGCCTCAGGCGAAGTCGAACCGACTTTGCTGTTGATGTTGAAGCCATCGGGTGTCACGCCGATCGAGATTACTTCCGCGCCCAGTTCCCACAGCACTTCCGGCGCGACGCGGTAGGCGGCCCCGTTCGCGCAGTCGAGTACAACGCGCAGGCCGTCGAGGCGCAGATGAGCCGGAAACGTGCGTTTTGCGAATTCGATATAGCGCGCTTGCGCATCGTCGATGCGCTTGGCGCGGCCGAGGTCGGCGGGAGCGGCCAGATGGTCGGCCAAGCCGTTGTCCATCATCGTTTCGATTTCTTTTTCGACGTCGTCCGACAGTTTGTAGCCGTCGGGGCCGAACAGCTTGATGCCGTTATCTTCGTAGACGTTGTGGGAGGCCGAGATCATCACGCCCAGATCGGCACGGAGCGAACGCGTCAACATCGCCACGGCCGGTGTGGGCAGCGGGCCGAATTGAAGCACGTCCATGCCGACCGAGGTAAAGCCCGCGACGAGCGCCGTTTCGATCATGTAGCCGGAGAGGCGCGTGTCCTTGCCGATCACGACGCGGTGGCGATGCTGGCCGCGCGTGAAGTAGCGGCCCGCCGCCATGCCGACGCGCAGCGCGGTTTCCGCGGTCATCGGCGCGGTGTTCGCCTTGCCCCGAATCCCGTCTGTTCCGAAGTACTTCCGGCTCATTCAATTCCCTCAAAGTCGGTCCATCGAAAGTAGCATGGAAAGCTTTCGAACCCGAACCTCCGGGCACGGACGAATGTCACGAATTGTTAAGAATTCTGACGGTTTTCGAGCCCTATCCACACGGAAAGGGCGTGCCTCAGCGCCGCCACATCGTGGGTGCGCAAAATGTCGGCGCCTTGGCGTGCGGCAAAGAGTTCGGCTGCAAGCGTGGCGGGACCCGACGCCGTCACCTCAACGCCCGCGAGTCGACGGACGAACGACTTGCGGCTGACTGAGATGAGCACAGGAAGTTTGTAGCGCGCCTTCAATTCGCCCAAACGCCGTAAGACGGTGAGCGAGACTTCCGGATCGGTGCCGAGGAAGAAGCCCATGCCGGGATCGATGACAATGCGCTCGCGCGCGATGCCTGCGCTTTCGAGTGCTTTGAGCCGCGCGTCGAAGAATGCGAACAAGCGGTCGAAGATCGTCGCGGGGTCGGTTGCCACGCGCTCCGCCCTGCCCCGTGGGGCTACGTTGTGCATGACGACGAGGCGCGCGTTCGAGCGCGCGAGCGCGGGGTGGATCGACGCATCGGGGAAACCCAGAATGTCGTTCAGCCATGCGATGTCTTGAGTGAGCGCCCAGCGCTGCGTTTCGGGCGCGAACGTGTCGATCGAGAGTGCGGCTCTGCCTTTGAGGGCTGCCACGATGGGGGTGAGCCGCGCGATTTCGACGTCGTGCGGTACGTGTTCGGCATCCGGGTTCGACGCGGCGGCGCCAAGGTCGATCGCGTCGGCGCCTTCCGCGCTCAGGTTCAGCGCATGCGCGATCGCGGCCTCAGGCGCCAGAAACTTGCCGCCGTCGGAAAACGAATCCGCCGTTGCGTTGACGATGCCGAAGATCTTTGGTGCAATCACGTGCCGTTTCCAAGGGTAGACTGGGCCATGAGCGAACATTCGAGCGCAAGACTGCTTAGCATAGGCGGATGGTGAGGCCGTGTGGTGGAAAGTGACGCTGATTGTTGCTTTGGCGCTCGTGGTTCTCCTAGCAGGCAGTTTTGCCTGGCTGGGGTCTTACCGTCCGCGCCCGATTGAAGCGCCGCAGGGCGTGCAGCTGACACCGCTGAGAACCATTACGACGGTCGAAGCGCGCATTCTATTGATGATCACGGGCGTTCGCGGCATTCCGGTTTCGAATGCCGTAGACCTCTATCGAATGAACTACACCGCGCAGGCCCCGAAGGGCACGACACGCCTGAGCGGGTTGCTTGCCATGCCGCATGGCGGCAGCGCGCGGCGGCTTGTGAGCTTTCAGCACGGCACGGCAACGACACGTAGCGCAGTTCCTTCGCTCCCAGACGGTACAGGCATTGCCGCCGCGATCGCGTTCGCGGGCAACGGGTACGCACTGATTGCGCCGGATTACCCGGGGATGGGCGATTCCGAGGGACGTCATCCCTATTACGTTGCCGATGCGATCGCGGCGTCGATCGTTGCGATGATCGAGGCGGCCCAACGATTGGACGACGTGCCGGACAAGCCCGTGTTTTTGGCCGGATTTTCGGAAGGCGCTTGGGCGAGCCTCGCCGCCTTGCGTCTCATCGAGAACAATGGCGGACGCGTGCTCGGGTCGGCGCAAGTGGCGGGGCCATACGATCTGCGTCATCTGTCGGTGCCGGCGACGTTGCGCGAACCCGGCCCGTCGGGATCGCTGTACCTCGCGTACGCCGCGTGGGGCCAGGCCGCATATTTCAGCAAGCCGCTGGATAGCGTGCTCAGCGGAGAGTACCCGGCGTTGGTCGAACGTCTGTTTGCTGGCGCGCCGCCGGAAGAGATCGTGACAACACTGCCGAAACAACCGCGCGAGATGTTCGTGCGCGCGTTCCTCGAGGCTATCGAAGGTCAAGGCACGCATTGGCTGGCGGACTCTTTTGCCGCAAACAGTCTCGTCGACGTGACCCCACGAGCGCCGGTGCGCCTTTACTATGGCGCCAAAGACGTTGACGTGCCGCCGCAGGAGTCGATTGCGGCGGCCGCTCGCATGACCGAACGCGGCGCCGACGTAGCGGCGATCGGTGTAGGTCCACACCCACACGACGCATCGATGTTAGCGGCGGCTCCGCTCATCCTCGCCTGGCTGAATGAGCTGGAATCCAAGCCGTAGTGCACGACGACTGTAGCTCTCAGCGACAACTCAGCGTCGGCGAACCCACGACTTCGCCTTGGTCGGTGATCAGTCCTTCAAGCTTGCACTCTTGGACGTCGCTCGGGACTTCTTGCACGACCGTGCGATCGGTTTCGTGGTAGCGGCAGACCATGACGATAGGGCGTCCAGGTGAGCGCGTGAACTGCCAGCGCTGCTCAAGCACTTTCGGGTTCGGGCCTTCTTCCGGGGCAAGGTCGGCCATTTCGCGAGGATCGCCGTCGAAGAACGAGACATAACGGAACTTGTAGGAGACCGGCAAACCGGCCGACGTTTCGTCGGTGTCGAGGGTTGCTGGACACGCGAGTTCGCTTGCGGCGGCGGCCGAGATTGTGGCGGCGAAGGCAACGGCAGTCACGAAGAACAGACGCATAGGAGACCCCAAACTTGAATGACGCGAAGCTTGTGCAAACGGCGCGGGAAAAGCAAAGGCCCCGCGGAAAATTTGCGGGGCCTTCGACTGCTATATTTTTCTTGACGCGTTAGCCGGGCTGCGGTTCCGGGTTTAGGTCGGGGCCGCGCGGACGGCCTGCGCTCGGCACGGACGACGACGGCGGGCGCGGCGTTTGCGCTTCGTCGGCGGGCGGTTCGCGCACGACCTTCTCGCCGCGCAGTAACGCTTTGATCTCGTCGCCGCTCAAGGTTTCGAATTCGAGCAGTGCGCGCCCGATGATGTGCAAATCTTCGAGTTTGTCGGTCAGAATCTGGCGCGCTTTCTGATAGCCGTCGTCCACGAAGCGGCGGATCTCTTCGTCGATCAGCTTGGCCGTCGCACCCGAGATGTTTTGCGTGCGCGAAACGGAGTGACCGAGGAAGACCTCTTCCTGATCCGCCGAATAAGCGACGGTACCGAGCTTTTCGCTCATGCCCCAGCGCGTGACCATGGCGCGCGAGAGACGGGTCGCCTGCTCGATGTCCGACGAAGCGCCGGACGTCACCTTGTCATGGCCAAAGATGAGCTCTTCAGCGACGCGGCCGCCCATCATGATCGCCATGCGCGAGACCATTTGCTCGCGCGAGAACGATAGCTTGTCGGATTCCGGCAGCTGCATGACCATGCCCAGCGCGCGGCCGCGCGGGATGATCGTCGCCTTATGCACGGGATCGGCCGCCGGCACGTTGAGTGCGACCAAGGCGTGGCCGCCTTCGTGGTAGGCGGTCAGTTTCTTTTCGTCTTCCGACATGACCATCGAGCGGCGTTCGGCGCCCATCATGACCTTGTCTTTTGCTTCTTCAAAATCGCGCATCGTGACCATGCGCTTGTTCAGGCGCGCGGCAAGAAGCGCCGCTTCGTTCACGAGGTTCGCCAAATCGGCGCCGGAGAAGCCGGGCGTGCCGCGCGCAATGACGTTCGCGTTGACGTCGGGCGCCAGCGGCACCTTCTTCATGTGGACTTTGAGAATTTTTTCGCGACCCGTGATGTCGGGGTTCGGCACAACGATCTGACGGTCGAAGCGGCCTGGGCGAAGCAGCGCCGGGTCCAGCACGTCCGGGCGGTTGGTCGCCGCGATCAAGATCACGCCTTCGTTGGTGTCAAAGCCGTCCATTTCGACGAGCAATTGGTTCAGCGTCTGCTCGCGCTCGTCGTTGCCACCGCCGAGGCCTGCGCCACGGTGACGGCCAACAGCGTCGATTTCGTCGATGAAGATAATGCAAGGCGCGTTCTTCTTGGCCTGTTCGAACATATCGCGCACGCGGCTGGCGCCGACGCCCACGAACATTTCGACGAAGTCCGAACCCGAGATCGTGAAGAACGGCACGTTCGCTTCGCCGGCGATGGCGCGGGCGAGCAACGTCTTGCCGGTGCCCGGCGGACCGATGAGCAGCGCGCCCTTCGGGATCTTGCCGCCGAGGCGTTGGAACTTTTGCGGATCGCGCAGGAACTCGACGATCTCCTGCAAGTCGCCTTTGGCTTCGTCGATGCCGGCGACATCTTCGAACGTAACGCGGCCGTGGCGTTCGGTCAGGAGCTTTGCCCGGCTTTTACCGAAGCCCATGGCTCTACCGCCGCCGCCCTGCATCTGGCGCATGAAGAATATCCAGACGCCGACCAAAAGGAGTATCGGGAACCAGTTGGCGATGATCGAGAGAAGCGAGGGCGATTCGCTGTTCGTGTCGGCGAACGATACGTTGACCTTGAAGCCTTCGAGCTGCTTGGCGATCTCGCCGTTGTCCTTCGGGCCGACGCTGTTGAATTCCTTGTTCGTGTCACGGTACTTGCCCGTGATCTTCTCGTCGTGGAACGTCACCTCTTGGATCTTGCCCGCTTCCGCGTCGCGCACCACCTGCCAAAGCGGGATGTCGCTTTTGCTGACCTGCGGCGTGGTGCCTGAGAACAAATTGATCAGCGCCAAGACCAAGAGGCCGATCACGACCCAAACCACGATGTTACGCAGATTCTGATTGCCGTTCATGCGAGGGTACCGAGATCCGTGTTCACTAGAGGCGCCGAGGCGCGGAAATTTGGCCGAGGACTTCAGATAGGTGCGGCGCGCGGCTTTCGCCAGCGCAAATCATAGCAAGCTTTTGTGGAGCAGACTCCTTAACTTCCCGCAAACCCTACGAAATGGGCCGAAATTGCGGGTTCATCACCGGCGAAGGCGATCAGCGGTGCTGCGACCAAGCGATCCTGGCGCCACAGCGCGGGTAAGCTGGCGCCGATCCTGCGCGGTTCGACAGGCGGCAGCTTCGCGGCCTTGCCTGCAGCTTTAAGACCCACGAGGCCGAGGCAGCGCACATCCACCCTGCCCTTCGCGGATTTGGGGACGGAGATCAGAAAGCGGCGATCCCACAGACCGGTGGCGCCCGGTTCGATCGCCAGATCGTGTGCTTCTTTCACGAGGGCCGCTTCTTCTCGAGTGGCCAGGATCGTTTTCGCATCCCGGCGCGCCAAGCGGCAACCGCCGAGCGTTCGGCCGGAGGGTTTTGCGCGGGTGTCGGCGAGCCAATCGAGTGTGGCCTCAGTTTGCTCGAAGCGGGGCGGATAGGTGCCGCCACCGGCGACTTCGATCAGCCGCGCCAGGGCACGCAACGCGACTTCACGGGGCGCTGAGGCAAAGCGTTGGGCATCGATAAGCGCATAGCCCCAGGGCGTCGCGTCGACGGCTGCGGCGAGTAAGGCCGCAACGGCGGCTTCAATGGCCTGGCGGGCGCGGGCGAGATGTGCCGTGGCGGATGCGATGCGTTCGCTTGTCAGGCCGGCGTCTTTTAGGGCGTCGGCGGCGTTGCGGATTTTAACGCGGGCGAAGCGGTCGTTCACGTTGCTGGGGTCAAAGAGCCATTCTTGTCCGGCCTGTGTGAGCGTTGCGGTCAGCCGTGCGTGCGGAATGCTCAGCAACGGACGGGCGATCGTCAGATCTTTAAAGCCCGCAATCGGGAACGGCGCGGCGCTTGCCATCCCACTCAAACCGTCGAGGCCGCTGCCGCGCGCGAGGCGCAAGAGAAACGTCTCGGCTTGGTCATCGAGCGTGTGGCCCGTCAGCAAGACGCTGATGCCACGCTCGCGCATGCGTTCGCCGATCAGGCTGTAGCGGGCATCGCGCGCGCGCGCTTGGATGTTTTGCGCGGGCTTTCGGCCTGCCCACAGCAGCGTTTCGTGCGAGACGCCCCGTGCACGTGCCCAGGCGGCGACGCGCGCGGCTTCTGCCGACGATTCTGGACGCAAACCATGATCGACGGTCAGCGCGAGCGGTGCGGGGGCTTTGTGCTTCTTGCACCAAGCGGCCGTCAGCACCAGCAGCGCTAGCGAGTCGGCGCCGCCCGAGACGGCGAGCGCGAACGGGGGCGCACCGCCAACGCTTGTCAGTGCCGCGTCGAACTCGGCCGCAGCGACGGGTTTACTTGCCGCAGCCGGCTTCGACCGAGCGTTTGGCGGCGCGGTCAACGAGCGGCTTTGCGGCCGTCGGGTATTTGACTTTGAGCGCGCCAAGCGTGGTGCAACCTTCTTTCTTCTGGCCAAGTTCGAGCAACGACAGGCCAAGCTTCAACATAGCCTCAGGCGCCTTGGCCGTCTTGGAATAGCGCTTCAGCACATCCGCGAACGACTTCGCCGAGCCTTGGTAGTCCTTCTGCGTGAAGGCTATGTCGCCAACCCAAAACTGCGCGGGGCCGGCCAGCTGATCGGCAGGGTTTGCGGCGACGAACTTGCGGAAAGCGCCTTGCGCTTCGGCGTATTGCGCGCGGCTCAACAAGTCCATCGCGTCGTCATATTGCTGTTGCGGCGAGGTGCCCGTTGCTTCAGAGACGGCGGCGTCAGCCGGGATTGAACCCAACGTACCTGGCGTCTTACCCGCTTGGTTACTGCCACCGCGCGTCAGGGTGACGGGCGGGGCTGCCTTCTGCGCGTTAAGCGCCGGCGCTGCTGCCGGTGACGTGATCGCGCTTGCCGGGGCGCCGCCTTCGAGCGCGCCGAGGCGGTAGTTCGATTCTTTGCGCGCGATGTCGAGCTGTTCGGTGAGCGTCTTTACCTGAAACGACAAGGTTTCGACTTGGCCGCGCAGTTCGCGCAGCGACTGTTCCATGTCGTTCAGCCGTGCGCCGCCGGCGCTGACGCCGCCTGCAGGTCCTCCGGCGAGGCCACCGGATTTTTCCGGCGGGTTGCCCTTGTAGACGTCGAACTGGAGTTCGCGCAGGTCGCGCTCAACGCGGTCGAGCTTGTCTTCCAGGTCATCGACGTCCGCCGGCCACGCGACGGGTGCGAACGAGAGCGCGAACACGGTGGCGAACGCCGCCGCAGTCAGCAGCTTCGGGCGTGGCAATGACATCATGACTGAACTCCGCTCAAGCACTTCGCATGTGGGCGCTAGATCGCCCGGACGGGTGACGAAATTGAGGCAGGCGGCCCCAAAATACTAGAGGGCGCGCGAAACCCAGGTCTCGCGCGCCCTAAATTCAACACTTCGACGTTCGGTTACGAACCGGCCCCGGCAGAGATGACAGAGAAGCCGCGGCGATTTTGCTGCCAGCAGCTTTCGTCGGCCTCGGCGCACACGGGGCGTTCCTTGCCGTAGCTCTTCGTCTGTAGCCGCGCGGCATCGACGCCGAGCGAGACCAAGAATTCCTTCACCGCATAAGCGCGGCGGTCGCCGAGTGCCAGATTGTATTCGCGCGTGCCGCGTTCGTCGCAATGGCCTTCGACCATCAAGCGAACCTGCGGATACTGCTTCAACCATGCGGCTTGCTTTTGCAGAATCGACTGCGCGTCGGCACGGACCGAATGCTGGTCGAGATCGAACAGCACCGTGTCACCGACATTGACGCGGAAGTCTTCCGCCGAGCCCGGCTTGATCGCCGATGGCGGCGTCGTCGTTACCGGCGCCGTCGCCTCTTCCTTCGTCGAAGAGCACGCCGTCAGCAGAAACGATCCCGCGATTACCGCGAAACCCAATTTCATTGCACCACGAAACATCCCGCTACTCTCCCTCACCCAACAAAGGGCTCGCACGCCCCCGTACGAAACCCGACAAACCCTATCTCGCATGCGTAGTCGCCGCTATGGCGAAGCGTCAAGCACGCAGAGCGAGTTTTGCATAAAACCAAGTTAATCCACGTGACAATTGTCGCAATTTGCTTAGCGATTGAGTGGCGACCAGGCGGGATCCGACGCTTCACCCGGGGTGATGACCTTGCGCAGGTTCACACCGGTCAAATCGACCGACCAGACCGAGGAACTGCCGCTTTGGCCGCCGCGACCTGGGG
The DNA here is from genome assembly GCA_044220975.1 of Micropepsaceae bacterium. Lineage (GTDB taxonomy): Bacteria > Pseudomonadota > Alphaproteobacteria > Micropepsales > Micropepsaceae > SZUA-430. Next base: position 68,212 of record JBGAPZ010000012.1, on the reverse strand, counting down.
TTGAGCGCGTGAACAGAATCACGCGCCCGTTCGGCGACCAGGTTGGACCCTCTTCCGAATAGCTCGACGTCAGGATGCGCTCGCGTTGCCCGTCGGGCGCCATGACGCCGATCGAAAAGGTTTGACCAACCTGCTTCGTGAACGCGATCAGGTCGCCGCGCGGGCTCCACACGGGCGTCGTGTAGCGGCCCTGGCCGAACGAGATGCGCTGCTGGCCCGAGCCGTCGGCGTTCATCACGTAGAGCTGGGGCGAGCCGCCGCGGTCGGAGTTGAAAACCAGGCGCGAACCGTCAGGCGAGAACGACGGCGAGGTGTCGATACCGGGGTCGCTGGTCAAGCGCTGCGGCCTGCGCGAGCGCAGATCGACGACGTAGATGTCCACATTGTTGTCGCGGGAATAGCTGAAGATCACGCGGTTGCCGTCCGGCGCAAAGCGCGGCGCGAACGTCATGCCGGAATACTGGCCGATGACCTCGCGCTGACCGGTCTGCAGGTCGAACACGAAGACCGACGGCACCGCACGCTCGTACGACATGTAGGTGATCGCCTGCTTCGTCGGCGAGAAGCGCGGCGAGAGAACGATGAAGTCGCCGCCGGTCAGGAACGACGGGTTCGCGCCGTCTTGATCCATGATCGACAAGCGATAGCGGCGCTTTATCTTCGAACCGGATTCGGAGATGAAGACGATGCGGGTGTCGAAATAACCCTTCTCGCCGGTCAGACGCTCATAGATCGCGTCGGCGACGAGGTGGCCCAAGCGGCGCCAGTTCTCCGGCGTCGTCTTGAACGACATGCCGACCATTTGCTGCTCGCCGAAAATGTCCCAAAGGCGGAAGTCGACCTGCAGCTGACCGTCGGCGAGCTGACGCGCCTGTCCGGTCACGAGGCCTTGCGCGTTGATCGTGCGCCAATCGCCGAAGCGCGGGATCGACGAGAAATTCGTGATCTTTTCGACGTAGGAGCGCGGATCGAGCGGCGCGAACAGGCCGGAACGTTCGAGGTCGCCGCGAATGACGCCCGCGACTTGCGCCGCAGTCTGCTGATCGCGCGGGTTCGTGCCGAGGAAGTCCGTGATCGCGATCGGAATCGGCTGGACGACGCCCTTATTTAGGTCGACTTCGAGGGCGGCGTTGGCCGGCGCCGTGAACGCGGCCAAAGCCAGTGCCAGTGCGGCAAAGATGGTGCGGGATGGTTTGTTCATGTCGTCCTCGTTCCTAGTAGCCGGACATCTCGCGCGGATCGAACTTGATCACGATCTCGCTCCACGATGCGTATTTTTCCGGCGGCAGTTGATAGGGGCCGCAAATGTGTACTGCGCGAATAGCCGAATCGGCGGCGGCGCGGAAGTAGGGATCTCCGAGGTTCCCTTGATCGACCAACTGCGGGGCTGAGGCGATCGTTCCGTCCTCGTTCAGAAACACACGCACGCGGAAGACGAGTGCGGCAGGATCCGGCGCGCCGACCGGCACATTCCAGCATTTTGCAAGTTGGCTTCTGAGTGCGTCAATCTCGGTCATCGTCAGCGCCGATTGCGCGCCGGCCCCTTTGACCGAACGGCTTGCGGTCGCCTTTGCCGGCTCTGCTTTCTTTTCTTTCGGTGCGCTGTCGAGGCTCTTTAGAATCTTGTCGACGTCGAACTCGTCCTTCGGTTTGTCCGGCTTCGGCTTGGCGCGCGGGGTCGACATCGCGAAGCGTTGTTGCGGCGGCTCGGGCGGCTTCGGCTTTTCAGGCTCTTTCTTTTCCGGTTCGGGCTCGAGCGCCGGTGCGTCGTCTTCCGGCGGCAGAGGCGGCGGTTCGGCGGCCGCGAATTCCGTCGGGGCGGGCGGCGGCGGGATTTCAACGGGTACCGGCTGCGGCTCGGGCGGCTTTTGCTCTTCGGTTTGTTCTTGCGGCGCGACGTTTGTCGTATCGGCCAACGTCAACAGATCGACGGGTACAATGTCGGACTGCATCACAACGGGCGGAGCCATGTACGGCCATACGATGAACACGCCGGCCAGCGCGAGGGCGTGCAGAACCGCGGACAGAAACGCTGCGCCGAGCAGCGAGTCCCGTTCCGGCGTGTTATTTGTGCTTCTTGCTCTCGCCACGCGGAGGCTCTGTTACTAGGCCGATGCGACGGAACCCCGCCGCATTCAACTCACCCATCACTTGCATCACCGTGCCGTAGTCGACCGATTTGTCGCCGCGCACGAAGATGCGTTGATCGTAGCCGTTCTCGGCGATCGCGGTCACCTTCACCGCGAGTTCTTCGAGCGACACGGCCTCCGATTCCAGCTTGCCGCCGCCGAGGAATATCTTGCCGTTCTTCTCGATCGAGACAGTCAGCGGTTCTTTGTCTTGGCTTAGAAGCTTTGCCCGCGTTTTCGGCAGGTCGACGGCCACGCCCGGCGTGAGCAGCGGCGCAGTCACCATGAAGATGATGAGCAGCACCAGCATCACGTCGACCATCGGCGTGATGTTGATGTCGGAATTCGGTTTCAGGCGGCTGCGCCAGGCGCCGCGCCCGCGATGCGATCCACCGTTGATGACGCCGGCCATCTAGCGCGCCTTCTCGTCGAGTTGACGCGAAAGGATGGCCGCGAATTCATCCGAGAACGCTTCGAGGCGGCTTGCGATGCGGCCGACCGACGTCGAGAGGTGGTTATAGGCAATCGAAGCGGGAATGGCGGCAAGCAAGCCCATGGCGGTCGCGAACAGCGCCTCCGCGATGCCCGGCGCGACGACGGCGAGCGACGTGTCGTGGCTTGCCGCGATCGAGCGGAACGAATTCATGATGCCCCAAACGGTGCCAAAGAGGCCGATGAACGTCGCGTTGACGCCGACCGTCGCCAAGAAGCCCAACGAGGACTCGAGGCGCGTGATTTCGCGCCCGATCGTCACGTTCATAACTTTGTTGATGCGGTCCTTGACGCTGGGCAACAGACCTGTCGCGACCGTGCCGCTCTCGAACGAGCGTTTCCATTCGCGCATCGCAGCGACGAAGACGTGCGCCATCGGGTGCGATTCGCTGCGCGCCTGGAGCGATTGATAGACGTCGTCGAGCGAACGGCCGGACCAGAAGACCTGCTCGAACCTTTCGGCCTGGGCGCGGACGCGGCCGATGCGCATCCACTTGCCGATGATGATCGCCCACGACCAGACGGAAGAAAACAGCAGCACGCTCATCACGGCCTTCACGACGATGTCGGCCTTCATGAAGAGCGTCAGCGGCGACATATCTATGCCCGGCGTTACGGCCGCGGCGCCTGCATCGCGCGCGCCATCGGGTGGCGCCAAGGGAATCGTCTGGGGAGTCGGATCGACCGGCGCCGCGCTTGGCGCTTGGGCCCAATCGGCAACGTGAGTCCAATGGTCGGCGAGTGCGATCAGCGGCTTTGCAAAGGCCGCCGCATCATGCACGAGAGCGAGCGTTGAAAACTCCATAGACCCTTCTTCCCCTCAGTGATGACGCCGCGCCCCGCAAGCGGCCCCCAGCGACCACAAGGACGGTCCAGGAAGGACGCGACTAGACCCGTCTAACGTGTCGAAATTTGGGCGCAGAAAACTGCGGTTTCCGTGCCATGCACCCAAACCCTTAACGCTTCCCTAACCCGAACCGTCTGGCAGGCCAAGAGCTAGCCCTCGTAAATGACAGCGACTTCACCTGTTTGCCGCTTTCTCTGCACGGAAAACTTGCGAGGGCGCGCTCGCTTCGCGCATCGTGGGACCTGTCGATTGTCGCTGGAGATCGTTTCATGCGCGGGTTTGCGGTTGCTTTTTTTGCTTTTGGTTGTGCGGCGACTGCTTACGCGAACATGCTGCCGCCGCAGCGCATCACGCAGCGTTCCTATTTCGCCGGTACGTGGTCGTTCGACGGAACGTGCGCGAGCGGGGACGGGATGGTGCTGCAAGCGGACGGCAAAGCGAGTTACGACGAGTGGGGAACGGGCTTGTGGGCGATCGCCGACAACGGCGGGCGCTTGGTGCTGATCATGGAAGACATCAGCGAAGAAGCGGACCGCCGCAAGGAAGCGGAGATGATCGAATTCCGCGATGTGTCGCGCAGCGGGCCAGTGCTCTGGATGACGCGGACCTCGGACGGCGCGAAGATCAAGGCAAAGCGGTGTCAAGTCGTCGCACGCTGACACCAATATGTCCCTACGTCATACGGGACGCAGCGTGGGTGAATTTCTCAAAACTTACACGCGCAGTGTGTAATCCAATTCGTTTGACCTAGGTCAAGGCCGTGGGCGGCAGGCACGGCTAGTCGTGGGACAACCCACGCCGCTTAGGAGTCCGTTCCCATGACAAACCGCCTCTTCGCCACAGCCACCTTAGGCTGCGCGCTCGCTGCATCCATTGCCGCAATCTCCTTTCCGGCCGAAGCGGACGCCAAAGGCCCCTGGATGGTGCGCGGACGGCTGATTACCGTTCTGCCGGACGAAGATGCCAATATTTCGCTCTTGGGCGGCGATGTCGACATCGACACGTCGATCGTTCCGGAACTCGACATCACCTATTTCTTTGATGAGCACTGGGCGGCGGAGCTGATCTTGGGCGTGACGCCACACAAGATTACGCACAAGCCGACGAACATCGATCTGGGCACGGTTTGGTTGCTGCCGCCGACGCTGACGGTGCAATACCACTTCCAGCCCGACGATCCCGATTTCCGTCCCTATATCGGCGCGGGCGTGAACTACACGATGTTCTTCGGGCATGACGACGCCGACCCGATCGTGCACCACGCCGAATTCGATCCGAGCTTCGGCTTCGCGCTGCAGGCGGGCGTCGATATTCCGATCGGCGGCAACTGGACCTTGAACGTCGACGTCAAGAAGGTGTGGATCAACACCGAGGCGACCCTCGATACCGTGCCTGGCCTTGTGCACGCGAATGTCGACATCGACCCCGTCATCGTCGGCGTCGGTCTCGGGTATCGCTGGTAATTAATCCAGGTAGGAGGCGAGCTTCGCCTTCACCTCTTCAGGAATGCGGCGCGGCTTACCGGTCATGGTAATCAGCGCCGCTTCGATTTTGGCGGTCACGAGGTCGACGCCTTTGCATTTGACCCATTGTTCGCCGGTGAGCCTTGCCCCCGTCAGCGTGCGGTAGCGCGTGTGAATTTCCAGCGCGTCGTCGAGGCGTGCGGGTTTTGCGTAGTCGATTTCCATCCGGCGGATCGTCCAGGCGACGGGCTCTTCTCCCGCCATCATCACCATGTGGTGGATGCCGATGAGACGCAGGAATTCGCTGCGTCCGCGTTCCATCATGCGCAGATAGTTCGCATGATAGACGATGCCGGAAACGTCGGTGTCTTCGTAGTAGACGCGCGCCGGCAAGATATGCGTCTTGCCGTCAAAACGGCCCATCGTGGGCTCAGACATCGGCGTCCTCGTCGCGCGCGGTATCGAACAGCGTTTGCTGCGTCGTCGCCTTCGGCGGTGTGAGGCCAAGATGCGTGTAGGCCATACCCGCCGCCATGCGTCCGCGCGGCGTGCGTTGGACGAAGCCTTCCTGTAGCAGGAACGGTTCAATGATTTCTTCGAGCGCGTCGCGCGGTTCGCCGAGTGCGGCGGACAGCGTTTCGACGCCGACGGGGCCGCCGTTGTAGTTGTCGATGATGATCTTCAGGTAGCGCCGATCGAAATTGTCGAGGCCACGCTTGTCGACTTCGAGGCGCGTCAGCGCTTCGTCGGCAGCTTTCGCGTCCACCTTTGCCATCTTGGCCACGGCCGCGAAGTCGCGGATGCGGCGCAGCAGGCGGCCGGCGATGCGGGGCGTGCCACGCGAGCGCGCTGCGATTTCGCGGGAGGCGTCGGGGGTGAGCGGCAGACTTAGAATTCGCGCGCCGCGGCTTACGATCTCGATCAAGTCTTCGACTTTGTAGAACTCGAGGCGCAGCGGAATGCCGAAGCGGTCGCGCAACGGCTTGGTGATCATGCCGGAACGCGTCGTCGCGCCGACGAGCGTGAACGGTGCCAAGTCGATCTTCACCGTGCGCGCTGCCGGGCCTTCACCGATGATGAGGTCGAGTTGAAAATCCTCCATCGCCGGATAGAGGATTTCTTCGACCGCGGGGTTTAGGCGGTGGATCTCGTCGATGAAGAGCACGTCGCGCGGTTGCAAGTTCGTCAGGATCGCAGCCAGGTCGCCCGCGCGCGCGATTACGGGCCCTGACGTCGAGCGGAAGTTGACGCCGAGTTCGCGGGCGACGATCTGAGCCATCGTCGTTTTGCCAAGGCCCGGCGGGCCCGCGAGAAGCACGTGATCCAGCGCTTCGTTGCGGCCGCGCGCGGCGTCGATAAAGACTTTCAGATTCGCGCGCGCTTGGTCTTGACCGATGAACTCAGCGAGTGTCTGCGGGCGAAGCGACGCTTCACCCGCGTCGTCGTCGCGCGTTTCGGGTGTGATGAGGCGGTTGGGTTTGGTCATCAAATGCCCTCGTCATGGCCGGGCTTGACCCGGCCACCCAGGGACACACGCTTGAGCACCGACCCTGGGTGGCCGGCTCGGAGGCCGGCCATGACGACCTTATTATTTAACAGATTGGATAACGTCATTATCACGCCGCGCTCGACAAGGCGCGAAGGCCTTCGCGGATCATCGCTTGAAGCGGGAGTTCTTTGCCTTCGCGGGCGACGACGGTTGCGATCGCTTGGCTCGCTTGGGCTTGGCTGTAGCCGAGGTTGACGAGCGCAGACACCGCTTCGGCTGCTGCGCCTTGCGGTTTTGTGAAGCCGACGACTGTACCGTCACCTCTTGCGATGTGCAGCGGCGCGGAGATGGCTGCCGCCTTGTCTTTGAGTTCGGCCGTGATGCGGGCTGCGAGTTTCGGGCCGACGCCTTGCGCCCTGCCCACCGCTGCTTTGTCTTCGAATGCGACGGCGCGGGCGAGGTCAGGGACGCTCATGCTGCTCAAGATCGATAGGGCGACCTTCGCGCCCACGCCTTGCACGGTTTGCATGAGGCGAAACCACTCGCGTTCTTCGCTGGTCGTGAAGCCGAAGAGTCTGATCGCGTCCTCGCGCATTTGCGTTTCGACGAACAGCGTCGCGCGCTGGCCCGGCTGCGGCAGGTTGGAGAGCACGCGCGCCGCGCAGTGGACGACGTAGCCGACACCGCCGACGTCGATAACCGCCATGTCGGTACCGATTTCGTCGATGATGCCGGTGAGTTTGCCGATCATATCGTTGTTCCTAACGCGCCCTTGCCATCAGCGAGGACATGCGGTCGCTGCTTTCTGACATGTGGGCGTGGGTTATAGCGATGGCGAGCGCGTCGGCCGCGTCCGGTCCCTTAGCGTTGGATTGGGGCAGCAGGATTTTCACCATCGCGTGCACCTGATCCTTGTCTGCATGGCCGACGCCGACGACGGACTTCTTCACCTGGTTCGGCGCGTATTCGGCGACGGTGAGCCCTGCTCGCGCCGGCACCAACAAGGCAATCGCACGAGCCTGACCGAGCTTCAGCGTGGCGACCGGGTCTTTGTTGACGAACGTCTGTTCGACGGCGGCGGCTTCCGGGCGAAGGCGCTCGATCACGTTCAGCAGCCCTTCATGCAAGGCGACCAGGCGGTCAGCCAGGGCCATCTCGCTGTCCGAAGTGACCACACCGCATTCGATGAATTTGAGCCTCGAACCGTCGCGTTCGATCACGCCCCAGCCGGTGCGGCGGAGGCCTGGATCGAGCCCTAAGATGCGGGTGACGTTGAGGGGCGTCATCGACGGCCTTGTACACTAAATGTTCCGCTGAGACCATAGCGCGATTCGGTGACTGCTGTTGCTGACTTTGGTGCACAGTGCGTCCAGAATTTCGCGTGCTTCAACAAGGGAACTTTCATGCGCCCATTCTTTGCCGCTGCAGCGTTCTTGGCGGCCACCTTGCCGGCCGCCGCCGTTCAAGTTCGCCCGTGCGACTACGCGGCCGACGTTCGCTCGATCGCCGAACCGTGGGAGAAGAACATCCGGTCGTTCTACAACAACAATGTCCGCGTGGCGGTGCTCGACACGGGCGGGGAGCCCGTTTGCTGTAGCCAACACCTGCTCATTCTCCTCCCCGACCGAGCCAATGCGGTCGAGGGCATGGACGAGGGCCGGATTTGCCGCATCGTCGGCGACAAGGATGCAATGGGCTTCGTCGGCATCGATTTTCAGCGGCTGCGCACGCGCTATGACGCTGGGCGCGGCTTGCTGATCGAGTTTCCGTATCAGCTCTATGTTGACGGCATTCGCAATCGCGGCGGCGTGGCGCGTGTGCGCGTGAACATCGATAAGGGGACCGTGACGCCCGAGTAGCCATCACACTGCAGGAGACACCGCCATGACGCCAATGCATGTCGCGCGCATCGCGCTTTTCATTTTGTTTGCGGTTTTCGCGGCCAACGGCGCGCGGGCCGAAGACTGGCAAGATACGCATCACACGACGCTGATCGATGTGGACAGCATTACCAAGGAAAGCGACGGGCTAGTCACGTTCCTTGAGAAAGAGAAGTATCACCACGACGAGGATGGCCCGAACACGCCGCAGAAGGCTGCCGTCGATTGCGCAAAGCGGCTCTCTTATTCCTCGTACTCGATGCAATACGAAAGCGACTGGCGGGCGAAAGGCGTGAAAGTCATCCCCGGCACGATGGGCGAAGAACTGCTCGACTTCGTGTGTTCGCGCGTGCGTTAGCTCCGAAAAAGCCGCCAAATGCTTGCGCGGCGACATGGTTCCAAGCCTTCGCCGATACGCTGCATTGCGATGCAGATTCCTCAGCGGAACCGGTGAGTTCCTTGCGCGTTTATCGATTTGCGCCCTGGCGTTTTCGCGTGAGGGTTTTTGCAGGAGATGACGATGAGGAAATTGCTGGCCGCCTTCGCGGCGCTTAGCCTGCTGTCCACGATACCAGCGCCGGCGCTTGCGGCGGATACAACCAAGACCACCGGCGAACAGATCGCCGATGCGGCGCGCGACGCATGGAACGCCTTAAAGAAGGGTGCCCGCGACGCCTGGAACGCCACCGTCAAAGCGTACGATTCGCTTATGGAAGGCACGAAAGAGATCGTGCTTCCCGCGGCCCTGCCCGGCTCGCTTTCCGGCAAGCAGCTGATCGGCACGTCGGTTGAAAATGTGCAGCAAAAGGAACGCGTCGGCCGCATCAGCGACGTGGTGGTCGGCAAGGACAACTATCTAGATGCGTTCGTCGTCGAAGATGGCGGCTTCTTGGGCATCGGTGCCGACAAGGTTGCGGTGAAGCCGCGCCTTATCACGGTATCGCGGGCGCCGGACGGCACCTTGCATGCACGCACGAACGTCACCGAAGGCCAGATCGACAACGCCGCGGACGGCGCTTTCGTCTCGCGCATCGAAGCGATGAACGCGAGCTTCAAGGATCCGGCTGTCAAGACCGTATCGCGATTGTTGTCATCGCGCGTGGTCGGACCCGACGGTCAAGAAGTTGCCACGGTACACGACATCCTTCTCTCGCCGGTCGGCGAAGCGCGCTATGCGATCCTGTCGGTCAAAGGACCCAGCGCGAAGCTCGTGTCGGTTATGGTGTCGTCGCTGACATTCACACGCGGTGGCGAGCCGCTGCGCACTACGATGACGGCCGAGCAACTCTCGCGCCGCGCGCCAGTGCGCTACTGACATATTCCAACGGTGGCGGCGCTTTCTCTCCCTGAGCCACCGTGCCGTTGGACTTGAAGGCACGATGCTGCGGCGCGTCGTGCCTTCTGTGCGTCTAAGCAATGCCGTTGCGGCGCTGGTAGAACGCCGCCGCACTGAGCGCGACGGTCGCGGGACCGAAGACGGCGATCAGCCAATAGAATACGCGGTTGTCGGCGCGCCAAGCATGCTCGACATCGGCGAACTTGCGGACGATCTTGCCGTCGACTGTCAGCGCAAAGATCGTCGCGCGCTCTTCCTCGCCATCGACAAACGTCGACCCATCGACGAGCACCGTCGCAGGGTCGCCTTCGCGCAATGCGGCGGCAATACTCGGCAGCGCACGCGCTTTGGTGGGATATTGGAATGTCGCCTTCCATGGTTCGAGGCGGAACTCTACGTCGTATTTGTTCTTGGCGACGTGGCTTAACGTGCCTTGCAGTTCCTTCAGCTGCGCGCGATCCGGAAGACCGTGCGCTTCACCTTGCGCGGCGAGATAAACGAATAATGCGGTCAGTAGGAGGCCCAGCGCCGCACAAGCTGCGAGCACGCGCCAATCCCCCGTCACGCGGTCAGCTTCGCCATCGTGGCGTCGGACATTTCGAAGTTCGCGTAGACGGTTTGCACGTCGTCGTGGTCGTCGAGGGCGTCGAGGAGTTTGATCAGCGTTTCGGCGGCTTCGCCTTCGACGGGCACGCTTGTTTGCGGGCGCCAGACGAACTTCGCCATCGCGGGCGGGCCGTACTTTTTCTCCAGCGCGCGGGAGACTTCGTTCAAATCGTCCGGCTTGCAGAAGAGGTCGTGTGTTTGGTCGGACGTTTGACAATCGTCCGCGCCGGCTTCGATTGCGGCGTCGAGCATGGCTTCTGCGCTCGCGACGCTAGCCGGGTATTGGATTTGGCCTAGACGGTCGAACATATAGGCCACCGTTTCGCCCGCCTGGCCGCCGTACTTCGTGAACAGAGACCGCACATCGCCAGCCGTCCGGTTGCGGTTGTCGGTCAAAGCCTCAACGATCATCGCAACGCCGCCGGGGCCACGGCCCTCGTAACGAACCTCTTCGAAGTTGTCCAAGTCGGGACCGGCTGCTTTTTTGATCGCGCGCTCGATGTTGTCCCTCGGCATGCTTTCCTTGCGCGCCGCGATCATGGCCGCGCGGAGTTTCGGGTTCTTGTCCGGGTCCGGCAGACCGCTTTTGGCTGCGATCGTGATTTCGCGCGCGAGCTTGGAAAACAGCTTCGAGCGCTTCGCATCCTGCGCGCCCTTGCGGAACATGATGTTCTTGAATTGACTATGGCCGGCCATGCGACTGTCTCTGTCGGATCGATTTGAATTGGGGCGGTGATAAAGCGCAAAACGACGGGAAAGAGCAAGACCCCCGAGACGCCAAACTTCTTTCAAGACGGTTGGGTTGTCATGGGGAGAGCGGCGCGAGCGTAGACGTCACTGCGCGCCGCAAACGCTCCTTCTCTGCTTCGGCATTCTGTGACAGCATGCAGCGCGTTCCAGGTCTGGGGACACTATGCTGCATTCGATCGAGCACGTTCTTTTCGGCGCGAGAGCGTTGATCTTGCTAATCCTTGGCGCGCTGACCCTATTGTCGGTGTGGCTGGCCTTGCCTTTGAGGCTCGACACCGACCTCGAAAAACAGCTGCCACTGGGCCACCCCTACGCGCGGACCGCGCTCGACTACAAAGAAAAAATCGCAGGCCTGAATAGCGTTCAGATCGTCGTCGAAACGAAGGGTGGCAGCATCTGGACGCCGAAATTTCTGAAGACGCTCTACGACGTGACGCAAGATGTCACCTTTGTGCCCGGCGTCTCGCGCGAATCGGTGACGTCGTTGTGGACACCGAACACGTTCGTCTATCAAGCGACCGAGGGCGCGGTCGAGGGCCGCCAGCTGGTTCCCGCAACGGTTACCGCGGACGCACTGAGCGGCGGCGACGTGCGCAGCATACGCGCGGACGCCAACAAAGGCGGCTACCGCGGCCGCTTGTTCGGTCTCGACGGGAAGGCGGCGATGATACATGCCGCCATCGAACCCCAGATGCCGGACGGCAGCAAGACCGACTTCATCGCCGTCGCCAACGATCTCGAAGCCAAGATCCGCGGCAAGTTCGAAACCGGCGACACGACGGTCCGCATCATCGGCTTTACGAAGTTTGTCGGCGACATCGGCAACGAAGCGACCAACGTGCTGGCGTTCTTCGCGCTGGCCTTCGTCCTAAACGCGCTTGCGCTTTGGTACTACGCGCGCTCGCTGACGCTCACGATCGTCACGGTCCTCTGCTCGGCAGCTTCGATCGCATGGCTGTTCGCGATCGTGCGCGTCGCGGGCCTAAGCCTGCACCCGTTGGGCCTTATCATTCCTTTCCTGATCTACATCATCGGCGTCAGCCATGGCGTGCAGCAGATCAACCGCTTCCTCGTTTCAATCGTCAATGGACACGGCGCGGAAGAGGCAGCGCAGCGCACGTTCCGCCACCTGCTTCTGCCCGGCTTTTTTGCGCTCGTGACCGTGATGGCGAGCTTCGGGGCAATCCTGCTCATTCCCATCCCGTTCGTTGAAGATCTTGCGGTGATCGCGCTGATCGGGATGGCTCTGAAAGTTGTCTCGAACTTGGTCATGTTGCCGCTCGCGATGAGCTACGTTCATTTCAACGCGGCGGCGGTTGAACGGCAGCGTCAATTGCTCGGTGCACGCCGGCGCTTTATGGCTGCGTTTTCGCGCGATGCGCGGCCCGTCCCCGCGCTGATCGTGCTTCTGGTGAGCGGCGTCCTCGGCGGGGCCGCGATCTGGAATGCGCTCGGTGTCGGGGTCGGTCATCAACGTCCCGGCGCGCAGGAGCTTTGGGAGAGCGCCCGCTACAACGTCGATGCTGCCGCCATCGCGAAAAACTTCGATCTCGACCTCGACAGTTTCGTCATCGTCACCGTCGCTCCCGTCGATGCCTGCGTCGACTATAAGGTGATGGCGCTCGTCGAGCGCTTCGGCGTGGCGATGCGTAACGTCGAGGGCGTGAAGTCCGTGATGTCGCTGCCCGAAGCCTCGCGCTTCGTCTATTCCATCGTGCAAGAGGCCAACCTCAAATGGCGCGTCTTGCCGAAGGCACCCGACGTGCTTGCCGTGGCAACGGGCGCGATCTCGGACACGACGGGTTTGCGCAACAGCGACTGTACGTTGTTGCCCATCGCGGTTTACCTGACTGACCACCGTGACGACACACTCCGCCGCGTCGCCGCGGCTGCCGAAGCGTTTGTCGCCGCGAACAAGATGCAGGGCGTTACCTTCCGCTTGGCGACCGGGAATGGCGGCGTCCTTGCCGCAATCAACGATGCTGTGCGCGAAGCGCTTTACACCGCGCCGTTGCTCGTGTTCGGCGTGATCGCAATCCTGGTCTTCGCCGCGTTCCGCGACTGGCGCGCGGTGCCGTGTTGCATCGCACCGCTGGCGCTCGCAAATGCGCTCGGCCTTTGGCTCCTTTCATGGCTCGAGATCGGGCTGACCGTGACGACGCTGCCCGTGTTCGTGCTCGCCGCCGGTATCGGCGTCGATTATGGCCTCTATCTTTACGAGCGCATCGAGGCTCATCTGCGCGAAGGGCTGCGCATGGACGAAGCGTTCACCTATTCGATGCGCGAAGAGGGTGCGGCCGTCGTCTACACCGCCCTCACCCTCGCGCTTGGTGTCGGCTGCTGGGCGTTCTCAGGGTTGAAGTTCCAGGCCGATATGGGCTGGCTGCTCGCGTTTCTCGTGCTCGCCAACGCGCTCGCCGCGGTGACGGTTCTCCCGGCGATGGCGGTGGTGCTCGACCTCATCGTGCCGCGGCGGCGCTGAGCCACACATCGCAAGGCCTTAAGGCGCCGGGATCGTCTCTTTGAGGCGGCCGCCGAGGCGTACGGGTTCGATGCGTTTCGCCAACCCGGTGTTGTCGTCGGTTTCGAGGTAGATGCCGCACACCGTTGCAGGGCCTTGGGCCGGTGTCATACGGCCGGTCGAGAGTTTGCGGGTGAAGCGCTGCAAGGGCTCGGTCTTTTCCATGCCGATGACGCTGTCGTAGTCGGCACAGGCGCCGGCGTCGGTTTGATACGCCGTGCCGCCGTGCAGGATTTGCGCGTCGGCGGTGGGCACATGGCTGTGCGTGCCGATGACGAGGCTTGCCCTCGCATCGCAGAAGTGGCCCATCGCCATTTTCTCCGACGTCGCCTCGGCGTGGATGTCGACGACGGCGGCATCGCACCCCCAGCCGAGTTTGCAGGCTTCGAGCTCGCGGTCGACGGCGGCGAACGGGTCGTCGAGCGCCTCCATGAAGACGCGGCCCATGGCGTTGATCACGAGAACACGCTTGCCGGTTTTGGTTTCGTAGAGGCCCGCGCCCTTGCCGGGGACGCCTTGCGGGTAGTTGACCGGGCGCAGCAAGCGGGGCTCGTTGTCGTAGACATCGATCTTGTCGCGCTGGTCGAACGCGTGATTGCCGGTCGTGACGCAGTCGACGCCGGCCGCGAACAGCGCGCCGCAAATTTCCTCGTTGATGCCGAAGCCGCCGGCCGCGTTCTCGCCGTTCACGATGACGAAATCGAGGCCAAGCTTGCGGCGCAGATCGGGCACGCGCTCGACGACTGCGGTGCGGCCAGAGCGGCCGACGAGATCACCTAAGAACAACAGGCGCATTCAATCCCTTTCAAAGCGCCAGACGCGCTCTTCGGTCACGACTGCGTCCAGCGGTTCGTCGTGCAGCTCGCGCGGGAGCTTTGCGACGTGCTGGCCCGCGTAAGCGATGCCGATCGCGCGGATGGTGCGCTTTGCGCGGTGTTCGCTCAAGTAGCGGTCGTAGTAGCCGGCGCCGTAGCCGAGGCGGTAACCATCGTTGTCGAACGCCAGCAACGGCACGATCAGAAGATCGGGGCGGCGTTCCTTTGCCGACGCTGCCGGCTCCGGCACATTCATGCGTCCCGGGATCAGCGGTTCGCCCGGTTTCCAGGCGCGGAACGTGAGGCGCTTATCCTCGACGCGCGGGAGGCAGAGCGGGTGGCCCTGCCCGTTCAAAGCCGCCATCAGCGGAAACGGGTCGACTTCGCTTCCGATCGCGGCGTAGCCGGCGATGATCGCGCCCTTCATGAAGACGAAGTCGCCGAGCAGGCGGCGCGCGATCAGGAGAGCGGCTTTCGGTCCCGCGGCCTCCGCCACGCCGGTGCGGCGCGCGAGGGCTTCGATGCGGAGTTCCTTCTTCGTCAAATCGATCTCGTAAAGGTGGGCGGGACCGCCATGCCGTCGAACTGGTGGATCCTCACGGGCCTGCCAAGCAGGTGGGCGCCATATGACCGGAACCACGGTCCCGGCCAGGGACAGCTCCCGGTGAGAACTGATTACGGCCCCTGGGTCCTAAGTTCTAACGTGCGAGGCAGTGCCCGCCCGGGTCAGAAGGTAAGGTCAGCCGAGCCGCGCGGCAATGTCTTCCATGCGGCGGGCGGCATTTTCAAGCAGAAGCGCGAATTTATCCTCGTCGCCCAGGTCGGCTGCGTCGAGTTCGTCCTCAAGCAGCAGGCCCGTCATTAAGAGTAACTGGACCTCGGAGGCGTTCTTGGCCTCCTTTTTTACCTCGGCCACGCGCTTGTCGAACTGCTTGGCTAGCGCCGTCAGATGCGCTTCCTCACCGTCGTCGCAAGCGAGCGTGTAGCTCGCGTTGTTCACAGTGACGGTGACGTGCGCCATGAGCGGTCCCTAATGTGCGAGCACGGCGCGGATCTCGCGGATCGCGCCTTCGAGCCGTCCGGCCACCTCTTCGGTGAAGCCTTCGAGCGCCACTTTTTCGACGTTCAACCGCGACAGTTCGTCGGCGAGCTTAGCGCGATCTTCCTTGAGCGCATTCAGCTCTTTCGCGAGCGTGTCGTCGAAGGGAGACGGTGCGTGCCCGTTCGAACGGCGGGCAGCAGCCTCTAGCCGCTCCAGAGCGGCGTTGAAACGTCGGATGGCCGAATCAAGTCGTGACATGAGAGAATCTCTATACGCCAAACCGGGCTTAGCGCGATGTCTTAATTCTGGGTTTCCACTCTCCTTCTGCGATTTCAAACTTACGGTTGCAGGGGTGCAGACCTTCGCGCCAGGCTCGATTGATTGGGTGCGTGCCGTCTCGCGCGGGTGACGAAGTGTACGCGTCCACATGCGCGATAAGCGGTGCGCGCTGGCGCGATGCAACCCGTTGAATTCGCTTGGCAGTTTCGTGTCACCGCAATCGGCCCGGGCCCGAAGTGCGAAAAACGAATCCGTTATATGCGTTATTCTGGCGGATTTGTGCGGTTTCATCCGTTCGGAATCCGTTCGGTCGGCGTTATGTGTGCGTTCGGTGAAAGCTTGCGGAACCGAAATCGGCGAGCGGCGATATCCATAACGCGCGTGCGGCGTCCGGTCGGCGGAGGGTGAGCGAGGGGCGATCTGCATCATGCGCTATAATTCGCACTTTTTTCTCGAAAAGTCACTTGGGCCGAACTTGCGCGTTCCGCCGCAGACACTTTGTCCAATAACCGCGGCGCGAACGGAGGTGAGACTTTCGCCCACCTCCGCCGTGTGCTTCTCCATCAAACGATGGAGGTTAGCGCGCGCCGGGGGCGAAGTTGGTGCGGCGTAGTTCGCGGATGGCGCGGCCGGTGATTTCGCCTTCGACCAGTTCGTAACCCATGAGCGCGAAGGTGCGGCCGCGCAGGAATATGGGCCGGGCGTTGCCGTACCAATCGACGCACGAGGCGCGGCAGTTGTCGTTCGCGCTTCGCAGTTCGCCGGAGCCGAGTTCGCCTAAAGGCAAGAACCGGCGGTTCGACCGGCGCAGGAACGTGATCGCTGCCGAACCTTCGACAAGTTGGTGATAGCCGGGGCGACCTGCGCGCGTGACGGGCAAGCCCAATACGCCCGGCATGCCATCGCCATCGTCGGCTGCTTCCGGCTTGAAGAAAAACGCTTGGCTGCGCGTTTCGCCTTGGGTGGCACCTTCCATCGTGTAGCGGTCGCCCAATTGCGGACGCCAACCTTGCGTCAGTTCGATCGCCTGGAAGTTCAGGTTGCGCTGGTCGGCGCCGATGACGACCGCGTCGTCGCCCATCGCTTCGATGCGATCGACGCCGTGGCTGAGCGGAATTTGCGTGACTGTGCGGCCGCGCAGACTTGCGACGACGACCCCACCGCTCCCACCGCTCGGCGCGCCCCAACTGTTGCCGGTGCCATAGAGCAAGTAGCCACCGACGAAACGGTTCTGGAACGCATAGGCGTTGCCCGAGGGGTGCGGAAGCTCGCGGTAGCCGCTGCGGTCGAGCACATCAGTGCCGTCGCCGAATTGGCTCAAGCCCACGCGCAACAATGCGACGTCGCCGCTCGAGAATTCCGGGTTCCACATCGCGTCGCCGCCGCCGTCGCTGCGCACGAGCACGTTCAAGACACCCTCTTCCCAATCTTCGCGGAACGAAAATTGGTCGACCGGCGCGCCGTGCACGACGACGGCCGACGGCGCACTGCCGTCGAGCGGCAAGCGGTAGAGCATCGATTGGTTGCGCTCGCGCTCAGGCCGCCACCAACCGTAGTCGGTGACCCAGACATAAACCGCGTGCGAAGACACATAGAACGTGCGGCCGGCCGGGCCGAGCACGCTGGTCGCGCGGCAGCGAAGTTCAGGCGCCGCGAGATCGCATTCGGTGACGGTGTGGATCGCGTCGATCGAGGCGCGCTCCGGGTTTTCCCATTGGCGGGGGATGTAGATGTCATGCGCGCTGACGATGCGCTGGAAACCGGCTTGCGGATTGCCCGTCCAACGGCGGACCGCCGGCATCCACTCGGTCGAGACTTCGGCGTTGTAGGGCACGTAGAGCGGCGAATAGACGATCAGGCGCGTGCCGATCAGGCGCGAGGCGTAGTTGCGCGATGAATAGTAGTCGTTCGATTTCAGGTGATAGGCGTCTTCGAAGCGCAAGTGGCCATCGGCGCTCAAGCGGAAACGGTTTACTTCCGTACCGCCGCGCCCGTAGCTGTAGCCGATGACGATCACGCGGTCGCCCGCGATGAGCATTTCGTCGTACCAATCGCTGGAAGGATTTACGCCGGGCGGAAAAGCGTCGATGTAATCGATGGGGCGCAGTTCGCCGTTGCGGGTCGAGACGGTGAACAAGCGGCCGCGGCGCAAGATGACGAGCGTGTCGCCTTTGACCTTTACGATGCCGCCTTCGTCGACGCCCGCTTCTTGGGTGTTCGTGATTTTGTCGTCCGCTTGTTTCGAAGCGACGGCGCCGTCCATGGCGGTGGCTTCGGCGGGCGCTGGTGCCGGAACGGCCAGCGGGCTTCCGTCCTTTGCGCGCCGTTGTTGTTGGCGTTTAGCGCGTTCGGCGAGGTAACGGCGGAACGCTTCTTCGGACTTGAACGGCAGCATCTTGGCGTGCGGGCTGTTGCGCCAACTGGTCCAGCTGCTTTCAGCGGCGGCGTTCCACGCGAATGCGCATGTGAGTGCGACTGCGATCGCGAGGTATCGTCCAATGGCGAACATGCGGGCTCTCTCCTTCCCAAGATTGCGGAGGTCCACGCTCGACGGGGATTTCGCCGAATTTGTGTCGGGTTCGGGGCGAAGACGCGTTCGCCGCATGCGGCAAAACTGTCCGTGTGATGGGCGTCATGGTTACGGATTTGGCCCGCACGCATCGGTTGCATCACATCCGCGGAGCGGAGGTTAGACTCTTGCGCAAATGATTCGTCCGGCGGGACGAGCACGGGGGTGCATATGTCTTTTGTTTGGAAATGGTTGTGGGAGATCGTGTTGGCGCTCACCGTGCTCAGCGTCGGGATCGCCACATATTCGTTCGCGCAGAACCGGCAACTTGCCTATGCGCCATGTCTTGCCAAAGTGATGACGGCGTTGCGCGCCGATCCGGCCGCCGTTCGTCTGCAGAAGATTGCGGCCGTGGCGTTGCCGGAAGAGAAGGATTGCGCGGTTTCCGAAGACGTTGCGCGCGAGGCGAACCAGGCGATCACCGACATGCTGGTCGGCGATAAGACGTTGTTCACGCGGCTGCCGAAGCTGCTCGCGGACGCTGGAATGAACTGCGAGAGCAACAAGAGCGCGGTGGTGTGCGACTGCAAGTCGAGTGGGCCGTTTGCGATCGCCAATCCGTGCGAGACGTGCGCGACGCTGATCGATGTGCCGTTGCCTCTGAAGCGGGCGCTCGACGTTGCGGTGACACGCCAGCCCGCGGTGCACAAGGGTACGTACAACAAGCCCGTGACCTACATCGTGCGCGTCGCCTACAGCACCACGTTCTTCGAGCGCGAGACGCCGGATTTGCCGCCGGAAGAGGCCGACGAAGGAATGCCGAGCGCGAACGAGTTGATCAACACCGCATTTCAGTGAAGTAGTTCTTCCGCCATCAGCGCGTTCGCTTGGGCGGCGAGGTTGCGCAGCATCGCGATGTCGACGCGATTCACAGTGACAAACAGGGCTTTGCGTCGGGCGGGCGCCAAAATCACATAGTTCATGAAGCCTCCGCCGCCGCCGGTCTTTTGCAGCACCTGCGTCTGACCGAGATTCATGCGCAGCCAACCCATCGCGACCGCGTCCATGCGACCGGCCATGTCGAGATTGACGACGCGCTTGAGCGCACCCCGTTCGACAATAGGATCTTGCGCGATGGCGCGGGGCGTGCCGGGGCTTGCGTTCAGTTCGGCCCGCATCCAACGCGCCATGTCATCCGCGGTCGAGTAGACGCCGCCCATCGCGTCGATTTCGTAGGTGGGTGCGCATGGGTGCGCGGTGGGGAGCAGGCGCGCACATTGCGCCGGCGTCGGGTTCAGCGTCGTGTCGGTGAGCCCGAGCGGCGTCGTGACGATGCGTTTCAGCAATGCCTCATAGCTTTCGCCTGCGGCATTGCTCAGCGCATCGCCCAAGATCATGTAAGCGGCATTCGAATATTGCGCGATGCGGCCGGGCGGGGTCGGCAGCTTTTGGCGCGCGAGCCAGACCCAGCGGCCGCTCTTGCTCAACCCCGGCGGCATGTCACGTGGCAAGCCGCTTACATGCGCCGCGAGATCGCGCAACGTAATCGCGTTGGTGAAGCGTGTTCCGCGCCAGGCTGGGGGCGCGTAGAGCTTCAGCGGATCGTCAAGTTTGACGCGGCGCTCGACGATCAGGTTCGCGAGCACCTCGCCTGTCATCGCCTTGGTCAGCGAATTGATGCGCAAGAGGCTTTGACCGTTCGCGTTCTTGCCCGTGATGTAGGTGTGCTCGCCATCGACGATCGCGGCCACCATCGCCTGCGCCTTCGAGGCAGCGTGGATGGCGTCGAAGCGGGCGCTAAGCCGGGCGGGCATGGGCTCCGCCGCGAGCGCGCTTGAAAATACGAGCAGAAGGGCGGCGCAGAGCCAGGTTCGCATGAGCGATTTGAGCCGTTCGAATAAGGCGCTAATGTGACCCCATGGATATCAGATTTGTGATTGCGTTCGCATTGCTTATGGCTGCGAGCGCGCCCTTGCGGGCGGCCGATACGCCGCTCGTTTATTTGCGCGACGTGGATAGGACGATCGAGCAAGACATGCGTTACGCAACGAAGGATAACTTCACCGGCTTTCGTGTGCCCGGGTATCTTGCCGGCGAGTGCATGTTGTTGAAGCCGGTCGCCGAGGAGTTGAAAAAGGCGCAGACCGATCTCGTCGCGCGCGGGCTTTCGCTCAAAGTGTACGATTGCTATCGGCCGCAAAAGGCGGTCGACGCGTTCGTCGCGTGGGCGAAGTCGACGGCGCCCGGCGTTTCGCGTTTCTTTCCGCGTACGCCGAAGTCCGAGCTTTTGAAGAAGGGCTACATCGAGCCGGTGTCGAACCATTCCCGCGGCATTGCGGTCGACGCGACGATCGTGGTCGCGGGCGGCACGGCTGCGAAGGCGTTCGATCCGCTCGCCACCTATGGCGGATGCATCAGCCCGGCCGCAATGCGCGCGCCGGACAACAGTTTGGACATGGGGACGGGGTTCGATTGCTTCGACGACCTGAGTGCCACGAAGAGCGGCGGGATCACGCCGCCGCAACGCAAGCTGCGCGGCGCGCTCTACGAGGTCTTGGTGAAGCACGGCTTCAAGAACTATTCGGGCGAATGGTGGCACTATGCGTTGAGCGGTGCGGAGAAGGCGCCGGTGCTGAACAGCGATATCGTGGCATATCCAGTGAAGAAGCCATGAGCTTGGATCTTTCGCGGCGTTCGGTTTTGGCGTCTGCGGCTGGCTTGGCCGTTGCGCCGTCTGCGCTCGCTCTGCCGCCCGTCGACATCGTCGTCAGGCCGTCGCGGATTGCGCGGGTGGGTTCGCAGAGCTTTCGTTGTGCTGTCGGTCGCTCCGGGATCGTGCGCGACAAACATGAAGGCGATGGCGGTACACCAGTTGGTGTTTGGCCGCTGCGCGAAGTGTTCTATCGGCCCGATCGGCTCACGATGCCGGTGACGCGGTTGCCCGTGCGAGCGCTGACATCCGACGACGGCTGGTGCGATGCGCCGGCGGATGCGCGCTACAACAGGCCGGTGCGGCTTCCCTACCCCGCCAGCGCGGAGCAGCTTTGGCGCGCCGATCACATGTACGATCTGATTGTCGTGGTCGGCTACAACGACGCGCCGGTGGTGCCTGGAAAAGGCAGCGCGATTTTCCTCCACGTCGCGCGGCCGGGCTACTCCGGCACGGCCGGGTGCGTGGCGTTCGCGCGCAACCACTTGCTCGCGATCTTGGGCACGGTCGACAAGCGCTCGCGCCTTGTCGTGCACGCCTAGGAATTCATTCGTCCAAGAATTTCCACGTGTCGGCGCCGTCGAAGGGGCGGATGCGGACTTTGGCGAGGACGGCTGGGTCGGCCAAACGCACGTTCACGCCCATACGGTCGTAGGTCGGATCGACCGCCGACCAATGGGTGTGACAGCCGCAAGCCTTGCAACGATGGAAGACGATGGCTTTGTCGCCCCAGACGTAAGTGTCGGTCTGCGGCGGCGACGGCGTAAAGCGAACTTGGCGCGGCGAATAGTAGGCCATGAGCGTACCCGTGCGACGGCAGATCGAGCAGTTGCACGAGGTCACTTCTGTCGGCGCCGTCTCGACCACGATACGGACGGCGCCACAATGGCAGCTGAGTTCGGTCATGCGTCCGTATTTAGGACGTCTTCTTCTGCGCCGCAATCCAGGCGTCGATCCGCTGTTCGAGGATCGTGAGCGGCATTGCACCGCGGCCCAAGACCGCTTCGTGAAACGCCTTCAGATCGAACTTTGCGCCGAGCTCTTTCTTGGCACGCTCGCGAAGCTCGAGGAGCTTCAGCATGCCGATTTTGTACGCGCAAGCTTGACCGGGCATGACGATGTAACGCTCGATTTCCGAGGTTACTTCGGTGACCGACATGCCGGTCTTTTCGTGCATGTAGTCGATTGCCTGTTGGCGCGTCCAACGCTTGGCGTGAATGCCGGTGTCGACGACGAGGCGCACGGCACGAAACATTTCGGCTTGCAGGCGTCCAAGATCGCCGTATGGGTCCTTGTCGTATAGGCCCATGTCTTTGGCGAGATGTTCGGCGTAGAGCGCCCAGCCTTCGCTGAATGCCGTGAACGGCAGTACACGGCGCACGAAGGGGACACCCTGGATGTTTTGTGCCGTCGCGATCTGCAAATGATGACCGGGGATGCCTTCGTGATAGGCGAGCGTCGGCATTTGCCACGACGCCGTTTCCGCCGGGTCGCGGACGTTGGCAAAGAACGTGCCGGGCCGGCCGCCGTCGAACGACGGGGCGTTGTAATAGGCGCCGGCCGAGGTCGCCTCGGCGTAGGTGGGCACGCGTTCGACCGTCAGCTTTTGCGGCGGGATGTTGGAGAACGCTTCCGGCAGGCGCTTTTGCATCGTCTCGAGTAGCGTGCGGTAGCCGGCGAGGATCTTCTCGCGGCCCTCGTCGTTGGGCGGGAACGTGAAGCGCGGGTCGTGCGAGAGGCGATCCATGCGCTCGACCAGCGTGCCTTTCGTTTCGCCGACGCTCTTTAAGACCGTCTCCATTTCGCCTTCGAGGCGCGCGACTTCGGAAAGGCCCAACGCGTGGACTTCGTCGGGCGTCATGTCCGTCGTCGTGAACTGATGGATCATGTCGGCGTAGTAGGCGGCGCCGTCGGGCAGCTTCCAGACGCCGTCGTCTTCGGTCGCCTCAGGTTTCAATCGTTCGAACGTGGCCTTGATGCGCCCGTAGGCCGGATAGACGACGTCTTTCACGGCGGCGATGGCGGAGGTCTCCAACTCTTTCTTCAAGTTGGCGTCGACGTCCGTCAGTTTGGCGAGCTTTTCGCGATAGGTCGTGATGAGCGGATTGTCCGCGGGCGCCGGCGTCGTGAACGTCACGGCGCTTGCGATGATTTCGTCGACGACGAAGCGCGGCGGCAAGACCTTCAGTTTCGCTTGGCGTTCGATCTCGCTCAACACTTGATCGAAATGCGTGCCGAAGGCGTTCAGACGGGCGACGTAGTTGCGGGCGGTCTTCTCGTTCTTGATTTGGTGCGCGAACTGCATGAAGCGGGGCAGCCCCAGCTGCTCGCCGAACATCTGGTTCATCGGATAGACGCCGCCCGAGGTCTGCCACGGATAGCGCTGGTTCCGCAGGTTCGTCTCTTGCCACCAAAGCATGATGTCGTAGGTCGTCTGCTGCTCAGGCGTCAGCGATGCGCGATCGTAGGACTTCATTTCTTCGAGGTTGCGCTTCGTCACGGCGTAGAGCCGGTCGCGCTCGGCCAGCGT
Source organism: Micropepsaceae bacterium (assembly GCA_044220975.1). Classification (GTDB taxonomy): domain Bacteria; phylum Pseudomonadota; class Alphaproteobacteria; order Micropepsales; family Micropepsaceae; genus SZUA-430. Next base: position 44,814 of record JBGAPZ010000012.1, on the reverse strand, counting down.
GAATTCGTCGAGTTTGTCGGAGTGATAGTCGAGGATCGTGCCGTCGATGAGACCAAGTTGGGTCAAGATCTGCGGCCGGGTCATCAGCGTGTAAACGCCCTGCCGGTCGATCAGATGATCGAAGTTGAACGGCAAGCCCCAGAGCAGTTGGTAGAGCCAGAAGCCGCCGCCGGCCATGCCGATCAGCACGGCGTAGCCCACGATACGCAGGATCGTTCTCATTCTTTCCCCCCAAGTCCCCGGTTCACAAATTACTGCGTGCGTTGGGATTTAGACAGATCGAACCGTGTCGCGGACGCTTGGCGAACGTTTCAGTTCGTTACGGGTTTCCTCCCCAAATGTCGCAGAAACACAGGGGTTTTCGGGGTTGACGCGAGCGGCCGCTGCGCCGCATGGTCCGCGCGCTTTTCCGGCCTGAAGTGCGCTCAAGGTCACGGACCCCGTTCAATGCCTGGGCGGGCGTGCGCTGTGCGGCTTGGCCCCAGACACGGATACCCATGGCGAGCACCCCCACCTCTTCCGTTTCCCACCGCGACATGGCGAACGCCATCCGCGCGCTTTCGATCGATGCGGTGGAGGCCGCGAAGTCCGGGCACCCCGGCATGCCGATGGGGATGGCGGATGTCGCGACCGTTCTCTTCACGAAATTTCTGAAGTTCGACCCGCGCAATCCGAAGTGGCCGGACCGCGACCGCTTCGTGCTGTCGGCGGGGCACGGCTCGATGCTGCTTTATTCGCTGCTGCATCTGACGGGCTACAAGGACATTACGCTCGCCGACATCAAGAACTTCCGGCAACTCGGTTCGCCTTGCGCGGGCCATCCGGAATACGGCCATGGCGCGGGTGTCGAGACGACGACGGGCCCGCTAGGCCAGGGCATCGCGACCGCGGTCGGCATGGCGATGGCCGAGCGCATTTGCGAAGCGCGGTTCGGCAGCGACCTGGTCGATCACTTCACGTATGTGATCGCGTCCGACGGCGACTTGATGGAAGGGATCAGCCACGAAGCGATTTCGTTGGCTGGGCATCTGAAGCTTTCGAAGTTGATCGTGCTTTTCGACGATAACGGGATTTCGATCGACGGACCGGTGTCGCTGTCGGAATCGGGCGATCAGGTCGCGCGGTTCGAGGCGGCGGGCTGGTCGGCGTCGCGCGTGGACGGGCACGATCCGGCGGCGATTGCGGCGGCGATCGAAGCGGCTCAGGCGTCGGACCGGCCGACAATGATCGCGTGCCGGACGATCATCGGCTACGGCGCGCCGAAGAAGCAGGGCACGGCATCGTCGCATGGTTCGCCGCTTGGCGCGGACGAAGCGGCAGCGGCGAAGAAGGCGCTTGGCTGGGCGCACGGCGTGTTCGAGGTACCGGACAATATTCGCGCGGCGTGGCTTGCGGCTGGTGAGCGGAGCCACGGCGAGTACACCGCTTGGCTGAAGCGGATGACGGCGGCCAACGGCGAGACGAAAACCGCGTTCGAGCGTAGCCAAGAAGGCGCGATCAATCCGGCGGTTTGGCCGGCTCTCACTGCCTATCGCAAGGCGCTGACGGAGAAGCCGGTCACGGTTGCGACGCGCAAGGCGTCCGAAATGGCGCTTGAGGTGATCAATGCGCATGTGCCGGAGGCGATCGGCGGCTCGGCCGACCTCACCGGTTCGAACAACACGCGCACGAAGGGGATGGAGGCGATCGAGGCCGGCGACTTCCGTGGGCGCTTCGTGCACTACGGGATTCGCGAACACGGCATGGCGGCGGCGATGAACGGGATGGCGCTGCACGGCGGCGTGGTGCCCTATTCCGGCACGTTCCTGGTGTTCGCCGATTATTGCCGGCCGTCGATCCGTCTGGCCGCGTTGATGGGCCAGCGCGTGATCCACGTGATGACGCACGATTCCATCGGCCTTGGCGAAGACGGGCCGACGCATCAACCGGTCGAGCATCTGGCGGCGTTGCGCGCGATCCCGAATTTGTTCGTCTATCGCCCCGCAGATGCGGTTGAGACCGCGGAGTGCTGGGAACTGGCGCTGCGCGCGGCAAAGTCGCCCAGCATCATCGCTTTGTCGCGGCAGAACCTGCCGCAGGTGCGGTTGAAGCATACGGACGAGAACATGTCCGCGCGCGGCGGCTATGTGCTGTCGCCTGCGAAGGCCAAGCACCGCGTGACGCTGATTTCATCCGGTTCCGAGATTTCGATCGCGATGGAAGCGCAGAAATTGCTGGAAGCCGACGGCATTGGGGCCAGCGTGGTTTCGATGCCGTGCCTCGACATCTTCAACAGCGAAGACCATGTCTATCAAGACAAGGTCATACCGCCGTCGACCGTGCGCATCGTCGTCGAAGCGGCCTCGCCGATGGGGTGGGAACGCTGGACGGGCCGCGAAGGCGCGGTCGTCGGCATGACGACGTTCGGCGCGAGCGGGCCGTACGAGAAACTCTATGAGCATTTCGGCATCACGCCGGACAACATCGTGAAAGCCGCGAAGGCGCGGCTCTAAGGGAACCAACATGACCGTCAGAGTTGCCATCAATGGGTTCGGGCGCATCGGGCGCCTTGTGCTGCGCGCGATCGTGGAGTCGGGCCGCAAGGACATCAGCATCGTCGCCGTCAACGATCTGGGGCCGATCGAGACGAACGCGCATTTGCTGCGTTACGACTCGGTGCACGGGCGCTTTCCGGTCGAGGTGAAGGTCGACGGCGAGCACATGATCGTGGGCCCGCACAAGATCAAGGTGACGGCGATCAAAGATCCGGCGCAGCTGCCGCACAAGGAGCTGGCCGTCGATATCGCGATGGAATGCACGGGCATCTTCACGTCTAAGGAGAAAGCATCGGCGCATTTGACCGCGGGCGCGAAGCGCGTGCTGGTCTCGGCACCGGCCGACGGTGCCGATCTCACGGTCGTCTACGGCGTCAATCACCAGAAGCTGACCAAGGAACACATCGTCGTTTCGAACGCGTCGTGCACGACGAACTGCTTGGTCCCGGTCGCCAAGGTGTTGAACGACACGGTCGGCATCGACAAGGGCATGATGACGACGGTGCACTCGTACACGAACGATCAGCCTTCGCTCGATCAGATGCACAAGGATCTTTACCGGGCACGCGCGGCTGCGCTTTCGATGATCCCGACGTCGACGGGTGCGGCGAAGGCGGTCGGCCTGGTGCTGCCGGAATTGAAGGGCAAGCTGGACGGGATTTCAATCCGCGTGCCGACGCCGAACGTTTCGGTCGTGGACCTCAAGATCGTCGCGAAGCGTGCGACGACCGTCGCCGAAATCAACGACGCGATGAAGCGCGCTGCTTCGCAGGAACTTAAGGGCGTGCTCGACATCGTCGATGCGCCGTTGGTGTCGTCTGACTTCAACCACAATCCCGCGTCGTCGTCGTTCGCGCTCGACCAGACGAAGGTCATGGACGGCACGCTCGTCAGCGTCATGAGCTGGTACGACAACGAGTGGGGCTTTGCGAACCGCATGGGCGACACGGCGGTTGCGATGGCGAAGCTGATCTGATGGCGGCGTTCCGCACGATCGATCAACTGGAAGCTAAAGGTAAGCGCGTGCTCGTGCGCGCGGATTTGAACGTGCCGATGAAAGGCAGCGCGGTGTCCGACACGGCGCGCATCGATCAGGCGGCCACCACGATCCGCGATCTTGCCGCGAAAGGGGCGCGCGTTGTTGTGCTTTCGCACTTCGGGCGGCCGGACGGCAAACGCGTCGAGGCGATGTCGCTGAAGCCGATCTTGGGTACGCTCAGCAAAGCCGTCGGCAAGCCGGTCGCGTTTGCGAACGATTGCATCGGGCCCGACGCGGAAGCTGCCGTTGCAGCGTTGAAAGACGGCGACGTGGTGCTGCTTGAGAACACGCGCTTTCACGCCGAGGAAGAAAAGAACGACCCGCGCTTCGTGGCGGCGCTTGCGAAGCTCGGCGACGCCTATGTGAACGACGCGTTCTCGGCTGCGCATCGCGCGCACGCGACGACCGAGGGTTTGGCGCATCGCTTACCCGCTTTCGCGGGGCGCGGGATGCAGAAGGAACTTGAGGCGCTGTCGCGCGTTCTTGAGAAACCTCAGCATCCGGTCGTTGCCATTGTCGGGGGCGCCAAGGTTTCATCAAAGCTTGCGGTGCTCGAGAACCTCATCACCAAGGTGGATGCGCTTGTGATCGGCGGCGGCATGGCGAACACGTTTTTGAAGGCGCAAGGGTTGCCGATCGGAAAGTCGCTGCACGAGCCCGCACTGCTGGACAAGGCGCGCGAAATCATGGCGAAGGCCAAGGCGCGCGACTGCGCCATCGTGTTGCCCAGCGACGGCGTGGTCGCGAAGGAATTCAAAGCGATGGCGGCGTGCAAAACGTTGCCGATCGCCGAGACGCCTGAGGACGGAATGATTCTCGACATCGGGTCGGACTCGATCGCGACAATCGCGGCGCAGCTTGAAACGGCGAAGACCGTCGTTTGGAACGGGCCGGTCGGCGCTTTCGAGACACCGCCGTTCGACAACGGCACAAGCGCGGTGGCGCGGCATGTCGCGATGCTGACAAAGGTCGGCGCGATGGTGTCCGTTGCCGGCGGCGGCGATACGCTGGCCGCGCTGGCACAGGCCGGCGCCGAGGACGACTTCACCTACTGCTCGACAGCGGGCGGTGCATTTTTGGAATGGCTCGAAGGAAAAGAGCTGCCCGGCGTGAAAGCGCTTGCGGCGTGATGGGAGAGAAACGATGACGGATCTGGAAAAAATCGCGCGGAAGATGGTTGCCCCGGGCAAAGGCATTCTGGCCGCCGACGAAAGCACGGCAACGATCAAGAAGCGCTTCGATGCGATCAACACGGAGTCGACGGAGACGAGCCGGCGCGATTATCGCGAGCTGATGTTCCGCACGGGCGCGATGCGCGAGTTCATTTCCGGCGTCATCCTCTACGACGAAACGATTTGGCAGGATGCGGCCGACGGTACGCCGCTGGTCAAGATTATCGCCGACGCGGGCGCCGTGCCCGGCATCAAGGTGGACGAAGGCACGGAGGCGCTACCCGGTTCGCCCAAGGAGCTGATCACGAAAGGCCTCGACGGGCTCTCAAAGCGGTTGCCGAAGTACTATGAGCGCGGGGCGCGGTTCGCGAAGTGGCGCGCGGTGATCGATATCGGCGACGGCATTCCGACCTACAACTGCATTCACGCGAACGCGCATGCATTGGCGCGGTATGCCGCGCTTTGCCAACAAGCGAACATTGTGCCGATCGTCGAACCCGAAGTCCTGATGGATGGCGAGCACGATGTCGACCGCTGCTACGACGTGACGGAGTGGGTGCTGAAGGAAACGTTCGACGAACTCTATGCCGCCGATGTGAAGCTTGAAGGCATGGTGCTGAAGCCGAACATGGCGATCGCCGGCAAGAAGTCGGCGAAGCGCGCGTCCGTTGCTGAAGTTGCCGAGAAGACCGTGAAGCTGCTGAAGACTTGCGTGCCACCGGCGGTGCCGGGCATCGCTTTCCTTTCCGGCGGACAGTCGGACGAAGAGGCGACGGCGCATCTCGACGCGATGAACAAGCTTGGTCCCCTGCCCTGGGCGCTGACTTTTTCCTACGGCCGTGCGCTGCAGGCCGCGCCGCAGAAGGCCTGGGGCGGCAAAAAAGAGAACGTCGCCGCGGCACAGCGCGCCTTCGCGCACCGCGCGCGCATGAACGGCCTGGCCGCACTCGGCAAATGGGTGCACGGCCTTGAGAAGGAAGCCGCCTAATCCGCTGCCGCCTCTACCTCATCACACCACCCAGGCTCGACGCGTCGTTCGATGACGCGTTGGGCCGAGCGCTTGGCGCCGGCGATGTCGCTTCGCTGCAGCTGCGCCTGAAAGACGTCTCGGACGACGAGGTTTTGCGCACGGGCGAGCGCTTGATGCGGATCGCTCAGGCGCGCGACGTTGCGTTCATCGTCAACGACCGGCCGGACCTTGCGAAGAAGCTAGGCGCGGACGGCGTGCATGTTGGGCAAGAAGATGCGCCCTATGCCGACGCGCGCGCGTTGCTGGGCCCGGACAAGATCGTCGGGGTGACGTGTCACAACTCGCGGCACCTTGCGATGGATGCGGTCGAAGCGGGCGCGGACTATGTCGCGTTCGGCGCCTTCTATCCGACCACGACGAAGGATGCGAAGACGCAAGCTGACCCAGAGATTTTGACCTGGTGGCAGGAGATCATGGAGGCACCTTGCGTCGCGATCGGCGGCATCACGGTTGAAAATGCCTTACCGCTGGTCGAGGCGGGCGCAGACTTCCTTGCCGTAGCCAGCGGGGTTTGGGACCATCTTGACGGGCCGCAAGCGGCGGTTAAGCGGTTCAATGAGATATTCGAAGCCGTTGCTGCGCGCCGCCGGGGCCTTGCATAGTCCGGCTGGAATTGGGTTCGACCGCTATGAAGTATCGCATTCTTTTGCCCGGCGATCCCGCGCCGTGGGTGCGGTTGCCGACGCCGTCGTTCGACGGCGTGCGCCTGGACAAAGCGGGCGGCCGGTATGTCGTGATGTGCTTCTTAGGTTCGATGCGCGACCCGCGTTCGCAGGCGGCTTTGCAGGCCGTCGCGGCGCGACGCGCCCTGTTCGACGACGCGCACGCGTCGCTTTTCTTCGTGTCGAACGACAGCGCAGATCAACAAGCGAACGTCAAAGATCAGATCCCCGGCATTCGCTATTATTGGGACTTCGACGGCGAGGCGGCGCAGCTCTACGGCGCGCTCGCCATGGAAGCGACGACGATAAAGGGGCGGGTCACGGTGCGCCAACTTTGGTGCGTGCTCGACCCGATGCTGCGGGTGCTTAAAGTGGTACCGTTCGGCAGCGACCCTGCTGCGCGCGCCAAGGAGACGCTTGACTACGTGGCGGCGTTGCCGCCGCCGGAACGCCATGCAGGCGTCGACATTCCTCCGCCGATCATCGTGTTGCCGTCTGTGTTCGAGCCTGCGCTGTGCGAGCGCCTGATAAGCACCTACGAAACGCAAGGCGGCAAGCTGTCGGGGTTCATGAGCGAAGTCGACGGCAAGACGGTCTTGCGGGAGAACGCCGAAATCAAGGTGCGCCGCGATACGGCGCTCACCGACCAGGATTTGATCACCGACATTCAACACCGCGTGCAGCGGCGGATCACGCCTGAAATCAAGAAGGTGCATCAGTTCGACGCCACCCGCATGGAGCGCTACATCGTCGCCTGCTATGCGGTGGAGGACGGCGGCCATTTCAACGCGCATCGCGACAACACCACGAAAGGAACCGAGCATCGGCGGTTCGCCGTTTCGATCAATCTGAACGCGGACTTTGACGGCGGCGGGATCGTGTTCCCAGAATATGGCATGCGCACGTTCAAGCCTCCGATCGGCGGCGCAGTCGTGTTTTCGTGTTCGTTGCTGCATGCGGTCACGAAGGTGACGCGCGGCCGGCGGTATGCGTTCTTGCCCTTTCTGTATGACGAGGCGGCGGCCGCGATCCGCGCTCAGAACAACCCGCACTTGGGCGAAGGCGTGGGCAAGTACGACACGGCAACCGGCGTTCAAGAGCCTTCTGCGACCTCTTAACGATGCGAGGTTTTTCCTCGCGGAATGGCAAGGTTCGCCGCATTGAAGCGGAGCCGGACGCCTGATAGGTTCCGCGCCCAATCGCAAGGGCGGCCAAAACCGCCCTTTCTCATTTTCTGAAACGAAGTCTTCCCCCATGAAAGTTGCAGGCAACGAAGTCAAACCGGGCGCGGTGATCGAGCATGACGGCTCGCTCTGGGTTGCGGTGAAGACGCAGGCGGTGAAACCCGGCAAGGGCGGCGCCTACAATCAGGTCGAACTCAAGAATCTGTTCGACGGGCGCAAGCTCAACGAACGTTTCCGTTCGGCCGAGTCCGTCGAGCAGATCGAACTCGATTTCAAGCCCTATACGTTTCTCTATGCGTCGGGCGACATGCTGACGTTCATGGACAAAGAGACGTTCGATCAGATCGAGATCGCTGCCGACTTTGTGGGCGAGCGCGCTGCGTTCCTGACCGACGGCATGGACGTGAAGGTCGAAAGCTATGAAGGCCGGCCGATCAGCGTGCAGTTGCCGCTGCAGGTCGTGCAGACCGTGGTCGAGGCCGACCCGGTCGTGAAGGGACAGACGGCCGCGTCGTCGTACAAGCCCGCGAAACTCGAAAGCGGTTTGCGCGTGATGGTGCCGCCGTTCATCGAAACGGGCACGCGCATCGTGGTTGCGACCGAAGACTCCTCCTACGTCAAGCGCGCGGATTAGATGGCCATCAACACGCCGCTGATGAATGTGATGACCGCCGCCGCGCGCAAGGCCGGCAAGGCGATCGTGCGCGACTTTGGCGAGCTCGAGAAGCTGCAGGTCTCGCGCAAGGGCATCGCCGACTTCGTCACGAAAGCGGACACGAAAGCCGAGCGCGTGCTGCACGACGAATTGCTGCGCACGCGGCCGCACTACAGCTTCGTCATGGAAGAAGGCGGCACGATCGAAGGGCCCGACAAGACGCACCGCTGGTACATCGACCCGATCGACGGGACGACGAACTTCCTGCACGGGGTGCCGCATTTCGCGATCTCGATCGCGCTGGAGCGCGAAGGGCAACTGGTTGCGGGGCTGGTGTTCAATCCAATCACCGACGACATGTTCATCGCCGAGAAGGGCAAGGGTGCCTGGCACAACGAGACGCGTCTTCGAGTGTCAGGACGGCGGGAGATTGGGACGGCCCTGGTGGCGACGGGCATTCCGAACATGGGCATTGCGGCGCCCAAGCGCGAAGAATTCTCAGCCGAACTGTCCTTGATGATGGCCGAGGTCGCGGGGGTGCGGCGATTCGGTGCGGCGGCGCTCGACCTCGCTTGGGTTGCAGCGGGGCGCTACGACGCGTTTTGGGAACGGGGCTTATCGCCGTGGGATGTGGCGGCCGGAATCGTGATCGTGCGGGAGGCTGGCGGATTGGTCAGCGACTTGTCGAGCGAGCAGGACATGCTTACCAGCGGCAGTATTCTGGCCTCGAACGGCCACCTGCACGGCGCGTTGCTGAAAGTGTTCAAGGGACGCAGTCGCGCGTGAATTTTTTCCGCTGATCCTGTATTCTCCCTAACATGCGGTTCGGTTTTGTTGCGTTCGTGTTCGTGGCGTGCGGCGTTGCCAGCGCGCAAGACACTGCGCCCGCGTCATCGGACACTGGCATCACCGTCAATCTAGACGCCCTTCCCGTTGCCACGCCGCGGCCGAAACCCGATGCCGATGTGCGTCCGCTGTCGCTCGCGCGGCCCAAACCGAAGCCTGAGATGGAAGCGGCCCGGGTCGAGGGCACGTTGGTGATGCCGCCAGAAACGGCCGCCGCAACAGCACCGGCGACGCCGAAACCTGTTGCGGCCCCAGCGCCAACTTCCACAGCGCCCGTGGTTGCGGCAAAGCCCGCGCCTGCCGCGACGGCGACTGCTGAAGCTGCAGTTCCGATGACGATCGTCAGTTCCGACACGAAGGCATTTCCGGTCGAGATCAGCGGCGTTGCGCGCGATCCGTTCGCCGGCACCAAGGTCGTCAATCCCCTGGACGGGTTTGCAGTGATGAGCCGCGTACGCTTTCTGACGGGCAAGAGCGAGATTACCGCGCAAGCTCAGGCGTTGCTCGACGAGTTGGCAACGCGCTTGCTGCAGTCGACCGTTCGGGTGCGCTTGGCGGCGTTCAGCGGACGAGCCGGCGATCTTTCCAGCGAGGCGCGCCGGTTGTCGCTGACGCGCGCGCTTGCGATCCGCAACTACCTCTCCACGAAAGGCGTAACGCCGGACCGCGTGGATGTGCTGGCCTTTGGGGGCGCCGCGGACGGCGTCAGCGACCGCGTCGACGTGCTGGTGCGCGGGACTTAGAAGCAATTCAGTCGATCTGCGCGGCTGCCTCGACCGTGCTTACGACAACGTGTTCCATGCCTTCGATGCCTTCGAGCGACGTTTCCGTGCGAGTGCGAAACGATGCGTAGGCTCCCGGCTCAATGCGCTCCAAATCGGTCAACACGGTCCAATAGACGATGTCGCGTCCGGCGCCGTCCTGCAGGGCGAAGCGAACAGTTGGACTTGGGCGTTCGCTGTCGGCAGCGTTGAACACGTCGCCCTCGATCGTCAGAACCGCGATGTCGTTCTCGACTTCGACCCTGGCAACGGCCGACAGGCGCCAGCCGGGGGCAGGCACCAGCGTGACGGACGGATTGGGACGGTCGCTCAGGCGCTCGGGCTCGTCGGCTGCGTGCGCAGGTCCCAACAAGAGAACAAGAACTGCCAGGCAAGGCCACAGGCGCATGACGTTTTACTCGGCTGCGAGACCCGCGAACTGAAGGCGCGCGAGCCTAGCATAGAGGCCACCGCCGGCGACGAGGTCTTTGTGCGTGCCTTGGGCGACGATGCGGCCTTCTTCCAATACGACGATGCGGTCGGCGCGTTGAACGGTTGCCAGACGGTGGGCAATGACGATCGTCGTTTTCTTCTGCATCAGGTTTTCAAGCGCGATTTGCACCAGACGTTCGCTTTCGGCGTCGAGCGCGCTCGTCGCTTCGTCGAGCAGCAGGATCGGTGCGTCGCGCAGGATGGCGCGGGCGATCGCGACACGCTGGCGTTGGCCGCCTGAGAGCGTCACGCCGCGTTCGCCGAGATAGGTGTGGTAGCCGTTCGGCAGCTTGTCGATAAACTCGGCCGCTTGCGCCGCTTCAACGGCGGCGCGGATTTCGGCTTCGGTCGCATCCGGGCGGCCATAGCGCACGTTTTCGAAGGCCGTGTCGCCGAAGATCACCGTTTCTTGCGGGACGAGCGCGAGGCGGGCGCGGACGTCTTGCGGTGCCGCCGATTTGACGTCGATGCCGTCAACCAGGACGCGGCCGGTCTGCGGATCGAAGAAGCGTTGCAGAAGTTGGAAGACCGTCGTCTTGCCGGCGCCCGAGGGACCGACGAGCGCAATCGTCTCGCCCGGATTGATCTCGAGCGAGAAGTCCTTGAGTGCCGAGATGCCTGGGCGCATCGGATATTCGAACGTCACATGCTCGAAGCGCACGGCGCCGCGCGCAGGCGGGAGCTTGACGGGGTTAGCCGGTGCTTCGATTTGCGGTTTGGTCGATAGCAGTTCCATCAACCGCTCGGCGGCGCCGGAGGCTTGCAGGACTTCGGTCCACACTTCCGAGAGTGCGCCGACGCCCGAGGCGACCAAGATCGCCTGAAAAATGAACTGGGTCAGTTGCCCTGCGGTCATCGTGCCTGAGATCACGTCGTGGGCGCCGATCCAGAGCACGCCGACAATGCTGGAAAAGATCAGCACGATGACGAGGGCAGTCATGAACGCGCGGGCGCGGACGCGCTTTACGGCGGTCGCAAACGAATCCTCGACGGTCGAACCGAAGCGATTACGATCCACCGGTTCGTGCGTGAACGCCTGCACCGTTTGCACGGCGTTCAGCGTTTCGGCGGCGTAGGCGCTGGTGTCGGCGACGCGATCTTGGCTCCGGCGCGAAAGGCCGCGCACCACGCGACCCATGAAGATCAACGGTACTATGACGAGCGGAACCGTGATCAGGACGAGGCCCGTGAGCTTTGGGCTCGTTACGAACAGCATGCCCAGGCCGCCGACGATCATCAGCAAATTGCGTAGCGCAATCGAAACGCTGGAGCCGATCGCAGTTTGGATGAGCGTAGTGTCGGTTGTCAGGCGCGAGAGGACTTCGCCGGTACGCGTGACCTCGAAGAACGCGGGACTTAACCCGAGGATGTGATTGTAGAGCGCTTTGCGAATGTCGGCGATGACCCGTTCGCCCACCCAGGTCACGAAGTAGAAGCGGATCGCGGTTGCGAAACCCAATACGGCAGCCACCCCGAACAGGTAGAGGAACGATTGGTTGATCGCGTCGGCGTTTTCTTTCGAGAAGCCGTGGTCGATCATGTGTCCGGCCGCAGGCGAAAGCGCCAAGGTCGCCCCGGTTGAAAGCAGCAGAAAACCGAAGGCTGCAGCGATCTGGGTCTTGTAGGGGGCCATGAACGGCAATAGGCGCCGTAGCACCCGCACGTCGCGGCCGCGGCTGCGACCTTGCGCCTCGCGCTGCACGGCGGCGGCGAATTCGGCGCCTCTGTTATCGGTCAAACGGGCAAGCTTTCTGGGTGATTTCCGGGTTCGCTCTATATGGCACCGGCTCTAAGGGGTCACCAGAGGCATAGGCGCAGATTTCCGCGGTCTTGCGCCGCAGAGGGGATTTCGTTATATCCGCGCGCTCTTTTCCGCCCTTTTGCGTTTACCCAAGGCTTCGACAGATGAAGAAAGACGGCCACCCGAACTATCACTACATCACCGTTCTTCTGAACGACGGGTCGAAGTACCTCTCGCGCTCGACGTGGGGTGCCGAAGGCGACGTGATGACGCTCGACATCGACCCGACCACGCACCCGGCGTGGACCGGCGGCGGGCAACAGCTGCTCGACCGCGCGGGCCGCGTGTCGAAGTTCAACAAGAAGTTCGAAGGCATCGGCGTCGCGACGAAGAAGTAGTTCTTCGCCGGCACTACGCAGCCCTAGCTTTAGAAGGCCCGCGGAAGCGGGCCTTTCGTTTTGCGCGAGGGCCAAGCGGCAAAAAATTTAGGGCGGCCACTGGGACCGCCCTTTTGTCTTCGCTTTTCGCGAATGACACCCCGTAACTTTTTACTCCGCTGGGCCGAAAGCGGCTTGCAGGCGGTTGAATTGGTGGTGGACGCTGGGCGCGGCCGGGATCGCTTCCTTGCCGTAGAGCAGCTGGTCGAGGCGTTCCACGCGCTCGTACAGGTTCATGCTGCGCTCCAAAAGGTCGAGCAGCTTGGCCGGCAGGAGGTCGGCGTTTTCGGCGCGGCGGCCGCGGCAGATTTCGCGTGCGCCGAGGCGGTATTTATCCTTGCCCGCTTCGTCGGTCGTCATTTCGCCTTCCGAGACGGCGCGTTGCACGAGCAGCCACGAGGCCACCTGCATCAAGCGCGTCGTCAGGCGCATGCTTTCGCCCGCATAGGCCAAGGCCGCTTTCGACGGCAGCAATTTCGATTCAGCCCGGCCCTTGCCGTCCAAGTACGACGCGGTCTCTTCGACCATCGCCATACCTTCTTCGAACGTGCGCTTGAAGAGTTCGGAGCCGGCGAACGACAGAGCGTTCGCGACCTGCGGATCCGCCGCGTTGGGTCTGTAGGCCATCGCTTCCCCTTTAATCCAACTCTTCATGCGATCCTTCCCAGAATGACGGTTCAGCCAAGAGAAGCTTCAAACCGTCGACCGCATGTCCCCAACCGAATCGAAGAACATGAGGGCGGCACAGTTCAAGCTTAAGATATCGTTGCTTGCATTCTTCGAGCCAAGCTTGGCACGAAAAGCACAGTCGGTCACGCGAAAGAGAGTTAACACCCATGTCGCGCTACGTGCAGCGCTGCGCCGGCATAGATGGTTGCCGGAGCGGATGGTTAGTCGTCGAAGCGTGTTCGAATCTGCGCGACGCCAATTTCAGAATTGCACCGAATTGGAACGCGATAGCGAGCGATGCTCAGGTCATCGCTGTAGACATGCCAATCGGACTTTCGAGAAACGGCGTGCGGCAATGTGAGGTTGCGGCGCGAAAAGTCATTTCTCCACATGGTTCTCGCGTGTTTAAGACGCTGCCGCGCGGGGCGCTGAAATATGCGCAAAACGACTGGCAAATCGCGAATCAGTGGTCGAAGGATCAGGGCTTCGGCGGCATCTCAAAACAGATATGGGCGATCAGGCCGAAGATCATCGAAATCGACCGTGCGATTTCGCCAGCATTGCAGGCCCGTATTTACGAGGCGCATCCCGAGCTGGCGTTTGCACGGCTGAACAAATGGAAGCCGCTTGATTCGAAGCATTCGGCGGACGGCCTCGCGGTACGCAAGCACCTATTGGGGCGCGCAGGATTCACGAATTTAGACGTTTGGTTGCAGCGCCTGCGCGGGACTGGCGCAAAAGCAGACGACCTGTTGGACGCGTGCGTCTTGGTTTTGACCGCGAGAAACGTGTTGCAAAAGTCAGTGAAATTTGCGCCCGAGGTTTTCGAACGTGATTCGCGCGATTTACGCATGGCGATTGCGTACTGAGGTCAGGTCTTTTTGAACAGGGCGTCGGCCGTGGAGCGTTGGGACTGTTTGCCCTTGATCGCCTCTTTCATGCGGGTGATTTCGGCCTCGAACTCGGCGATGCGGTTCGTGAGGTCCTCGATCGACATCAGCGAGAGGTCGACGGGCGGCGGTTTCTTCGGTTTTGGATCGAGATCGTCCCAGGCCATTGGCCAATTCCCTTTGCGCTGAGCTAATAATTCCCCGTCCCGCCCAAGGCCCGCAAGAAGGAAAACTGCCCCGTGTCCACGCTGCCCGAAACGATGACCGCCGTTCTGCCTGGAGAAGTTTCGGGCGCGCGCGTCGCGCATGTCACCACGCTGCCGGTGCCGGTTCCGGTGCCGGGGTCGGGTGAGGTGCTGATCAAGGTCGCGGCGGCCGGCGTGAACCGGGGCGACTTGGCGCAGGTCGCTGGGATGTATCCACCGCCGCCCGGGGCGCCGCAGACGTTGGGGCTAGAGGTATCGGGCACGATCGTCGACGGCGGACCGAACAGTTCGCGCTGGAGCGTGGGCGACGAAGTTTGCGCGCTGGTCGCGGGCGGCGGCTACGCCGAGTACTGCATCGCGCATGAGGGCAGCGTGCTGCCCGTACCGCGTGGCGTTTCGCTGATCGATGCGGCGGCGCTGGCGGAAGTTTACATGACGGTCTGGACGAACGTCGTCGACCGCGCGCGGTTGAAGGCGGGCGAGACGCTGCTCGTGCACGGCGGATCGAGCGGGATCGGGACGGCGGCGATCCAACTCTTCGCAGCGCGGGGCAATCGCGTGTTCACGACGGCGGGGTCGGCCGAAAAATGTGCGGCGTGCATGAAGCTCGGCGCGGCGCTTGCGGTCAATTATCGCGAAGAGGATTTTGTTGCGGCCGTGCGGCAGGCGACCGACGGCGCCGGCGTTGACGTGATCTTGGATATGGTGGGCGGGGATTACATTCAAAAGAACATCTCCCTGCTCAAGGTCGAGGGGCGGCTCGTCAACATTGCGTTCCAGCATGGATCGCAGGCGGACTTGAACCTTATGATCCTGATGCTGAAGCGGCTGACGATCACAGGTTCGACATTGCGCGCACGCGCGAACACAGAGAAGGCCGAGATCGCGCGCGCGATCGAACGCGAGGTTTGGCCCTTGATCGAAGCGGGGCGGATCAAGCCGATCGTCGACAGCGTCATGCCGCTTTCCAAAGCGGCCGAGGCGCATGCGCGGATGGCCGGAAGCAGCCACATCGGGAAGATTCTGCTGACGCCTTAGGGCGATTGATCGTTTAGCCACTTCAGGCGCAGCTCCAACAGTGCGATGTGAAGACGGGCGGTGATTTCATCGCCTGCGTCGAGATCGTTCAGCGTGCGCGTCAGGGCCTCGCGCTGCGCTTCCAGTTCGGCCTTCAAACCTTTCACCAGTTTTCGCTTTGCACTTGACGACAAGCCGATCCACAGCGGCGCGCGCGTGCGGAACGGATCGACGCCCGGACTGACCGCGCGGGTGACGTCGCAGAGCCAGCGCTGGTAGGCGCCTTTGCCTGTCCGCGTCAGTTCGTGGGTGTGGGTGCCGCGGCCGTCGGCTTGCGACCGTTCTCGGATCAGACGCTCAGCCACCAGACGGCGGATCGCCGGATAGACCGCGCCGGCGCTGCCGCTCCATTCGGCCGAGCGCGACTCTTGGAATACGCGGCGAACGCGGTAGGCCGTCGAGGCCGGCGCCCGCACGAGCACGCCCAGAATGGCGCCTTCCAGCTCCGTCAGGCCTGCTCGCGATTTTGTCATCGGTGCACTCTTTCGCAATAGTACTATTAGTACTAAATGAGATTGAAACGATCAATCGCTTCTAGGGGCGTCATTCATGAACGGCAACGCAGCGCGCGTGTTTAATCTGGTGGAGGTCGCGGCCGTTTTTGCGCTTCGCGGTTTCGGGCCTGCGTGGCTCGTCGCGACGGCGCTTGCTGCGGGCATTGTGCTGCCGGATATGCCGCTCCTACACCACACGTACATCGCCTTTGCGCTGGTGCTGTTGCTTATTGCTTGGCTGAAACTGCGCGGCGAAGAGTTGGCGCAGTTCGGGCTCATCACGCCGCGGTGGCTACGTTACATCGGCCTTGGCATATTGCTGGCCGTCGTCGAGATCGGCTTTGACAACGTGCTGCGCCAGTACACGACACCGCTCATCGTGGAATGGACCGGCGCGAACCCGCACCTCGACGCCGAGACCTTCTCGGCGATCAAAGGCAATTTGCCGATGTTCCTGGTGATAATTCCGGCGGTCTGGGCGTTCGCTGCGTTCGGTGAGGAGTTTCTCTATCGCGGTTACCTGATGACCAGGCTCGCGGATTTTTTCGGCGGCAGCCGTGTCGCGTGGGGATTGGCCATCATTGGGCAAGCGGTCGCGTTCGGGCTCGCCCATTGGTACCAGGGGCCGGTTGGCATGGTTTCGATCGGCGTCGGCGCCATCATCACCGGCATCGCTGTATCGGCGTGGGGGCGGAACCTGTGGCCCGCCATCGTTGCGCACGGACTTACCGATACGCTGGGCTTCACGCTGCTCTACCTCGGGCAACCGATCAACTAACGCGACGCCTTTGCGCGCGCGTCTCCCTCGGCATAACCGATAAACGCACATTTCCGCGGGTGGATTCGGCTTCCCTCAGGCCACGCGACCGACTATATAGGCGCCTGAAACTCCCTTCATTCTGAGGTGAATTTCCGGCCTGGCGGCTCGAACCCGCTGGCGCCAAGCGGAGAGGTTTTACCTATGACGAAGCCATTGATGCCCAAGGCGACGGCCATGTGGCTCTTGAATCAAACGACGTTGACCTTCGACCAGATCGGCGAATTTTGCGCGCTGCATGCGCTCGAGATCAAAGCCATGGCCGACGACATGCATCCGGAAAAGATCGTGCCGCTTGACCCCGTGATGATGGGGCAGCTGACGCGCGAAGAAATTGCGGCGGCCGAGAAAGATCCGCGCAAGCGACTGGTGATGACGAAGTCCGCGGTCGATATGCCGAGCGCCAAGCAGAAGGGACGCCCGCGCTATACGCCGGTGTCGCGCCGGCAAGACAAGCCGGACGCCATCCTTTGGTTGGTGCGCAATCATCCGGAAGTGACGGATGCGGAGATCGGCAAGCTGCTGGGCACCACGAAGTCGACGATCCAGCTGATCCGCAATCGCGGACACTGGAACATGCAGAACATTAAGCCAGTCGACCCGGTGACGCTGAGCCTTTGTTCGCAGCTGGAACTCGATCTCGCGGTCGAGAAAGCCTCCGCGCGCAAGGCGAAGAACGCACCGCCCGAAGCGAAGGGCGCTACGCTGAAACCAGCAAGCGATGCGGTCGAAGCCGAGGCTCCAGCCGAAGAAGAAGCGCCGCAGCTGAAATACGATCCGGCATCGGTGTTCGCGTCGTTCCAGCGCACACGCGATAAGCCGTAACG
Source organism: Micropepsaceae bacterium (assembly GCA_044220975.1). Taxonomy (GTDB): domain Bacteria; phylum Pseudomonadota; class Alphaproteobacteria; order Micropepsales; family Micropepsaceae; genus SZUA-430. The sequence goes on along the minus strand of JBGAPZ010000012.1, from coordinate 27,281 downwards.
ACTACTTTCCGGCCACCGGTTCGCCTTGCAGGCGGACCGGCGCTGCCGGTTGGACGGCGGCGGGCTCGAAGTTTGGCCGTTTCTCGCGGGCGATGGGAGCCCGGAGGAAGACACGGATCATCACGAAGGCCATAAAGGTCACGTGAATTGTGGCCGTGTAGAAGAAAATCGCGCTCAAGCCCCAGACGTTGACGACTACGGCCGCAAAGAGCGGACCCATGGCGGCGGCGATGCCATAGAGGAAGAGGTTCGAGTTCGCGACCTCCGTCATTTCGCCTTTATCGGCGTGATCGTTCAGATGCGCATTGGTGAGTGAGCCGATCGGGAACGCTGTCGCGCCATAGAGGAAGCCGCCCGCGAGCAGCCACGTTTCGCCGTCGATGCCGAACGGCGCGGGGTTGGCCAGCATCACGCCGGCGAACGCGGCGAAAGCAGCCGCGATGCCGATGATCAGCCGGCGATCGGTGAAGTCCGAGAGGCGGCCAAGCGGGAACTGGGCGAGCGCGCCACCGAAGATCACGATCGACATGAAGAGTGCGAGGTTGTCGCCGTGCATGCCGCGCGAGTCGGCGTAGACCGGCGCCAAAATCCAGAACGCGCCACTGGCGAGACCCACCGCGACGGCACCTACGGCACCCACTGGCGAGAGCCGATAGAGACGACCGGGACGAAGCCTTGCGCGGCTGTGGCTTTGCGGTTCCGGCTGGCGCGTGACACCGACAGGGACTAGGCACAGCATTGTCAGGATCGCGCAGATCGAAAACAGCTCGTATGAACCCGGATTGCCGAGCGTGAACAGGTACTGGCCGCCCAGCAGCGCGAGGTTGTTGAGCGCGGCGTAGGTCGTGAAGACGCGCCCGCGAATTTCGTTGCGCGCTTGCTGGTTCAGCCAGCCTTCCAAGATCACGAACATGCCGGCGGCGCAAAAGCCGATGCCGGCGCGCAGCAAAGCCCAGACATAGGGGTTCACGATCAGCGCGTGGATCAAAACGATCGCTGCGGTCAATGCACCCAGAATCGCGAAGGCGCGGATGTGGCCCACGCGGTGAATCAGGCGCGGACCCAGGAAGCAACCGCTGACGAAGCCGGTGAAATAGGCGGCACCGATCAGACTGATCGCCGTTGCCGTGAAGCCTGCTTCGTGCGCGCGCACCGGAACGAGCGTGCCTTGCAGCCCGTTGGCGAGCAGCATGATCACGGCCGTTGCAAGCAACGAGAGGATTTTACGGTAGTCGGCGGTGGTGACGCGGTGCATGTGAGTTTGGATAGCGAAACGCCAGGGCGCCAGCCAGGGCGCCAGCGTCGCGCCTCCCCCCTCGCCGCCCGCCCCTCTCCCGCAAGCAGGGCGAGGGGTGAATGTGCGGCGTTGCGCGGCCCCTGTCTGCTTCGCTAACGTCCCGCGCAATCCAAATAAAAGGGTGTCGAAATGCCGTCCGCGCGCAAGGGTAAGGCCATCAAGAAGCCGGTAAGAAGCTTGGCCAAGCAGAATGCGACAGCGGTATCGAAGGCTAAGCTGGCCGCGAAGGGCAAGCGTCATTCGAACCCCTATACGCTCGATCTCGACAAGAACCCCGCGAACTATCAATCGCTCTCGCCGCTTACGTTCTTGGAGCGGGCGGCATTCACGTTTCCCAACCACATCGCCATTCTGCACGGCGAGCAGAAGATCACTTATGCGACGTTCTACGAGCGATGCCGCCGGCTTGCTTCGGCACTGACGAAGCGCGGTGTCGGATTGGGCGACACGGTCGCGGTGATCGCGCCGAACATTCCGCCAATGCTGGACGCGCATTACGGCGTGTTGATGACGCAAGGCGTGTTGAACGCGATAAACTACCGGCTCAGCGCGCAGGAGGTTGCGTTCATTCTCGATCACGGCGAGGCGAAGGTTCTGATCGTCGACAAAGAGTTCGGAGCGCTCGCTCGGGATGCATTGAAGCTCTGCAAGGCTAAGCCCTATTTGATCGGGATCGATGATTCGGAGTTCGACGGCGGCGAGTTGATCGGCGAAATCGAGTACGAAGATTTCTTGAGCAGCGGCGATCCGGAATTCGCATGGTCTCTGCCCGCCGACGAGTGGCAGGCGATTACGTTGAACTACACCAGCGGCACGACGGGGAACCCGAAGGGCGTCGTGTTCCATTCGCGCGGCGCCTACCTGCTTGCGATGGGAAACGTGATCTCGGCATCGATCCGGGCCCATCCGGTGTACCTCTGGTCGCTGCCGATGTTTCACTGCAACGGCTGGTGCTTCACATGGACGATTTCGGTCGTGGCCGGCACGCATGTTTGTCTGCGCCGGGTGACGGCGGCGAACATGTTCGACGCGTGCGCGCGTTATGGCGTGACCCATATGTGCGGCGCGCCGATCGTCATGGGAATGCTGGTCAATGCGAGCGACGCGGAACGGCGCGCGCTCAAAACACGCGTCGAGTTCATGACCGCTGCGGCCCCACCGCCTGCGGCAACGCTCGCGCGGATGGAGACCGCGGGCTTCCAGGTGCATCACGTCTACGGGTTGACGGAGACGTACGGTCCCGCGGTCGTGAACGCGTGGCATAGCGAGTGGGACGCATTGCCGATGGAGGAGCGCGCGAAGATCAAAGCGCGCCAAGGCGTACGCTATCCAGTGCTGGAGGCGCTGAGCGTCAAGGACCCGGCGACGATGAAAGACGTGCCGCACGACGGCGAGACGATGGGTGAGGTCTTCTTCCGCGGTAACGTGGTGATGAAAGGGTATCTGAAGAACCCGAAAGCGAGCAAAGCCGCGTTCAAGGGCGGTTGGTTTCATTCCGGCGACCTGGGTGTCTGGCACAAGGACGGCTACATCCAGCTCAAAGACCGGTCGAAGGACATCATCATTTCGGGCGGCGAGAACATTTCATCGATCGAGGTCGAGGACGTGCTGATGAAGCATCCGGCGATCGCGCTTGCGGCCGTGGTCGGCAAGCAGGACGAAAAATGGGGCGAGACGCCGGTCGCATTCGTGGAGCTCAAATCTGGGTCGAGCGCCGCGGCGGACGACATCATCGCCTTCGTGAAGAGCCAAATCGCGGGCTATAAGGTGCCGCGCACGATCATCTTCTGCGAACTGCCGAAGACATCCACCGGCAAGATTCAGAAGTTCAAGCTCCGGGAAAAAGCGGAAGCGGCTTGATCTCTGCCGTTACTTCGTCGCCCAGGGGTCCATAGCGCGCATGGCTTCGCGCAATTGTTCGTCGGTGAGTTTGTCCAATTGCGGGAGCATGGGCCGTGCGGGGTCGAGGTTTGCGATCGCCGCGCGGTGCTTTTTCATCCAAACGACGAGCCCTTGCATGATCCGCTTGTTGGCGCGGCCATGGGGGGAGGACTTGTCGGCGATGTTCGGGTTCACGATCGGGCCGTAGCTCCAGCGTGGTTGTTCGGAGAACGCGATCTCCGACAGCTTGGCGCGAAACTCGAGTTCTTCCGCCTGAAGGGACGGGAAGGCTTGCTTGTCGAGAACGTGGCGCCCCTCATGCGCGAAGAAGTTGGCGTCGAGCCCTATGCGCGTGAAATCGACGATGAAGCGCTGCTTCAAATCGGTGTCGCCTCGTTCGCGGAGGTGATTCAAGATCGCGTTCAGGCCTTGCCAATCGAGGCGTGCCGCGAGGCCCGGCAGATAACCCGTCCCGTCTTTGCGCGCGATCTCGTCGTCGCCGGCGGTGAGGCGGGCAATGCGCGCTTCCTCTTCGGCGCGCAGATTCGGATCGGTGAGCAGTTCCCATTGCGCGAGCGCGCCGTCGGCGTAGCCGGGCCGCACTTGATAGACTCGGTCGGTGCGCGCCCAACCGCCATGCGCTTGGCGGCCGTCCCAAAGCCAGCTCTCGTAGCCGTTGCTGACGATGCGATCGAGCGCAATCCGTCTGATCTGCGCGCGATGGCCGTATTGATCGATGGTTCGGGCGTCGTCGATGAAGATATGTGCGTAGTGCAGGTCTTCGTAGCCGCCGGTCTGTCCGATGCCCATGTACGCGCCAAAGCGATGCTCGAACTCGGGCGCTAAAGCCTCTGGGCTGAACGCCGGCGGTCGACCGTTGAAATGCAGATGGCTCCAGAACGACTGGGCGAGCGCGATCAGCGACCCGCGCCACTGGGCGGCGTCGCGTTTACCGTTGGCGACGTCGCGGTAGTAGGCGTCTGTGAGCGTGCGCGTGTCCTCGATCAGCTTGGCATAAGCGACCACTTCACCCACGCGCGCGTTGGCAAGAAACTCATCCTTGCCAGGCACGCGATCATCGTTGGCAACTAGGGCGGCGAGGTCGAAGAATTGCGATGTGGCCAGCGCTTCAAAGATCTCGGCGCGTTCTGCACGCGATGGTGACCTTCCGCGCCATCCGGGAAGTACCGCAGCGAGACGTTGGGCAGCCGGCTTCCATACGCCAACCTCCGCGCCTTCGCGCGCGTAGGAGCGCCACGCCATCAGGACGGCCTGCCCATCGTCCAAGCGCAGCGCGACTTCGAGCAACGCCTCCGAGAGATCGAGGGTGAGCGGGGGCGCGTCTGCGAATTGCAAGATCAAAGCGCGCGCGTGACCCAATTGCGCCGCGTCGGCTTCGCTCTGCTTGGAGACTGGCACGCCGTCCAGTTTGGAGAGTACGCTCCTTGCGAGGGCGAGCGTTGCGCCAAGGCGCTCACCCTTTGTCGTGGCGCTTCCGACTGCGGCTTCGCCAGCGGCATAGGCTTCATTGAAGCGCTTGCGCTCAACGTAGAAGCGCGCGCGTTCGGCGTGCGTCCGGCTTAGATCGGCGCCGACTGCTAGCGCGTCGGCGAAATACCGCTCGGCCGACGCGTCATCGCCAGCTAAGCGCCAGGCCATCGTCGCGAGTTCGCGCAGCGAGGCGGCCCGTGCCTTCGGCGATGCGGCCACCGAGGCCGCGGTCGCCGCATAGGCAGCGCGGGCCTCTTCGAGCTTGCCTGCAATGTAGGCGCCCTCACCCGCCTCGAAGCTCTCAGGAGCGGCGAGCGCCTGCAGTCCGCCGGCCGAAGCCAGGCAAACCGCCACCACCGCAAAGACACAAGACCGCAAATCCACGTGAACTGCCCCTCTGATGCGCGCGGAGGAAGCAAATCTCTGATTTCATAGCTCCGTCTTGTACCGGCGTGACAATCGGTTGGTTCTCTATGGATGTCGCCTTTCTACCCGCGCTGAGCACGTATGGCCGCCCGCTTGCGCAGCGCGACTTCGGCGGGGTCGCGGTGGGACTCGGCGTTCATCGTCCGCGCGAGGTGATCCCGGCTCACCGGCATCAGGACGAATACCAATGGTGCCTGGTGCTCGCGAGCGGCTTCGAAGAAAGCTCGGGCCGGCGCGAAGAAAGCTGCGGACCGGGCAGCTTGCTGGTCAGACCGCCCGATTGCGTGCACGCGGAACGCTTCGAAGCGACGGCCGCGCTTTGCCTCAGTCTATTTCCGAGGCGATCATGGCTTGAGGCGCAAGGGTTTGACGCGCTCTCAGACACCTACGTTCACCAGCGAACGCGGCGTTCGTTGGCTCTGGGTCAAGCGATTGCGCGCGAACTACGATGCACCGACGCTGCCGCGCAGGTCGCAATCGAGAGCTTGCTTTGCGAACTTCTGACCGGCTTGGTGCGCGTCGATGGTTTCACGCGTGCGGGTCATCCGCGCTGGCTAGCCGCGGCACTCGACCGAATCGAAGCTGAGCCTTCTGCGACACTCAGCTTGGCGCTGCTTGCCGGCGATGTCGGGATCAGTGCGGGCCACCTGGCGCGTGCTTTTCGGTCAAGCTTCGGGAAGTCGGTCGGCGCTTATGTGCGCGAACGGCGTCTCGCGCAGGCGGCCACGATGATGCGCGAGACGGATGCAAGCCTTGCCGTAATCGCGGCTGCTGTCGGCTTTTGCGACCAGGCACACTTCACGCGCGCGTTCAAAGCCCAGGTCGGTGCGACGCCCGCTCGATATCGCAAGCAGATCGACCGGAGCGTACGAAGTTAGGCCCCCAGAGAGCGCACCGGCTGCGTGGAGGTCACGCGAAGCCGCTGCGCCGGTAGCGCTTCAAACGCTCAGTTACATGTCTTCGGGTGGTGGAACGCGGCTTAGTGGATGTCGTGCCGTAAGCGTTCGATCTCTTCTTTGAGTCGGAGTTTTCGCTTTTTTAGATCGCAGAGCAGGATGTCGTCTGGGAGCGGGCGGTGCAATTCGTCTTGAATTAGCTCGTCCAGCTTATGGTGCTTATCCGAAAGTTCTTGGATATGCGACTCAAGGGCCATGTAGGTAGCCTCCTTTTCAGCCCACAAACTAAAACACAGAATCGGACGCTTGTCAGCGGGGCGCGCGCATGAAATGCGAATAATGTCTTAAGCCCACGGCCCCGCGCGTGGACCGCTTAGTCTTTGAAAAGTAAAGCGCTTTCGCATCGCATAGGGCGTAATTCAACAAAGACATACCAGCGTTTTCATGATAGATTTCCACTTTCACGTGACGTGCAACCAGCTCGATCGTTCGCGCCCCTCATGGGATCTTCCAAAGACGCCGACGGCGGAGAAAGTGCTGGTCTGACCGTCGTGAGCATAAGCTCTTCGACGAACGCACCCGGCACTTCCGATTCCGCCGACAAAGCGACACTCGCCAAGCTTGCCGAACTTCGTTCCGAGCATCGAACGCTCGACGAGGAAATCCAATCGTTGATCGCGTCTGGTTCGATCGATCAGTTGCAACTGACGCGCTACAAAAAGCGCAAGTTGATGTTGCGCGACTTGATCACGAGGCTCGAGGGCGAGATCGTCCCCGACATCATAGCCTAGCTACTTGGCTCGCTTGACGGTGTACATCGCCTTATCGGCGGCAGCGATTGCGGCTTCCGGATCTTCGCCCTTTGTAAAGGTGTGAATGCCATACGCGATGGTGATCGAGCGGACCCTGCCCTGCCACAAGAACGGTTGCGCCGTCAGCAGCCTCGCCAGCGCGCCAGCCTTCTTGTCGGCGAGCGCCTGATCGGCCTTGGGCAAGATGACGCCGAATTCGTCTCCACCCAGCCTTCCCACGACGTCCGACTTTCGAACATTGCCGGCGATGACGGCCGCGACATGGCGCAAGGCAGCGTCGCCCGCGGCGTGACCGTCGGTATCATTGATGACCTTGAGGTTGTCGAGGTCGAAATAGACTAGGCTGGTCGTTAGGTCGTAACGCTCTGCGAACGTCATGATGCGCGCCATTTCGCGCACGAACGCGCGGCGATTTAGGATCGGGAGAAGGCTGTCCTGGTCTGCGACGGTTTCGAGCGATTCGAGGCGCGCCCTTAAGTGTCCGATCTCGGATGTCAGGCCAGCGATCACCTCGCGAACGCGGGGCGTGAGCTCCGCCTCGGGGATGCCAAGCGCGCCGGTCGCGTCCTTCGTCGTTTTGCCCACGGCTTTCATCGGGCGCCTTTCATCATGGTCCTAAGCATGCCGCACGCTTGGGGTCATCGTTAAGTGGAAAACTGCGACCAAATGCTTAATGCGGGCGGGTTTCACATCGCGGGTCCCAAGCCCTATAGTCCGGCGCTTCTTTTCGACGGCGGCGCAGTTCTCAAGCGTCCGAGGGAAGCCCATGGCCAAAGCGGCCACCAAAGACATCTCCAAAACAATCGATCGCGAAGGTGCCGACGTCGGCATCATCATGGGCAGCAAATCCGACTGGGCGACGATGGCCGCCGCAGGCGAGACGCTGGAGAAACTCGGCGTGCGCTACGAAGTGCGCGTTGTGTCGGCGCACCGCACGCCCGACCGGCTTTATGCCTATGCAAAGGGCGCGAAAGCGCGAGGGATGAAGGTAATCATCGCGGGCGCCGGTGGCGCCGCGCATCTGCCCGGCATGACGTCGGCGATGACGACGCTGCCGGTGCTGGGCGTGCCTGTTGCTGCGACCGGATTGAACGGTTTGGACAGTTTGCTCTCCATCGTGCAGATGCCGGGCGGCGTTCCTGTGGGGACACTTGCAATCGGCAAGCCAGGCGCGATCAACGCGGCGCTGCTTGCGGCGGCGATCTTGGCCCTCAACGACAAGGAACTGGCGAAGCGCCTCGACGCGTATCGCGCGCGCCAGACCGCGGACGTGCCAGAGGCGCCGGTGGACGAGGATCATCCTTGAGCGTCGTTCCTCCCGGCGGGACCATCGGCATCTTGGGCGGCGGTCAGCTGGGGCGGATGCTTGCGATGGCCGCGGCGCGGCTTGGCCTCAAATCCGCGATCTATGCACCGGAGGCGGATGCGCCGGCGTTTCAAGTTTGCGATAGCCACGTCGTCGCTTCGTACGGCGACCACGAAGCGTTGGTGAAGTTCGCGCGCGGTGTCGATGTCGTCACGTACGAGTTCGAAAACGTGCCGGGCGATGCGGCCAGCGTGCTAAGTGGATTGAAGTCGGTGCGGCCCAGCCCAACCGCGCTCAGTGTCATTCAAGACCGCTTCCGGGAAAAAACGTTTGCGCGCGAGCGCGGTATTGCGACCACGCCATTTGCTTTGATCGATTCCGATGCCTCGTTGCAGGCGGCGCTGAAGAGCGTGGGCACGCCCTCGGTGCTCAAGACGGCACGGCTTGGGTATGACGGCAAAGGGCAGAGGATACTTCGTACGAACGATCAGCTTACGGCTGCGTGGAACGAGCTGAAGCGCGTGCCTTGCATTCTTGAAGGGTTCGTCGACTTTGCGCGCGAGCTTTCGGTTGTTGCGGCGCGCGGCCAAGACGGACAAATTGCGTGCTTCGACTTGGTCGAGAACCAGCACGAGCAGCATGTTTTGCGCACGACATTGGCGCCGGCGAAGGCGGCACAACGCGTAAAGGCAGAGGCGGCGAAGATTGCGGCGCAACTGCTTCAGGCGTTCGACTATGTGGGCGTGATGGCGGTGGAGATGTTCGAGACGCGCGACGGGCGGCTGCTGGTCAACGAGATCGCGCCGCGCGTGCATAATTCCGGACACTGGACAATTGACGCCTGCGCGGTCAACCAGTTCGAACAGCATGTTCGCGCGATCGCGGGTTGGCCGCTTGGCGATCCGGCGCGCCACTCCGACGCCGTGATGACGAACTTATTGGGCGACGAAGCGGAGGCCTGGGAGCAGTACGCGCGCACGCCATCAACGGCGGTGCATCTCTACGGCAAGGGCGAAGCGCGGCCAGGGCGCAAGATGGGGCACGTGACGCGACTCTACCCGTTGGGCCTTCGGCCAGAGAAATAGTTCACCGCCGCGGGTAACGCAGTGCGCCCAAGATCGTCAGTGGGTTCGGTAGGCCTTCAGCGAGTTTCGTCACCTGAGCCTTCACCTTTTCGATCTGCATCACATCCGCGATGCGGCGGTCGAGGAACTTCCACGTGTCTTGATGACCTTCGCTGTTGTCGGCGAACCAGAAGAGCATGGTCGTCGTGAAGACGCCCGAAAGCAGTACGCGCTTGGTGTAGAAATTGAAATCGGCGGATGTGTCGCCGACGGCGCGCCAGAGCGCGTCGACCGTTCGATAGATTGCTGTCGCGCCGTCGATCGCGTGTTGCGGGAGCGCGAAGACGGCGGCGCCCCGGCGGGCGGCTTCTTTGTGCTTCATCACGGCTTCGATGCGTTGGCGAACTGCGAAGGTCACGCGTTCGCGCACGCGCATGGCTTTCAGGTCGGCGGCTTCGATCGCTTCGGTGGCTTGGCGGTCGGCTTCGCTTGAGAAGAAGAGCAACGCGTCCGCGACGCCGCGCGGGAACGCCGCTTTCAGTTCGGCGTCGCTGGCGCCGACTTTCTCAGCGGCCGCTTTCAGCGTTTTGTCATGCCATCCGTCGAACGCGACGTGAGCCAGCGCCTCGGTCAGGATCTTTTCGCGCCATTTTTCGGTCGCGGTCGCGGTGCCCTTCACTCTTTTGGTTCGAGCCAATGTTTCGTCTCGCTTTCGAAGATGAGCTTCGTCAGGTCGCTCATGCGTTGCGGGTAGAGGATACCATCAAGATGGTCGCATTCGTGTTGGACTACACGGGCGTGAAAGCCCTTGGCGATCCGTTCGATCGGTTTGCCGTCGAGACCCATGCCCCGATAGCGGATGTGGGCCGGTCGTTCGACCCAACCGCGTAGGCCCGGAACGGAGAGGCAGCCTTCCCAGCCGCCCTCTTTCTCGGGCGATAGGATCTCGATCTCGGGGTTCACCAGCACGGTGAGCGCTGCGGTGTGATCGAACGCCTCGTCCTCGCTCAGGCCCGGGTCGGAGCGGTGGGCCGGCGCTTGAAAGATCACAAGGCGGATCGATTCGTGCACCTGGGGAGCGGCCAGTCCTGCGCCGTTCGCGTCGATCATGGTTTCGACCATGTCCTCGACAAGTCGTCGCAGTTCCGGGTCCGCCAAATCGGTGACGGCCTCAGCCTTTTGACCCAGCACGGGATGGCCCATACGTGCGATTTTTCGGATCGTCATAGGGGTTATATGACGGCGCTGCGCTGCCCTTCCAAGGGTGGACAGCGCCGCATCCCTCTGGTATCAACCGCGCCGAATTGGCGGGCAGCGCTAACCACGGCGTTGCCCGGTTTTGTTTAGCCGGAGGCTTCCTTTGCAGATCATCGTGCGTGACAACAATGTCGATCAGGCCCTGAAGGCGCTGAAGAAGAAGATGCAGCGCGAAGGCCTGTTCCGCGAGATGAAGCTGCGCAATCACTACGAAAAGCCGTCCGAGAAGCGTGCACGCGAGAAGGCCGAAGCCGTACGCCGTGCGCGCAAACTGCAACGCAAGAAGCTGCAGCGCGAGGGCGTTCTGCCCCGCACGCCGAAGGTGATGAAGCCGCGTGGCCCTGGCGGCCCGCGCTAAAGAATTTCCGAGTTAGAGGGGTTGAGGCCGCCGGGTTCACTCGGCGGCCTCATTGATTCAAGCGGGCCTGCGGCGGCCGAACAGGTCGCGCAAGAAACCCAGGAACGTGCCGCCGGAATCCGGCCGCAGAAGATTGGCGCGGAAGACGCGGGCGACCAGGCGGATCATCCACCAGAGCGTCAGCACGCTAACAACCAGCGCACCCAGGACGTCGATGCCTTCGGGCGCACTCAGTGAACGCACCATCATCGTGAACGGCGCGAAGACCGGCAGGTAGGACGCGAAGCGCGCGAGTGGGCCCATTGGATCGTACGCGACGGCGATCGGCAGCATGAAGATCGGGAGCGAGATCATGGTCGCAGGCGCCACAATCGTCTGTGCGTCGGTGATCGAGGTTGCGGCGCTGCCGGCTGCGAGGAAGAAAGAGCCCACGGTCAGGTAGGCGAGTGAGAAGAACGTGAAGAGCATCAGGAACTGCGCGGGGTCTTTGAAATTCGCGGTCAGGTTTTCGACGACCACTTTCGCGGTCGGGAACAGCGTATCGACGCTGGCATAGGCACTCGTCGCCCAGACGCCGACGAGGAGCAACGCGAGCAGCAGGCCGGTGAACAGTTTGCCCGCCATCAAAGTCTCGGCGCGCACGCATGAGAGCAGCAGTTCGGCGACGCGGTTGCTCTTTTCCTCAACCAGCGCCATCACGACCATGTTGGCGGTCATGAAGACGGCCATGAACAGCATCAGATAGACGACTACGGCCCCGATGACGTTCAGTTGGCGCACGTGGCTGAGGGCGCCTAAACGATCCGGGTCGGGGTCGAGCGTTTCGATGCGGCCCGACGTGGTCAGCAGCTTGGTGGTTTCTTCGCTGGGCACGCCGAGCGCCTGGGCTTGCCGGCGCTTCAGTTCGGCGTCGAGCGCTTGACGCAATACTTCGCGCAGGAACACGCGGTTCGTGTCGTCGGTGACGTAGGTCGCGTTCGCTTTGCCATCAAGGAAATCCTTCGGAATGAACAAGATCGCCCAGAGAGCTACGGGTCCGTAGGGGCCCGGGATTAGCTTGTCGGCGGCGAGGTAGGGCTCGGCGGCGCGCAGCATGTCGTCGCTGTCGTCGATGTCTTCGGGTAGATCGACACGGAAGAAGCGGCGGACAGGGGCGATGAAATTAGGCGAGTCCGGTTTCAGATAGGGACGCAGTTCCACGAAGGTCTGACTGACGCCGCCGCGTGCTTCGATGGCGTCGATCGATGCTTCGCTGAACGCATCGCCATCGAGCAGAAGGCTTGCAAGTTCCGGGGCCTCGTCGCGCAGACGATCTTTGTCGGCGTTTTCGTCGGCGTAGGCCGAGAGCACAATCAACCCGCGCGCCGTCACGTCGCGTTCCAGGGCGGCGTCGATCGCGGGCAGCATGACGCCCGTCTTGTCAACGACCGCGAAATGGCGAATCGAGCCGCCCAACGCGTCGAGCGGGGCTTGCGAGGCGCTCGGCGCCGCGCCGCCGATCAGCATGTAGAGCGGCAGCATCAGCAAGCCGAACAGGAACGCGCGCGAAGTCACATGCTGGATAAAGCCATGCCAGGCGATGAGCCAAACCTGTCTCATGGTTCGGCGTCCCCGACGTCGCCGCCCGCGAGCACGACGAAGACTTCGTGCAGCGTGGGTGGGGAGGAATCGAAACGTGTCAACTTCGCACCGTGTTCGAAACAGGCGGCTAGCACGGCTTGCGGATCAGCGCCCTTCGCCAGCACGATTTCCCAATGCTTGATATCGTCGTGCGGGGGCACAACATCAGTTACGCCTTTGACGCCCGAGAGGAAGCTCAAGTCGTTTGCGGATTCGAGTTTGATCGTGCGTGGTATTTCGGCGCGCGCCTCTTCCAGCGTGCCGTCGAACGCCTTGCGGCCTTTCACGAGGATCACGAAGCGGTCACAGAGGCGCTCGGCGTGGCTCATCGTATGGGTCGAAAACAGCACCGTCGTGCCTGCATTCGCGAGGCGGCGGATCGCGACTTCGAGTTCGTTCTGGTTGATGGGATCAAGCCCCGAAAACGGCTCGTCGAGAATCACGAGTTCGGGTTCGTGCGCGATGGCGGTTGCGAGCTGCACCTTCTGTGCCATGCCTTTCGACAGCGCCTCGATGCGCCGATCTTTGACGTCGCCGAGGCCCAGCTCATCGAGCAGTTCGCCGGCGCGGCGGCGGGCCTTGCCGCCCCACAGGCCCTTGAGCTTTGCGAAATACGTGATCGTGTCGAGCGCGGTCATGCGTTTGTAGAGACCGCGCTCTTCCGGCAGGTAGCCTATGCGGCGTTGCACGGCGCGTCCTGGTGCGCGGCCGAAGATCGCAATCTCGCCTTCCGTGGGCGCGCTGATGCCGAGGATCATGCGCAGCGTCGAAGTTTTGCCGGCGCCGTTAGGCCCCAAGAGCCCCAAGATCCGGCCGCGCGGCGCGTCGAACGTCACGCGGTCCACGGCGAGGAAATCGCCGTACCGCTTGGTCACGCCTGTCAACTTGAGGACTGCGTCCCCCATTACGCCAACTACCCTGCCCCCGAGGGGACAGAACCACGGCGCGCAGGCGCAGATCAACTGAACAAAAGGTCGTGATTTCCGCGACTAAGGTTAGTGCGGGCCGCCATTCGAGCTTTTGTGGCCGACGACGATTTTCCAGCCGCCGTCGCGGTCGGACATGGCCAGCGACATCGTCCCTTCGAACTTGAGCGAGGCCTGGCCGTTCGCCGCCACGACCTGGCTGAACTTGAAGGAGGCTACCGCGGATTCGTCGGTCAGCATCGACACTTTGATATCGTAAGCATCCAAGCGGCTATCGCCGAAGCCCGCAAAGAAGCTTGTCAGACCGGTGACCGCGGCGGTGCGGCCTTCGTAGACAACGCGGCCATCTTCGATCCAACGGAAATTCGCGTCGTCGGCGTAGAACTCGGCGACACCATCGGCGTCATGAGAATTGTATTTGGCGACGAATTGTTCGATCGCGGCCTTGACCTCAGGCGCCTCTTCCGGCGCCGCCGTGCTGCTCGACTGCGTGCTGGAGAACGGGTTCGTGCAGCCGGCCACGGTCAAAAACAAGGCGGCGACCAGGAGAGGTGCGAAGCGGCGCATCGTCATCTTAAACGAATCCTTTGGCACGAACGGTCTTCTTCTCTAACCCGTTTCGCAGATGTGTGAGAAGCGGTCTAGAGTACCTTGCGAAGGTTAATAGCGTAGTCAGTGTAGCCAGTCGCACGATAGGCGTTTAGGGCGCGGGTGTTCGCGGAAAGTGCCGCAATCAACACTGTTTTCATGCCAAGCGCCCGGAAGTGATCCTCGCAGGCATTCAGTAGTGCCCGGCCGATATGTCGGCCGCGGTAGGCTTCTTCGACAAACAATTCGGAGACATAGCCATACGGGCGCTCTGCTTCCTTCACGAACGGCTCGTGCTGTTCGACATAACAAACCGCCCAGCCGATGGGCGAGCCACCCTCTTCCGCAACGAAGATGCGGCCTCGCTTCTTCGTCGCGCTATCGACGAGCTGCAGCAGATATTCCGGGCCCGCACCGGCGTCGAGGCGGCGGTCGGATTCGAACCGCGCCTCGTAGATGTTCGAACTGACTATGAAACGTTGCAGAACCGCGGTGTCGCGCGAGAGATCGGCGTCGCGGATCTGCGGGGTCATCCCAGCGCCTTGACGATTTCTTCGGTCATTTTCTTCGCGTCGCCGAACAGCATCATCGTGTTGTCGCGGAAGAAGAGTTCGTTTTCGACGCCCGCGTAGCCCGAGCCCATGCCGCGCTTGATGAAGAGCACGGTCTTGGCCTTTTCGACGTCGAGGATCGGCATGCCGTAGATCGGCGACTTCGGGTCGGTTTTCGCGGAAGGGTTCGTCACATCGTTCGCGCCGATCACGTAGGCGACATCGGCTGTCGGGAACTGGCTGTTGATGTCTTCGAGCTCAAAGACTTCGTCGTAGGGCACGTTCGCTTCGGCGAGCAGCACGTTCATGTGGCCGGGCATGCGGCCCGCGACCGGGTGGATGGCGTAGGAGATTTTCACGCCTTCCTTCTTCAGCTTGTTCGCCATTTCGTGGAGCGCATGCTGGGCTTGCGCCACCGCCATGCCGTAGCCGGGCACGACGATCACCGACGATGCGTTCTTCATGATAAAGGCGGCGTCGTCGGCTGAGCCCAACTTCACGGGGCGTGACTCAGCGTGACCCGCGGCGCCTGCGACCTCGCCGCCGAAACCACCCAAGATCACCGAGATGAACGAGCGGTTCATCCCCTTGCACATGATGTAGGAGAGGATCGCGCCGGACGAACCGACAAGCGCGCCCGTGATGATGAGCGCGGAGTTTTCCAGCGTGAAGCCGATGCCCGCGGCAGCCCAACCAGAATAAGAGTTCAGCATCGAGACCACGACGGGCATGTCGGCGCCGCCGATCGGGACGATGAGCGTGACGCCCAATACGATCGCCAGGATCGTGATGGCCCAGAACGTCCAGGTGCTCGCGCCGTGGCTCATGACCAGCATGACGATCAGGATCACGATGGCGGCGAAGAGCGCTATGTTCAGCACGTGCCGCGCGGGCAAGATGATCGGCGCGCCGGACATGTTGCCATTCAGCTTCGCGAACGCGATGATGGAACCTGAGAACGTGATCGCGCCGATGGCCACGCCCAAAGACATTTCGATCAGCGATTGCATGTGCACGTTGCCGGGTTCGCCGATGCCGAACGCCTGCGGCGCATAGAGCGCCGCCGCGGCGACGAACACGGCGGCGAGGCCGACAAGGCTATGGAACGCGGCAACGAGCTGCGGCATCTGCGTCATCGCGATGCGGTTCGCCGTGATCGCGCCAATCGTGCCGCCGATGCCAACGCCGACCAGAATGAGCAGCCAGGTCAGCGTGTCGCTGGGGGCCGAGACCGCAAGCGTGGTCGCCACCGCGATCGCCATGCCGATCATGCCTAGATTATTGCCGCGGCGGGACGACTCCGGGCTCGACAGACCGCGCAGCGCCAGAATGAACAGCACACCTGAGGCGAGATAGAGAAGTGCGGCGAGATCGGCGGTCATCGTCTTTTTGAACCTTCTCTTCTTATTCTCGGGGTGCGTCGAAGACGCCGGCGCGCAGCAGGCCGACGCCGGCGCCCGCCATCCAGATTGCAATCATGGCGACGAGCGTGCTCACGCCGAAGTCTTGGCGGACATAAACAATGCCGGCGCAGGCAAACATCGCGATGCCTTCCCACAGCAGGAGATGCGGGATCAATTTGTGAGTGTCCGGCCGGCTTGCGAAGAACTGCCCGGCGACGATTTCGCCGACGGCCGCCATCGCGAGACCGACCGCCACAAAATCGAATAGGGAGATGCCGCCGTCCGACATGCGGCTATTTCTTCTCTTTCTTCTTGTACATCGCGAGCATGCGCTGCGTGACGAGGAAGCCGCCGAAGATGTTGACGCTGGCGAGCGCCACGGCGATCACGCCGAAGATCTTTGCGACCCAGCCGCCCTCGCCCGCCGACAGCAGGTCAACGCCGACCGCGAGCAACGCGCCGACAATAATGACCGAGGAGATCGCGTTCGTGACCGACATCAGCGGCGTGTGCAATGCGGGTGTCACGCTCCACACAACGTAGTAGCCCACGAAAATCGCCAGCACGAAGATCGATAGGCGGAAGATGAAGGGATCGATCGCTTCCATATGGTCGTCTCCGTCAGCCTTTCACGGCGGGGTGCACGACTTCGCCGCCGCGCGTCAGGCATGTGCCTTTGATGATGTCGTCGTTCGGGTCGAGCTTTAGCGCCTTCGTCGTCTTGTCGACAAAGGGCGTCAGGAAGTTCACGAGATTGTTCGAATAGAGCGAGGAGGCGTCGGCCGCGAGGCGGCCCGCCAGGTTGACGGCGCCCACGATCTTCACGCCGTTGACTTCGATTGTCTCACCCGCCTTCGTCAGCGGGCAATTGCCGCCCTGCTCCGCCGCGAGGTCGACGATCACGGAACCCGGCTTCATCGTGCGCACCATCGCTTCGGTGACCAGCACCGGCGCGGGGCGGCCTGGAATCAGCGCGGTCGTGATGACGATGTCTTGCTTTTTGATGGTCTCGGAAATCAGCGCGGCTTGCTTTTGCTTGTAGGCGTCGGACATTTCCTTGGCGTAGCCGCCAGCGGTTTCGGCCTGCTTCGTTTCTTCGTCCTCGACCATGACGAACGTGCCGCCGAGCGATTGGACCTGTTCCTTCGTCGCCAGGCGCACGTCCGTCGCTGAGACGATTGCACCGAGGCGCTTGGCGGTTGCGATCGCCTGCAACCCCGCGACGCCCACGCCCATCACGAAGACGCGGGCAGGCACGATCGTGCCGGCGGAGGTCATCAACTGCGGGAAAATGCGCCCGTAGAGACCGGCGGCGTCGACGACCGCTTTGTAGCCCGCGAGGTTCGATTGCGACGACAGCACGTCCATCGACTGCGCACGCGAGATGCGCGGCATGAACTCCATGGCGTAGGTATCGATACCCGCGCTTGCGTACTTCGCGACCGTCGCCTTGTCGGCGTATGGCGCCAGCATCGCGACCAGGATCGTGCCGCGCTTCATCTGCGCGAGTTCGTCGTCGGCGGGGCGGGTGACCTTGAAGACGAGATCGGCGCCGAAGGCGTCAGCCGCGCTGCCCACCGTCGCGCCCAGGGCGACGTAGTCTTGGTCGGCAAAATATGACGCGCCGCCGGCACCCGCCTCAACAACGACGTCGAGGCCCAGTGCCTTCAACTTCTTGACGCTTGCCGGGGTGGCCGCGACACGGGTCTCGCCCGCGCGCCGTTCCTTCGGGATGCCGACCTTCATCTAGACCTGCGTTCGTTGCTGTTCGGGATTCCGCGTGATGTCCGCGCGGCTGTCAGCCGAAGAAATATGCGAGGACGATCAGGATGAGCACCGTAACAATGATGCCACCTTTGGTGAGGCTCCAGAACAGGGAGAACATGTCTTGCTGGGCGCGGATGTCTTGGCTGCCCTTCTTGTAGGTCGTTGGCGTGCTCGCCATGGAAGATAGCCCCTTGGATTCGCTAAAGGATTTGGATCGCGGCGGACTATAGCAATCGAATCCTCGCGGGCAACCGCCGTTTTTGACGCGGATTCTTGGCGTTTCAATGCCGACTTACACCCGCCGCGTCGGCATCGAGTGGTTCCAGTCGGCGAGGAGTGCTCGCAGGGCGGCGACGAAGGCGAGCGGCTGGTCCAGCATGACGTGGTGGCGAGCTTGGGGGATTTCGATCATTGGAGCAGCACGGCCCAGGAGATTGAACATGTACTCGCCGACTTCGTGGGGCATGAGGATCGACATTTCGCCGCGCATGACGGCGATGCGGCACTTGGTTGCGCGCAAGCGTTCGGCCGTGTCGCCGATCGAGAAACGGTGTGCCCAGAGTGCCGGGTCGAACTTCCAGGTCCAGCCGCCTTCTACTTGCTTCAGCGAGCGGCGGGCAACGTAGTCGACAATGTAGTCGTTCTCGCACGGTTGTTCGGGTGCGAGGCGGAAGCGGGCGAGCGCTTGTTCCAACGTTGGGTAGATGCGATGCGGGCGCAGTTCGCGATGCGGCGGACCGCCCGGTCGATCCGGTGGATTCACCGGCGAGTCCACGATCACGGTACCCGCGAGCTTGTCGCCATAGAGCGCGCCGGTCAGCATCGTGACGAAGCCGCCGAATGAGTGCGCGACGATGACGGGCGGTTCTTCGTGATCGAACATGCCGGCTGCTTTGGCGACGGCGAGTTCTTCTTCGACGAAGAGTTCCATCGAGTAGTGCGGGCGATGTGCGGAGTCGCCCATGCCGGAGAGGTCGAGGGCTGCGACGTTGTAGTCGGAGGCGAGGAACGGGGCGATGAAGCTCCACCATTCCGCGTGCGCGGCGTTCCCGTGGACGAGAAGCAGGCCTGGTCGGCTGCGTTGTCCCCACCGGAGGTAGCGGATGCGCGCGCCGGCGGCTTCCACGTAGGCGACTTCAGGCACGACGGCGACGGTTTGTTCGAACCACGCGGGGCCTTTGACGAATTCGCCGTTGTAGCGGGCGAGCGGGCCCGTGTTCTGATTGGCCGACATCAGGCTTTGCGCCTTTGTGGCCGTGTGCCTAAGGCCTTGAAGATGCCGGTGGCGGTCATGATCGTGCGCTCGGCGCACCAAATGCGGCCGGTGACCGTGTAGATGTCGCTGTCGTGGCCGGCGATCGTGCCGGTGCCTTCGACCCAGTCGCCGATTTGGGCGGCATCGACGAAGTCCGTCACCATGCGCACCGTGACCCAATAGCGGTTTGAGGCCAAGGTGATCGCGTGGCCAAGCGCCATGTCCGCGAACGCCATCAGCATGCCGCCGTGACAGTTCTTCATGCCGTTCGTGTGGGCTTCGGAGACTAAGAAGGCGCGGATGTAGGTCTTGTCCGGGTTCACGCGCTCATACATCGGGCCGATCTGTCGGCCGAAGCCTTGGAACCAGTTCATGCGCGAGAATCCTTCAGGAATCTCGGGCGCGTATTCTTCGAGGAGGTCGTCGGTCATGCGGCGAGTTTAACGAGGTCGGTTGTGCATCGCCTAGAGCGAATGGCGGACCTGTTTCGTAGCGTCGCTTAAGTCGGGAGTGGAACGCCCACAGCTTCAAATGCGGCCTTCTGGCGCTTGGCGACGGTGGCCAACGTGAAGTTCTCGATCTCTTCGTTGAAGAGTTTGTAGAAATTCAACTCCGCTTGAAGATGCAGGAACACGGCGCCGAGGCCGATCGCGGCGCGGTCCATGAAGACGAATTCCCGTGGCGGCTTGACGGGGCCCAGTTGGCTCAAGCGCTTGTGTACTTCGAACGCTTCCTTGCGGCCGTATGCACCCGGCTCAACGCCGTCGGCAACCGTGCGCACGCGATTGTCGAGCAGCGGCGCGTAAATGAAGCGGGCCCAGATGTTCAGCGTTTCGATGACTTCCTTCTTTAGACCCGCGAAGCCCCAGGTTTCGTAAGCGTGGACCGCGAGCTCGGGCTTACCCTGTTCCAGTGCGCGGTAAAGATCGATGACCCCGCCGACGAATTTCGGTTTGAAGGTGCGGATGCATCCGTAGTCAAGCAGATTGAGTTCCAGGTTTTCACGGATCGTGTAGTTCCCCAGGTGCGGGTCGCCATGGATTGCGCCGTAGTGGCTGAACGGATGCCACCAGGCGCGGAACAGCGAAAGCGCGATATTGTTTCGGTCGGCAAGCGAGTGCTGTTTGAAATCGAGGATCGGGCTGCCTTCCTCCCAGCTCATGGTAAGCAAGCGGCCGGTCGACAGATCCGGCACCACGTTGGGAACGTGGATCGTGCCGATACTCTTTAAGATTGCGCGATAGAGGTCCATGTGGGCTGCTTCGCGCGTGTAGTCGAGTTCTTCGCGCAGGCGCGCGCCGACTTCTTCTGCGATTTCCGATGGGTCGATCGCGCGGTCCATACGACGGTAGAGGGAGAAGATGAGCCTGAGTTGCGCAAGATCGGCTTCGACCGCGGAAGCCATGTCAGGGTACTGGAGCTTGCACGCCAACTTGTGGCCGTTCTTGGCCGTTGCACGGTGAACTTGGCCGAGGGACGCGGCGGCGGCGGCCTCGCGCTCGAACGATTTGAACTTTTGCTCCCAGGCGGGCCCGAGTTCGGTTTGCATGCGGCGGCGCACGAACGGCCAGCCCATTGGCGGCGCTTGGGTTTGCAGGGTGGACAGTTCAGCTGCGAAGTCGGCCGGAATGACGTCCGGCACCGTCGAGAGCATCTGGGCGACCTTCATCAAGGGACCCTTCAGGTTCCCTAGAGCGACCTTCAGATCGCTCGCCTCGGTCTTGTTGTTGCGCTCAAGGCCCAGCATCCGGGAGCCGGCCATGCGCGCAGCCGCGCCCCCCACCGCGCTTGTCACGTCGGCGTAGCGTTTTAAGCGGCGGCTGAGCGTGTTCTTTTCATCGGTCATGGTTGCCCTGTGTGACATGCGGTGCGGGCTTCGTCGAAACTGATTGCCGCGGCATCGACGCGGGTCTGGGCCGTGGCGCAAGCGCAGGTCTGGTCGCCCAGGGTGGGGGCGATTTTCTCGCCATTCAGGGCGGCTTGTCCGACGGATGCTAAGCGGGTTGCCTTGTCCCAGTTGCGGCCGCTTCGAACCGCTATCTTCGCCTGGAGCTGGTATTCGCGGGCGAGACACGCGCGCCAGGTGTCGCCCGTAATCTGTTCCTTGAGAAAGGGGCCAACTTCGAAGGTCTCGCAGGCGGCTAAAGCGCCAAAAACAGCCCAGAAACAGCAGCGGCGTACAAGATCCCCCAGATCCTGCACGCCGCGCTTCACCCCCTCGATGCGTTTTCCGGTATCCCCATTCGCTCGCTCATTTAGCAGAGCAACCCCCGCGAGCCGGACATCAGAAAAGCGAGTTAAACTTTTCATTAAGCCCTGCCACTTGCAAGACGTTGTGGCCCCATAGGCTCTGATTCGAGACGGAGTGTAGCGCTGCGACAACAGCGACCGGGCGGGCACCCCAAATCCAGCGAAATCGACCCAAGCTGAGACACCTTAAACGTCACCTTTACCGCGCGTGAGCCATGGTTGGTCCCAAGATAAACCAAAATATGGTGGGGCCCTTAAAATGGCGCATACGACGCTTATTGTTGACGACGATCCGACGCAACGCCGGCTGATGCAGGCGCAAGCTGAGCGGTGCGGGTTTCAGGTTCTCCTGGCGTCGTCGGGCCAAGAGGCGCTCGACGTTCTGCACGGTCCCAAAGGGGCCAATGTGAGCCTGGTTCTGCTCGATCTAGTGATGCCGGGGTTGGACGGCCTTGGCGTGTTGCAGCAGCTGCGGCCGACGCATCCGACGCTTCCCGTGATCGTGCTCACCGCGCAGGGCGGGATCGACACCGCCGTGGGCGCGATGCGAGCCGGGGCCGACGACTTTCTGGTGAAGCCCGCCTCTCCCGAACGCATTCAAGTTTCGATGCAGAACGCGCTCAAGCTCAAGGCGCTGACCGGTGAGGTGCAGCGCTTAAAGAAGGTCAACGATGGTCGTTTGAGCTTTGGCGATCTGATCGCCGAAAGCCCTTCGATGCGCGTCGTGTTGCGCATGGCCGAGCGCGCCGCGCAGTCGAATATTCCAATCCTGATCGAGGGAGAAAGCGGCGTCGGCAAAGAGGTCGTCGCGCGCGCTATTCAGGGCGGCTCCGACCGCTCCGGCAAGCCGTTCGTTGCGGTGAACTGCGGCGCCATTCCCGATACGCTGATCGAGAGCATTCTGTTCGGGCACGAAAAGGGTGCGTTCACCGGCGCTGTCGACAAGCACATCGGTAAGTTTCAAGAAGCGAGCGGCGGCACGTTGTTCCTCGACGAAATCGGCGAGCTTCGCCTCGACATGCAGGTCAAGCTTCTTCGTGCGATTCAAGAGGGCGAGGTCGACCCGGTCGGCGCGAAGCGGCCCGTGAAGGTCGATATCCGCCTCATCTCGGCGACGAACCGAAACCTTCAGCAGCAGGTTCAGGAAGGCAAATTCCGCGAAGATCTGTTCTACCGTCTGAACGTGTTTCCTATCGCGCTGCCGCCGCTGCGCGAACGGCGCGAGGATATCCCAGGCCTGGTCGCGCACTTCATCCGCCGCTTTGCGGTGGAGGAGAACAAGAAGCTCGTGGGCATCGAACCCGCGGCGCTCGACATGCTCGTCAACTTCAATTGGCCCGGCAACATCCGCCAGCTCGAAAACACCGTGTTCCGTGCGGTGGTCTTGTGCGACGGCGACTGCCTGCACGCCAGCGACTTTCCGCAGGTGGCAAGCCAGCTCGGCATCGCCGTCCGTTCGACGGGCTTCGACGACGAAATCGAGGGTGCTCGCCCAAAATACGTGCCGATTTCGGCTCCGCCGCACGCGCCGGCGTTGGAAGTCGGTGCAGGCAATCGCGAAGGCCTCAACGTCGTTGGGATGGACGGGCATTTGCGCAAGCTCGAAGAGATCGAGTTCGAACTCATCCGCTTTGCGATCGAGAAATACGAGGGGCACATGTCGGAAGTCGCGCGGCGGCTCGGCATCGGCCGCTCGACGCTTTATCGCAAGCTGCGCGAGATGGGCATCGACGAACCGCGCGCGGGAGCGGCCTAGAGGCTTGACGAAACGGTTGGCGGCAGAGCGCGTTGCTCTGCTCGCCGTATACCGCCGACGCCTCTCTCTCTGCGGAGCGCGCGCAATCAATCCTTCGGCGCGAGCAGCAGGTACATGACCGGCGTGACCAGTCGCGACAGGAACGTCGAGGAGACAAGGCCGCCGATGATGACGATGGCGAGCGGCGAGTAGAGGCCCGAGGACTCGACCGCGAGAGGGAATAGGCCGCCGATTGCCGTGGCGCTGGTCAGCAGTACTGGTAGAAAGCGAATCTCGCCGGCGCGCTCGATCGCTTCCATCAGCGGCACGCCTTCGCTGCGCAGTTGTTCGGTGAAGTCGACGAGCAGGATCGAATTCTTGATCTCGATGCCGATCAGCGCGATGAAGCCGATGACGGCAGTGAAGGCGAGTGGATAGCCCGCCACCCACAATCCGACGAGGCCGCCGATTATGCCGAGCGGGATAACGCCTGCCACGACGGCCGAGGTTTTGAACGAGCGGAACTCAAGGATCAGTACCGCCATGATCCCGAACAGTGCGAGCAAGACCGCGTTGCCGAGGCTGCCGAACGAGCGCGCTTGCGCTTCTGCTTGGCCGCCAGCGGACAGGCGATAGCCAGGCGGCAACGGCAACGTGCGCAACTTCGCCAACGCGGCGTCGGTCACGCGCGAAGTCAGGTATCCGTTCTCGGTGCGGCCGGTGATCGTGACGGTGCGCTCGCGCTGGAAGCGATCGATGCGAGCGGGTTCGCTTTGCAGTTTCGGGTTCGCGATCAGGCTGAGCGGTACGCCAGGGCCTTGCGTCACTGGTACGTAGATTTCGTCGAGCGCGGTCAATTCGTGCCGCCCAGCGAACGGCAAGCGCAATACGATATCGAACTCGTCGCCGTCGGACTGGCGGTAGCGGCCGACGATGTCCCCCGCAAGCGCGATGCGCACGGTTTGATCGACGACGCCGGCCGGTATGCCGAGCGCCGCCGCCTTCGACGTGTCGAGGCCAAGGTTCAAGTCGGTGCGTTCGAGACGCAGAGGGTTGACGACGTCGCGCGCGCCGGGCACGGATTCTATGAGTGCCGTGGCGCGAGCGGCGAGGTCTTTCAGCGTGCCCATCTCTTTGCCCGAAATGCGGACGGCGATCGGAGCTTCGAGCGGCGGACCGTTCTCGAATACGACAACGATGATTTGAGCGCCGGGTATCTTCTTGAACTGGTCACGCCAGGCATCGAGCAGTGTCGGGGTTTCGCGCGTGCTCCATTCCTTCAAGCCGACGAAGACGGAGGCGTGGTTCGCTTTCTCCTGCTCGGGCCGGACGTTGTAAAAGATTTGCGGATTGCCGTGGCCGAGGTTCGACATGTACCAATCGACGGCGGTCGATTTCGCGAGAATGTTCTCGACGCTTCGCAGCGCCTTGTCGGTTTCGCTCATCGCGGCGCCATCGGGAAGTTCGACGTTGATCAGCACTTCCGGCACTTCGGCGGGTGGGAACAGGCTGAAGCCCAAGCGCGGCACGATCAGCAGCGACAGGCCGAAGAGTATGGCTGCAATGAGCAGCGTTAGGCGCGGACGGCCGAGTGCGATGTGCAGCAACGGCCGGTAGAAGCGGTGGATGCCCGACATCACGACGCGCAACAGCCAGTTGCCTTCCGGGTGCTCGCGCTCGGAGAGCATGCGGCTGGCCAGGAACGGGATCACCGTGAGGGAGACAAAGAGCGACGCTGCAACGGTGTAGAGAACTGATGCCGGCAGCGAACGAATGAACGAGCCTGCGCCTTCCGGCATGAAGAGAAGCGGCGTGAAGGCCAGCATCAGCGTCGCGGTGCAGCCGACGACCGCGACGCCGATCTGCTGCGACCCGGCGACCGCCGCCTCGAGACGCGACATGCCTTCGCGCAGGTGGCGGGCGATGTTCTCGGTGACGACAATCGAGTCGTCCACGAGCAGGCCCAGCGCGAGGACGAAACCCGCGATCGAAAGCTGATTTAGCGTGAAGCCTGTCATCTTCAGTATCGCGACGCCGATCGCGAGCGAGAGCGGAATCGAGATCATCACGACGAGCGATGCGCGGAAGCCGAGCGGCAGCAGCGTCACCAGCACAAGCGCGAGCGCGATCGAAAAGTCGCGTACGAGGCCCGAGAGGCGATGATAGACGTTCTTCGACTGATCGAAGCCGCGCATGATCGTCATGCCCTGGGGAAGTTCTTTTTCGAACGTATCGATCGCTTCGTGGATACGGTCGCGGACGTTGAAGACGTTTTCGCCTTCCTTTTGCGTCGCGGCCAGGAAGACAGCAGGCTTGCCTTTCCAACGGGCGACGTGGCGCTGCTCGTCGTATGCCCACGTCACGTCGGCAATGTCGCCGACGCGAATCGTTCTGCCGTTTGCGGCGAGAAGAACCGTTTGGCGAACCTCTTCGAGCGAGTCGAACGCGCCGGTCGCCTTGACGTTGAAGCGGCGGTCACCCACGTAGATCACGCCAGGCGGGGCATCGATGCTCTCCGACTTTAGCGCGTTCGCGACCGCGGTCACTGGGATCGCCCACTGCGAAAGCTTGCCCATGTCGACGGCGACGCGGACTTCTGTTTTCGGGGCACCAAAAACGCGCGCGTCCTTCACGCCGGAAATACGGTCGATGATGTCGCGCAAGTCGTCGGCGGCATCTTCCAGTTCGCGATAGGAAATGCCGTCGCCGACGAAGGCTACCTGCACGATATTGGTCAGCGCGGTTGAGGCTTTTTCCAACTCCACGCGTACGATGCCGTTCGGCAGCGACGGGCGGAGCACGTTGACCTCGCGTACGACCTCGTCGAATTTACGATCGACGTCGACATCCCATGCGAACTCGCTCGTGATCACGGCAGCGCCGTCTTGACTGACAGAGCGGACCTCTTTCACATCTTCCAACGCATCGATCGCATCTTCGATGGGCTTAGCGACGAGCTTTTCCATCTCTGCAGGGCTCGCGCCGGGCAGGATGACGCGAACAATGTAGACCGGGATCGGGAAGGCTGGATCTTCGGCGCGCGGGATTGTCAGCAGCGCGTTGACGCCGAAGACCGCAAGGCCTGCGAAGAGAACCAGCGTGAATTGCCAGTTCCGGACGAAGAAAGCGGAAAGCGCGCTCACGATTGCGGGTCGGCGACGATCGTGACGATCTGGCCGTTGCGCAGATAAGGCGCGCCAGAGGTGACAACCTTGTCGCCTGGTTTCAGTCCTTCGGCGACCAGCACGAGGTCGTCGAGGAAACCCGCAACGCGGATCGAGCGGCGCTGCGCCTTGGCTTGCGCATCGACGATGAAGACGCCGGCCGTGTCGCCGCGGCCCTCTAGAAGAGCCAGGGCCGGGATCGCGAGGTAAGTGCTCGCCTTGTCTCTTATCGAGGGCGCGATGAGCGCTTCGCCGACAAGGCCGGAGCGTACGCCCGGCGGTGCCTCAGCGAATTTCAGCTCCACATCGAAAGCTCCGGTGCGCGCATCCGCTTTTGCAGCGAGGCGCGTAACGGTGGCAGCTGCCGGCTTCAGGCCCGAGAATGAGATCGACGCGGTATCGCCTTCGCGCAGGCGCGTGATTTGGCTATCGGACACGGGCACGATCAACACCAACCCGCCGCTGGCGTCGCCAAATGTCAGAATCGGTTTGCCGGCGGAAACAACTTCGTTCGGTTCGGCAAGGCGGGCCAAGATCACGCCGTCGGTGGGTGCACGCAGGTCGGCCTTTGCGGCGTCGAACGAGGAAGCGTCGCTCGCGGCGCGGGCGCGGGTGACGGCCATCATGGCGTCGTCCACGCGAGCTTGGCTGGCAAAGCCCTTGGCTTGAAGTTCCTTTGCGCGGCGCAAGGCAGCGTTCGCATTGTCGAGGGTCGCTTGTGCTTCGCGGTCCCTCGCGCCCACGTCCGACGGATTCAACTGCGCGAGCACGGCGCCCGCTTTCACGGTGTTGCCCGATTCTACGTTGAAGGTCTTGATGATGCCCGCAACCTTGAAACTCAGCGTCATTTCACGCTTGAACACCAAGGTGCCCGTAGCGCGGATTTCACCAGCTCGCGCCGCAGGGGCGGCCACGGCAATCCGGACCGGCACCGCTTGCGCTTCGGGTTTTGCCGCAGGCGTTGGCGCCAGGAGCAAAGACAGCGCGACCGCGGCGGTCGCTACGACAGCGGCGGCAACGGCACTTCGGTGCTGCCTCATGACGATCACCCCAAGTGAACGCTGTACACTTCATTCATCTTTATCATATAAGTGGACAGTGTCAACTTGATAAAGGTCTGCAAACGGTTTCACATTACTGCGGCGGTGTATTCGAGGCCGAAGTGGCACAGACCCGGAAAGACAACGTGAAACGGCGGATCGGTGCGACGGCGCGGCGGGCTCAGATTCTGCGC
>JBGAPZ010000011.1:0-95963 GCA_044220975.1 Micropepsaceae bacterium | reverse complement strand
CCTATGCCGGCAGCCATAGCCGCGGCACGATCTTCCGGAACGGAAACCACCTGATCACGGAGGCGATGACCGATGCCTTCGACCGCATCGCCAAGGACGTGAAGGAATTTTACTTCGGCCGCTTCGATGTGCGCTTCGCCACGATCGAAGACCTGCAGGCCGGCCGGAACTTCAAGATCGTGGAAATCAACGGCGCTGGCGCGGAAGCGACCCACATCTGGGACCGCAAAACGACCCTGCCTGAGGCCTACAAGGCGCTCATGCAGCAATACCGCGCCATGTGGGAAATCGGCGCCGAAAACGCAAAGCGTGGCTACAAACCCGCAAGCCTCCGCGATTTGATCGCAGCCTATCGCCATGAAACGAAGCTTTGGGCAGAATACCCACTGACGGAATGATTTGCGTCCCAAGGACACCATGGCCGCCGAAGTCGACGAATTCTCTTACGCCTCGCCGGAAGATCCGGCCTTCAAGCGCCTCGTCATCCAATTGGTCGAACGCATCTCGGGCCAGCCCGAGCTGAAGCGTATGTATTTGGAGCACCAAAACAAACCGGTGCCCGGCGAAACGTTCTGGAACGCGGCCATCCGCAAGCTGCGCCTCAACGTCGACTTGAACGAAGATGCTCTCGACGAAATACCGAAATCCGGTCCGGTGATCCTCGTCGCGAACCATCCGTTTGGCGTCCTCGACGGCTTGATGATCTGCTGGTTGATCGCGCGCGTGCGCAAAGACTTCAAAGTCTTGACGAACGCACTCTTAAACCGTGCGGAGGAAATCAAACCCTTCCTGCTGCCGATCGACTTCGAGGAATCGAAAGCGGCGCTTGAAACGAACATCAAGACCCGCGCCGAAGCGAAAGCGTTGCTCGAAAAGGGTGGCGCCTTGATCATCTTTCCCGGCGGCACGGTGTCGACCACGGAAAAAATGTGGACCCGCAAAGCCCGCGACCCCGAATGGAAAACCTTCACCGCCCGTATGATCTCGCAGGGCAAGGCACCCGTCGTGCCCGTCTTCTTCGCCGGTCAGAACTCGCGCCTCTTCCAGATCGCCAGCCACGTTTCCATGACCCTGCGCCTATCGCTTCTGTTCAAAGAGGTCCATGACCGCATCGGCGAAGACATGATCGTGCGCATCGGCAAGCGCATCCCCTACGAAGAACTGAAGGCGATCAGCGACCGCAAAAAACTGATGGAATTCCTCCGCGACCGCACTTACGCGTTGGAAGAACCGGTAAAGCTAAAGCGCAAGCGCCGCTCGTCTAAAGCTTCAGCGCCGCCGCGCTGAGCTTGTCCAGCAAACGCTCCAGCTGCGCCCGCTCCGCTGTGCTAAAATCCTGCGTCACGCGCCGCTCGTAGTCGCGCGCCATCGGCACGATCTCCGCGTAAACCTCGTGCCCCTGCTCGGTCAGGAAAAGGTGTCGTGCCCGCCGGTCGCCTTCGACCGCGCGCTGCTCGATACGCACTGTCTGCTTGAGCCGTGCGACCGCCCGGCTGACCTGCACCTTGTCCATCGCCGTGCGCTCTGTCACTTCGGCCGCCGTCAAACCCGGAAACCGCCCAAGCACCGCCATCACGCGCCACTCGGGGATGGTCAACTGAAACTGTTGCTCGTAGCTCTTGGCAATCCGCCCCGACACGATGTTCGACAGCACCGACAGCCGGTACGGCAGAAAATGCTCGAGCACGAGCAATCCATCGCCTGCGGGTTTGCGTTCAGGCCGCATCGGGTTGCCTCTCAGGCGCAGCCGCGGCGAACGCGGGATGCTCGCGGCACGTCTTGTCGATGCGCACCAGCGTTGGGAAGGCATCGACCGGCACCTTGAACCGGTACGCATTCGCCATCTGCGGCACCAAGCAAATGTCGGCCAGCGTCGGGCCATCGCCATGGCAATACAGGCCCGTTTCCTTCGAACCGCTGAGCTGCGTTTCGAGTGCCGTGAATCCGATCGTGATCCAATGCGCGTACCACTTCGCCATGATCTCTTCTTCGGAATGACCAAGCGCCTTTAGCTGTCCACGCACGCGCATGTTGTTGACCGGATGAATATCGCACGCGATCTCATAGGCGATCTGGCGAACGCGCGCCTTCTCTGCCGGATAGTGCGGCAGCAACGGCGGCATCGGATGCGTTTCGTCCAAATACTCGATAATCGCGAGCGACTGGCCGATCGTGTGCCCGTCGGCCTGCAGCGTCGGAATAAGCGCCTGCGGATTGATCGCTTTGTAGGCGGCCGAATGCTGCTGACCGCCGTCTTTGATCAGGCTGACCACCGCCCGCTCATACGCGATGCCCTTCAGGTTCAGCGCAATGCGCACCCTGTATGCCGCGGACGAAAACGCATAGTCGTAGAGCTTCATTTCGGTCCCTCGTATTTGCGAACCTGTTGCTCGATAGCGCCAAAGACGGAGGATCCGTCCGGCAGCTTCATCTCGATCCGAACCTTGTCGCCAAATCGCATGAACGGCGTCTCGGGTTTGCCCTTCTCGATCGTCTCCAGCATGCGCACTTCCGCCAAACACGCCGATCCGCTTTTGCGATCCGCGTTCGACACAGTGCCGGACCCGATGATCGACCCGGCTTCCAATTCCCGCGTCTTCGCCACATGTGCGATCAACTGCGGGAACGAAAACGTCATATCGACGCCCGCGCTGGGAGAACCTAGCCGCGCGTCGTTCAAATCGATGAGCAACGGCAGATGCACCTTGCCATCGCGCCAATGTTCGCCCAATTCGTCCGGCGTTACCGCAACCGGCGAAAATGCTGTCGCAGGCTTCGATTGAAAGAAGCCAAACCCCTTTTCCAACTCCTTCGGAATCAGATTGCGCAAACTCACGTCGTTCACCAGCATCAGCAGCCGGATATGGTGTGCCGCTTGTGCGGGCGACATGCCCATTTGCACATCGCCGGTGATCACGGCGACTTCGCCTTCCATGTCGATTCCCCACGCCTCATCGGCGGCCAGGATATCGTCACTCGGCCCGATAAAACTGTCGGACCCGCCCTGATAAATCAGCGGATCGGTCCAGAACGACTCCGGCATCGTGGCGCCGCGCGCTTTGCGCACGAGTTCGACATGCGTGACGTAGGCCGATCCATCGGCCCACTGATAGGCACGCGGTAACGGCGCCGCGCAATCCTGTGGCCGAAACGAGAACGACCCAATCGGCGACCCGTCGTTCACCTCGCGATAGAGTTGCTGCAAACGCGGCGCCGACCGTTCCCAGGAATCAAGCGCAAACTGCATCGTGGGTGCAATCGCGTCCGCTGCGATCGCCCGCCTCAAATCGCGCGACACGACAATAAGCTTGCCGTCGCGTCCGTGTTTCAGCGATGCAAGCTTCACTTCGCGCCCCGCCAACTTTCGACGTAACTGCGATCCTCGATCGTCTCCGACTCGTGCGAAATATCAAGCGCATCGCGCGTGTCGATCATCACTGCGACCTCGTCCGTCTCTTTTCGCTCCGACTTCGCCCCCGTAGCGAACGCCTTCGGATGCGGCCCATGCGTGAAGCCCGCCGGATGGAATGTCACCATGCCGGGCTTGATGTTGTCGCGGCTGAAGAAGTTGCCGGCGTGATAGAAAATGACTTCGTCGTAGTCGTCGTTGTTGTGAAAGAACGGAACTTTCAGCGCACCGGGATCGCTTTCGATCGGTCGCGGCACGAACGTGCAAACGACAAACCTGTCGGTCAGGAAAGTCGTGTGCACCGACGGCGGTAGATGATAGCGATGGCTGACGATCGGCCGGATGTCGCGCCAGTTCAGCTTCACTGGCGCGACCGTGCCCTTCCACCCTTGCGCGTCCAACGGATTGAACGGATAGACGATCGTCGAAATCTGCCCACGCCGCTTAACCGCGACTCTCCATTCCCGCTCGCCTTGTTGTTTCAAAAAGCGCTCGTCGATCTTCGGCGTCTCTAAAATCGCCGGATCGAACTGCGCGTGCTCGCCCAGCATTCCACGGTCCGGCAGCCGATACGCATTGTTCGTGGCCTCGATCAACAATAGGGCACACTCGCCTTTAGGCTCGATCCGCCACATCGTCCCGCGCGGCAGAACGATGTAGTCGCCGTCGCGAAAACTTAGGTGACCGAAGTCGCAGAAGAGATCGCCGGATCCCGCATGCACGAACAGCAATTCGTCGCCGTCGCTGTTGCGTGCCAACTCCGGCATAGCGATTCCAACGTGCCAAACGCGCATTTGCACATGAGCGTTGCCGAGCAACGCCTTCGCCGACCACGGCGAAGGGCCGAAATCGGAGCATTTGTTCGTATCGTAAGCGCGCGGCCGGAGCGGACCGGTGAACGACGTCCATGCTGTCGGCATATGCTTGTGATACATATGCGTCGCGGGTCCGAAGAAACCTTCGCGGCCCAACTCGCGCTCAAACGTGCCCTCCGGCAAATCCGCGTGAGCTTGGCGCGACGCGTTGCCTTCGACTTTAGGGAAGTTGATCCAGTTTTTGCTCATGCCTGCAACACTCCCCGCCGAATTTGATCGAGCTCGATGGATTCGAACAAAGCTTGGAAGTTCCCCTCGCCGAACCCTTCGTTGCCCTTGCGCTGAATGATCTCGAAAAAGATGGGGCCGATCGCGTTCTGCGTGAAGATCTGCAAAAGCAACCCCTTGCCGTCGTGGGGCGCGCCGTCGATCAGGATATGGTTGCGTTTCAACCGCGCCACGTCTTCGCCGTGCCCGGGCAACCGCTTATCGATATTTTCGAAATACGTGTCGATCGTCGCCTGGAACGCGACATGCCTTTTGCGCAACAACTCGACCGTCTCGTAGATATTGTTCGACGACAGCGCGATGTGCTGAATGCCTTCGCCCTTGTACTCGGCCAAGTACTCCGCGATCTGCGACTTGTCGTCGGCGCTTTCGTTGATCGGAATGCGGATCTTGCCGCACGGGCTCGTCATCGCCCGGCTCTTTAAACCCGTGAGCTTGCCCTCGATGTCGAAGTATTTGATCTCGCGGAAATTGAAGAGCTTCTCGTAGTAACCGGACCACACGTCCATATTGCCGCGATAGACATTGTGCGTGACGTGATCGACCTCGACCAAGCCGACACCCTCATGCTGGAAGCCAAGCGTCACGTCCGTCGGCACGAAGTCGATGTCGTAGATCGAGACCGCCCCTGGCCCATAGCGGTCGACGAAGTAAATCAGACTGCCTCCAATGCCTTCGATTGCGGGAATGTTGAGCTCCATCGGCCCGACCTTGCCGTGCGCCGGCTTTGCACCGAGTTCGACCGCGCGCGCATAGGCCTTACCCGCGTCGCGCACCCGAAACGCCATCGCGCACGCCGACGGCCCGTGCGCTTTCGCAAACCGCGCGCCGTGGCTTTCGGGCTCTGCATTGACGATGAAATTGACGTCGTGCTGTTTGTAGAGCGTGACGGCCTTGGAGCGGTGCCGGGCCAGCGCCCGGAAACCCAAGCTCTCGAAGTAGCGCCCCAAAGCAGCGGTGTCGGGGGCGGTATATTCGATGAATTCGAACCCGTCCGTACCCATTGGATTCTCGAATAAATCGGCCATTTTGCTTGTCCTCACGGCGGTTTCGGGCCGCAATATAGTTTCAACTGCAACTATTATCAACCATTTCACCGCTCGTGTGCACAATTGAAGAGAAGTCATCGCACCCCCACATGCACGGACCTGTCATCCGGCCGTTGGGATGATGTGCAGTTAGATCGAGGAGAGACGATCCAATGTCGAACATCTTCACGCCGCGTTCCGGCAACCCGAACCGGCCACAGGTGCCGGGCGGCCTGGGCGGACTTATGAGCATACCCGTCGTGATCGCAGCCCTTGTCGTGATCGTGATCTGGATGAGTTACACTCCCATCGACGAAGGCGAAGTCGGCGTCAAACTTCGTTGGGGCCAGGCCGTCGACACCTTGAGCCCGGGCTTCAACATCGTGATCCCGTTCATGGAGTCGGTCGTCATCCTGCCGACCCGTACGCAAAAATTCACCTTCCCCGATCTGTTGAATGCCTACTCGAAGGACATTCAGGCCGCCGACAACAAGGTCTCGGTGAACTACAACATCGATGGCAAGAAGGCGATCGAAGTCTATTCGCGTTACGGTCAGAACTTCCTCGAGACGATCATCCGGCCGAACATCAACAAGCGCTTCAAAGAAGTCTTCGGCCGCTACGAAGCCGCCGAGATCGTGAACCAACGCCAGAAGCTCGGCGA
Source organism: Micropepsaceae bacterium (assembly GCA_044220975.1). Taxonomy (GTDB): domain Bacteria; phylum Pseudomonadota; class Alphaproteobacteria; order Micropepsales; family Micropepsaceae; genus SZUA-430. The sequence goes on along the minus strand of JBGAPZ010000011.1, from coordinate 89,759 downwards.
AGAGATCGAAGAAAGTGTCCGCAAGAATATGCCGGACGGTCTCATTATCGAAGGTGTGCAGATCGAGAACATCCAGTTCTCGAAGACCTACGAAGATGCGCGCGAACAGGCGGCGAGCGCCGAAGCGGCCGTCAAAACGGCACGCCAACAGCTCGAGCAGAAGAAGGTCGACGCCGAACGCGTGGTCGTTCAAGCAACCGCCGACGCCACCGCCCGCGTGACCGCAGCCAAAGCCGAAGCCGACGCCATTCGCCTGCGCGGTGAAGCCGAAGCCTCGGCGCTGCAAGCGAAGGCGGCGGCGTTGCGCGACAACCCGGGATACGTGGCGCTGACGGCTGCCGAAAAGTGGGACGGCAAACTACCCACCACGTTCGTGCCGGGCTCGGCCATGCCGTTCGTACAAGTCCCGCGCTAAGCCTCACCTAGTTCGTTCAGCGGCCCACTTTCACCGGTGGGCCGTTTTCGTTTCAGCCTTCCTCGTTCAGCCGCCCGAGCAGGCCCGCCGCGCGCTTCAGCAGATCCTGATCCGCCGCACTCAACCCGGTAATCTGCTTCGCCAACACGGCAAGTCGGCGCTCGCGGCCCGCTTCGAGCAGAGCTCTGCCTTTCGCCGTCGCCGCGATCTTGAGCGCACGCCGATCGCCTGAATCTGCAGTCTTCGACGCCAAGCCCTCAGCCTCGAGCTCCGCCACCAACCGCGACATCGTCGGTGCACGCACCTGCTCGGCCGCCGCAAGGTCCTTCAGCGTCTGCGGCCCGCCGAACACGAGCACGGAAAGCGCCGACGACTTTGCCGGCGAAAGCCCCATCGCCGCATCGCTCTTGCGCAAGCGCCGGAGCAGCCGCAGCGCCGAGGCGTGGACACGTTCTGCAATCGCGTGTGCTTCGCTCGACGTTTTTTTCAACCGCACCTCTTTACAAATTTAGTTAGCAATGCTAACTATTGCCGAAATTCGACGGAGCTTCAAGATGCCCTTGTCCAAAATCGCCCAAATCGCCCTCTCGACCCGCAACCTCCAGAAGGCCGTTGCCTTCTACCGCGACGTACTCGGCCTCAAACTGATGTTTGAGGTCCAGGGCATGGCCTTCTTCGACGCCGGCGGCACCCGGTTGATGATCGGCCAGGCCGAAAGCGAGGGCCCGTTTCAAAACAACAGCTATGTCTACTTCGACGCCGGCGACTGGCAAGCCACCGAAGCGGCCCTCATCGCCCGCGGCCTGAAATTCGACCGGCCCGCCGAAGTCGTGCAGCGCGCGGAGGGCAAGGAACACGCGCTCCGATTCTTCAAGGACCCCGACGGCAACGCGCTCGCCATCATGGGCTGGCGCGCCGCCAAGTAGCTCACGACTTCGTCTTCAACAGCACCAGTTCTTCCGACGCGGACGGGTGCAGCGCCACCGTCGCGTCGAAGTCCCGCTTCGTCGCCTTCATCTTCACGGCGATCGCAACGCACTGGATCATCTCGGCCGCCGCCTCGCCCATGATGTGGCAGCCGAGCACCCGGTCGCTGGCCCCGTCCACGATCAGTTTCATAAAGATCAGCGTATCGCGCCCCGACATCGTCGCCCGCATCGGCCGGAACGCGGTCTTGTAAATATCGACCTTCGAATGCGAAGCCTGCGCCTGTTCCTCGGTGAGGCCCACGGTGCCGATCTCCGGCGTCCCGAAGACGGCCGTCGGGATATCCGCATGGTCCACCGCCGTCGGCCGTCCGTCGAACACCGTGTCGGCAAAAGCTGCACCCTCGCGGATCGCAACCGGCGTCAGGTTCACGCGGTTCGTGACGTCGCCGACCGCGTAGATGTGCGGCTGCGACGAGCGCGAATAGGCGTCAACTTTCACCGCACGCTTATCCGTCAATTCCACGCCGCAATGTTCGAGCCCAAGCGCACCGGTATTCGCGCGCCGACCGACCGCGAACATCACCTCGTCCACGACGTGCTCCGTGCCGTCTTTGAGCCGCACCCGCTTGCGCCCGGCCTCGGCCTTGATCGAGGCCACCGCAGACTTCAGATGCACGTCGATCCCGCGCTTCTGCATCTCGTGCCGCATCCGCTCGCGGATCTCGTGATCGAACCCGCGCAAAATCTCTTCGCCGTGATGCACCAGCATCGTACGCGAACCGAGCCCCTTGAAGATGCCGGCAAACTCGACCGCGATGTACCCGCCGCCGACCACCATCATGCTCTTCGGCAAGGCCTCCAAGTGAAACGCTTCGTTCGACGTGATCGCGAGGTCGTTGCCTTCGACGTCGTTCGGCACCCAGGCCCGCCCGCCGGTCGCGATCAGCACGTGCTTGGCGGTGATCGTCTTGTCGGCCTTGAGCAGATGGATCGTATGCGGGTCGCGCATCACGGCGCGGTCTTCGAAGAGCGTCGCCCCTGCCCCCGCGAGATTCTTCTTATAAAGCGCCTCGAGCCTTGCTATCTCGCGGTCCTTGTTGGCGATCAAGGTCGCCCAGTCGAACGTCGCGTGCGGCACATGCCAGCCGAAGCCGGCCGAGTCCGCGAAATCCTCCGAGAAGCGGCTGGCATAGACCATCAGCTTCTTCGGCACGCAGCCGCGGATCACGCAGGTGCCGCCGACGCGGTACTCCTCGACGACCGCGGCGCGCGCGCCGTACTGCGCCGCCATCCGCGTGGCGCGAACCCCGCCGGAGCCCGCGCCGATCGTCACCAAATCGTAGTCGTAGTTCGCCATGTCTCTCGCCATCCAAAGCCGGTTTCCCGGCTTCTAGCATGCGCCCGCGGCGAGAGACACTGCGAGGCTTTAAAGCCCCGCGCGCTTCATCACCGCATCGAGCGCCGGATCGATCGCGCCCGCGTTCTTCTTCAAGAACTGAAGCAGCGCCATCTCGTTCTCGTCGACCGCGCCGTCCGCCAAGATGCGCGCAGCGACCCACTTGGCCTCATCCGCATCCACCTGCTCGCGCGCGAGCCGCTGCTGCACCGCCCGCATTTCGGCCGCAGCTTCATTCTTCGCCGCCGCCGAACCGAACGGATCGACCTCTTCCCAAACCTGCGCGAACGGCACGTTGCCGCGCGCCAAAGACGTCGCAACGCCGCCGAGCAGTTGCCCCATCGAGCCGCGCTGATCCAGCCACTTCTCCCGCGCCACCGCCTCGTCGCGCGTCGGCACGAACGGTGCGTTCATCGGGTTGAGCAGATGGTTCGCAATCGCGCGCACAAAAAAGTCAGTCCAGGCCGGATCGTTGTGCCCGGTCTTCGTCGCATCGTTCAGCGAAAACAGCATTTCCGCCTCGCGCCGCGTGATCATCAAACTGCCGTCGCCGGCCGGCGCATGCAGCGCCTTGGAGAGAATGGCGACATCGCCGGCCCCGATCGCAACCTGAGGCCGGTTCGCCCCGAACGCCGTCTCGCGCGAGAGCATCACGCTCTGGCGCACCGCATCGAGCACCAGCGCCGTCACGTCGCAGGGCACTTCGCGCGCCCAATGCACGACGTTGAGCACGAGTTCCAGCTCCGTCTTTGACGACACGTGGCCGTCCGCGCTTACGTTCTCGATCAGGTACTTCGCCAACTCCGGCGTCACGTAACCTTTGGGCTCCGTCTGCCAGACGAAATAGTCGGTCAACGCTTCGACATAGAGCGCCGCGAACGCGGGATGCTTCTTCGAGCAAGCACCGTCCAATTTGAACAGCACGTCGGCGTCGTGTTTCGTGACCGTGCCCTTGGAATAGATCATGCGGCGAAGCGCCACCGCGTGTTCGGCCTCGATGGTCCCTTTCGCGCGCAGATTTTGGTCGAGCTCGTCGATCCGAAGCGGTTGCGTCATTTTGCGTCTCCCTTGAAAGCCCTGTGTGCGGCTTTGGGGACAGTGTGCCAGACCCCCGTTAAAGAGGCCCAAACCGCCGCAACGGAGGGTTGCGGGAAAAGTACGAAAATCGAATCCGTTATATGCGTACGCATGGCGGATCTCTGCGATTTTGTCCGTTCGGAATCCGTTCGGAATCCGTTCGCTATCCGTGTGTGACAAGCTGGCAAAGCGGCGGAATTCCGCCCCTCACCCCAAACCGTCCCCACAACCGCCAAGGGAGTGGTTATGCGGCCGAGGGAAGTTTCCAAGATGCTAACGGGCATGAAATGTGCGAATCCGCTTGAAAAGTACCAGTGATAATACCACAAGTCCATAAATTGCGCAATCGACCCAACCTGGTTCGTCATGGCCGTGCAAGCGTGAGCGCGACCGGCCAACAGGGTCACGGGCGGCGTGAGTGTTGCCTGCGGATTCCGCCAGCTACGGAGGCTCGGTGCCTGCGGGCCGGGTCGAGCTCGCCCATGACGGAAGCGTTGGAATCCTCACGCCGATTTACACCGCACGTCGACGCCGAGCGAGCACCTCACCGCCCACATGAACGCATCCTTCACCGCGCATTCATCGCGCGACTGCGCAAATGCCCACGGAGAGCAAATCTGGGGGCCAGTGAAGACGACGCTTCGCGGCACCGGTCCTGGCGCGGCGCGCACGGCCCAACTTTTCCAGGACATCGGCATGAAAGGTATCAAAGTGAAACTACGAAGAATCGCGGCGGTGACGGCGGCCATGTTGGGGCTTTCGCTCCTCTCGACCTCCGCCTACGCCAGAGACGGTCGATGGGACGGCAACCGCAACGACAGCTACAGCCAGAGCTACGGTTACGGCCAGAACTACGGCCACAGAAGCCATCGGCGCGGCGACGACTGCAACGATCGCCGTCACTACAGCCAGTATCGCCACCATGACCGCTTTGCCGGCCGGTACGACGGCGGCAGGTACGGCGGCCGTCACGACGGCTGGCGCGGACACAACCGTCATCGCGGCGACAACGACGGCCATCGCCGTCACGGACGCGACCGCAACAACAACGGCTGGCGCAACTACTAAGCCGCGTTGGCGTGCGACAACGGCCGGGACAAACGCCCGGCCGTATCCATTTCAAGAAGCGGCCCTGCCAAGTTCGACACGGACACCATACGTTGCGGTTCTAATTTTTGTCCGCTCGCAATCAAGCGAACGCGCGCGATTACGCGCGCCCAGCTCTCTCGAATAGCCGTACGTGGCGCTCGGTAACGACTTCCGCGCGGGACGCGCGCATCCTTCTCGTTCGCGATTGATTCGTTCAGGGGGCTAGACGATGAGCAAAGCGCACAAACGCAATCGAGAGATCGAGATCGACGAGACCGATGAGGAAAACGCGGCCGAAGGCCCGTCCATCCTCTCCAACATTCTGTCGGCAAGCCGCGCGCCGCTCGCGCTGGTATCGGCGCATCGCTGGAAGGCGGGCGCCGCAGTCGCCATCGCAGCCGTCGGCCTCGCCCTCGGCACGGGCCTGTTGAACGTGAGCGCGCTGACGTCATGGACGACGCAATCCGCGCCAGGCAAGACCGCCGTCGCCACCGCAACGCAAGCGGCGGAGCAACCGGCAATCCAAACCGAAACCGCACCCGCTGAAGCCATGCCCACTGCCGTGGCAGTCCCATCGAAACCCGAACTGAAAGCCTGCTTCACGCCGGCCGAAAACTGCATGGACCTGATCGTGGCCGCGATCGACGGCGCGAAATCGGAAATCTTGGTTCAAGCCTACAGCTTCCAAGCAAAGCCGCTGGTGAAAGCGCTCGGTCGCGCGCACACACGCGGCGTGAAAGTGCGCGTGATCTTGGACCGCGGCGATGAACGTCAATACGACCGCGCGGGCTCGCGCTTGATCGCCGAACGCATCCTGCCGCACGTGGACACGGGCGTCGCGTCCGCGCACAACAAAGTCATGATCATCGACAGCGACGCGGTGATCACGGGCTCCTTCAACTTCACCGAAGCCGCCCAAAAGAAAAACGCCGAGAACGTCCTCCTGATCAAAGGCCACCCCGACGTCGCCGCCGCCTACCGCAAAAACTGGGAACGAAGGCTCGCAGCCTCACGCCCCTACTACGGAACGATGGCCCCCGTGATGTAACCAACCACTTTCAAGAGCGCAGCGCTGCCTGGGAGCGCGGGCATCCTGCCCGCTCTTCCTCCAAACCTCGTCGAACCACCGGTGCACCGGGATCCACCCGCGTTGCCCTTTCGTAGGATACCGAAAGGTCTCGCGATGGAACGCAAAAGCGGCACAGCCAAATCCCCCAAGCCGCCGTGGAAGCGTCCCAACCCAAAAAGGGCCGCAGCCAAAAGCTAAGCCCCGAAGCCAAAGAATGGGCGAAGGCCCGCGCAAAGCGCGCCGGCCGCCCCTACCCATGAAAACGGCCGAGCGCGAACGAAGCCGCAAAATGAAACAGCGCAAATCGAAAAGCCAGCCGACCAAAGATACGCACGGCGGCCTAACCGCAGCCGGCCGCTCCGCCTTCAAACGCAGCCAAGGCGCAACTATGCGCGATCTTTAGAAAGTAGCGCGCGTTCAACCGAAATTTATGGCTTGTTGCCGTCGCGCTTTTGTATCGCCGCGAGCGCCGTTGGTGGAAGTGCGTTGTACATCGCATTTACGTGCTTTGGACGGCTGATCATTATTTCCGCAATCAGATTGACTAGACCAAACAGAGTCATCGCCGTGGCCTTGTCATCCTTCAAGTCGATCTGTCCGGGGTGAACGGCGCTGTTCCCAATTACGCGAACCGCATCGAGTGCCTTTTGCACGAGTTCGTCCAACCCCTTCTTAACGAGCATGCCGATGTCGTCATTTATCTTGTCGCCTTTGCCGCCAAGCTCGATGCACAACTTTTGAATAGCGAGCCGCAAAAGGGCCGCTGCACCGCGGGGTGACAGGCCGACTATCGAACTGGCCTCAGCATAGTCTTGCTTGATATCGTCTGAGAGGTCCGAATTTGGGTCCGGCGCTTCTCCATGAACTGGCCAGATCAACTTGTCGTAAACCCAAATTCCAAGCTTCCCACAGTGGCTGCATTCGGACGCAAACAAATTCTGCACAAGCGAGCGAACACCGTAAGCACCCTCACCTTGCGTTAGGAATGGTTTTCCATCAGCCAACCGCTCATTAAACGTCCGCACTCCGAGTTCTCTAAGTCTCGGGAGCACCTTCGAATTTTTGTCTAAAGCCGCCACCATTTCGGGCCGGACAAGGCGGGGCTTGGGGTGTGTGGCCGCCATTTCGTTCGCGTGAACGCTTTGCCAGTTCTGTTTCGCATAGGCGCCACAGTGCGGGCAATTGAAAGCTGTTCTGGCAACGTCAGGCAAGACGTGCTTCGCACTACTGTTGCTCAATGGTTCCGCCTTCCCTCATGAATAGGGGAGCTTAGATATTCACTAAGCCAAAAGAGTGGCATGGGTTAGCAGCTAGTGCCCCCATTGTCAGCTACTCGGAATCCGACGAATGCTTCGACGGCGCCGGTACGCGCGCTAAGCGAAATTCGTCCCCCGTCACAGAGTTCGACTTACTGTGCAGGAGTCGATCTTCCTGTATTCCGTGACTATGCAGTTGCGGATTTGCTCGCCTCACAAAGGAGGTTCTTGGAACATACCGTTCTAGCGACAAGCGTACAGGACGCGCCAACCTTCGCGTTCCAAGAGAATCGTCGCGCTCAAGAGTACGCAACGCTTGCCTGTGCCCATTTCAAACTGTCACCCTCACATTGGGGCATCGTATTCGGGGGAAGCGATGGACAGTGCAGCGCTGTCGGTTGGGCTTCAATATCTGACCGTCGTAGGAATAGTGGGGGCAGCCGCTGTTTCATTTGCAGCGGCATTTGCCGTTGGACCTGGCAAGGACTTCCTCGCGTTGAGATTCCTGGACGAGCGCAGCGTTTCGTCGGATCCCGCAAACGGCACGACGTTCGGCAGAAAATTGCGCAGACCCAACCGCGCTAGCCTTCGAGATCCAGACAAACGACTGAAGGCAATACAAGGATATCGAGACCGAGCGCAGGCAGCCCTAGCATCTGGCAGCGCGCCCTCGAACATAGCAATGCAATCAGCGTTTGGCCGTCTCGGGTTGGTTGTACTTCTAACTTTCGGCCTAGCAACACTCGCCTTCGCCGCATTCGTCGGCTCTCACGCGTTCTTGTTCAGCGATGCTAAGGGCTTCCAAAGCCCGTCAATTGACTTCTGGCAAAGCGTTGCGTGGCTGGTCGTCGAACACATTAGAAGTGCTTTCGCCTTCAATAGCATTGCCTGCGCTGGCAATCAGCCGACATTCAAACTCATCGGAATCGGAATGGAAGAAGCTTCGCAATTCTATCGGCTGATGATGGCATGGAGCGTACCCGTAATAGTGCAGCGCACGATGAGAGCGGGCTCCCTGCTCTTCAACAGGTCACATTTTGACCGCGAGTTGCTAAGAATAGCCAATGCGAACGATGATGAGTTACTCGTGGATTTGGCTGCGTACGCCCAAGAATAGTGGCGGGCTAAAGAAGTTCGCACCCACCAAATTTCCCGACCTAGGCGTACACCCAGGTCGGGAGCATTCGTGGCCAACCCCGCCACCGCCGTCACCCGTCTGGCGCCGACGGCTTCGCCGCCTTCGCGGATGGCGAAGCGAACGCCTTTCTCCAGGCCGACCGGTTTCACCCAGTTCGAAGCCGACTTACGCGCTATTCCGAATCCGACGGATACGCGGACGGTTTCGGTATGCACGCGACAAGTTCGGCTTCGCTGGGCGTCGCCGCAAGCGGCATCGTGACGACCGTTTTGCCGTCGCGCGAAAGCTCCAGTAGTGTCGCGCCGCCCATCGCCTTCATCGCTGTCGCGTCGAGGTAAAGCCCGAACATCGACGCCGCACCGCCGGCAAGGCTGGCCCACCCCTCAGCGGTCGCGCGCCTGGCGTCATCCTTGTTGAAGCGAAGCTCAACCTTCGGCCGCTCGCTCTCCGACCAGGTCTTGAAAACGGGATCGGCGATCGTCAACGCAATGCCGTCCGAGCCCGACTCGATCGACGCGCGCAAGCTTTTGCCGTCCTCGCCCGAAAGCCACCACCGGCACTCGTCTTCCTTCACCCACGGCTTCGCCGGAGGTGTGCCGCCGCACGCGGCCAGCGCGACGAGCGCCAAGAGGCTTAGCGTCACACTCTTGATCGACATGCGGCGTCCCCTATTTCTGAAACCAGCCGACGTAACTCAGCCAAAGTCCGGCCGCCAATTCGAGCACGATCGCGATCAGCATCACCGGCGGGTTTTGCACGACGGCAACCGACATCGCGCTGCCCAAGGTCGGCGCGATCATCAGCAACCCGCCTTTAAGCGCAGCCGCAAAGCCGATCAGCGAAATCGCAATGGCCGCCGGACTATTCCAATGATGGTGGAACGCGATCACCGAGAGGCCCGCCATCAGGGCGAAGGCGCCGGTGACAAACGCAAGCGGCCCATCCTGCATGAACGCCGGAAAGAGCAGATCCAACGTGTTCAGACGCGCAAATAGCGCCACCGCAACGATCACAAGATAGGGCCCGATAATGCGCGCCAACATGCGCGTACGAACAACCGGGTCATAAGCGGGCATGGTGTTCTCTCCTTTGAGAGGCCGAAGCACGCAGCAATTATGCCCGCTATCGCCAGACGGCGTAACCCACCCGAAGCCAAAGGCTGGCCTGCCAACCGTAGCTCGCGAGAAGCGACGCCCGCCTTACTGCCCGTTTGCCAACAGCCGTGCCGCGCTCAAACCGGCCGCCTCGGTAAGGTCGTCGCCGTCCATATCCTTGCCCGCATTTGCCACAGCGAGCACGCCCGAACCCGATGCGGGGAACAGCGCGACGACCGCGAACCAAGTTCCATCGGACCCTTCATGGAACAACACCGGCCCGGACAGCCCGGCCATGCTATCGCGAATGAACCAGCCCATCGAGACAGGGGACCCGGATTGGGCAGTTTGCATCAACGAATAGGTCTGGGGCTTCAGCAAGGCACCTTGTCCGGCTGCCCCCTTTAGCTGGTCGATGCAGAAGCGAGCCCAGTCGTCCAAGGACAAGTATATGTTGCCGGCGGGGGCGAAGAATTCCGGGTTTGCATCCCGTGGTATCGCAACTCTTCCGTCGATATGGCCGACATTGCCATCGGCTGGCGTAAGTCCGAAACCGGCGGACGTCATCGCCAGCGGTTTGAACACCTCGTCTTTCATTAAGGACTCGTAGGTCTTGCCTGTCGCTTTCTCCGCGATGACTGCGGCGACGAGAAACCCGGTATTGGAATAGCTGAACCGTCCCGCGCGTTCCTCCGGCGCATCCTGAAACGCTCGCGCGACATAGGCTTTTCGCCGTTCCGAAGGACTTGTCGGACTTTTGTCGTAGAGGAGCGAATTGAGGACATCCTCATCGACGATGTTTTCAGGAAGACCTGAGGCGTGCGTCATCAACTGCATCAATGTCACGGCCCTGTATTCCGGCCGCATGTCCGCCGCCATGTCGGGCAACAATGCGCCAAGCGATGCATCCCAGGAGAGCATTCCCTTCTCGACCAAGCGCGCGACCATCACCGCCGTCATCACTTTGCCGTCGGAGCCGATATTCCACAGATCGCTCGGTGCGACCGCTGCAGCATCGCCAAGGCGGCGCACGCCATAAAACGTTTCATCGGCAATTCTGTAATTCCGGATGGTCAGCAGGCCAGCGCCCGGCGCGTCCGTGCCCTCCGCTGCTTCGGAAAGAACGGCTCCCAGATCAGCTGAAAGAGCAACTGATGTAAAAAGGCCCGCCATGATCAAAGCGACTGCCGTCAGCCTCGTAAGCATTGGCTTCTCCACGTTTGTGGCAGGCGCATTGTGCATCCCCGCTCCGTGATCGGCCCGCACTGGTGGTAGGGCGCAACCACGTGAATATAGAAGGGATTTTGGTGGGTGATGCAGGGATCGAACCTGCGACCCGCTGATTAAGAGTCAGCTGCTCTACCAACTGAGCTAATCACCCGACCGGTCTGGAAGCTCCGCGAGCGCCGACGGCAAGCGCGAAGAGGGCGTGCGTATAGCAAGCGGCCATGGCCCTGTCCAGGAAGCGCTGAAATCCGCCACGCGGCACGGCGCCGCTGGCCAAACGTCAAGCCAGCACGCGCGTTATCGCGACCCCGCCATCGACAACCAGCGTCTGACCCACCACGTAATCGCCGGCGCGGCTTGCGAGATAGATCGCAGCCCCCGCCATGTCCTCGTCTTGCCCGATGCGCTGTGCCGGTATGGAGCGCGCCACGCGCTCGCCCTCGTCGCGCGCCATGACGTTCATCTCCGACGCGAACGCGCCGGGCGCCAGCGAAGACACCACGATGTTGTCCTCGATCAGCTTCAACGCCAACCGCTTCGTCAGATGGATGAGCGCCGCTTTGCTGGCGCCGTAGGAATAGGTTTCCTGCGGCGTCACCGAAACGCCGTCGATCGAGGTGATGTTGATGACCTTCGAAGGCCGCGCCTGGGTCGCGCCCGCCCGCAACAAGCCGTGCAGCGCCTGCGTTAGAAAGAACGGCGACTTCACGTTCAGATCCATCACCTTGTCCCAGCCCTTCTCCGCGAACACGTCGAACGGCTCAAGCCATGCCGCGCCCGCATTGTTGACCAGAATGTCGAGCTTCTTTTCGCGCGCGCCCAACGTCGCCGCCAACGAGCGCGCGCCGCTCACCTCCGAAACATCGACAGGGATCGCGATGCACGTACCGCCGCCGGCCGAGAGCTCTTTCGCCGTCGCCTCGCACGCGGGCGCTTTACGCGAAGAGATATAGACCTTCGCGCCGTGCGCCACGAAGCCCGCCGCGATCATCTTCCCGATTCCGCGCGACCCACCGGTGACGAGCGCCGTGCGCCCTTCGAGAGAAAAGAGGTTCTTCATAAGGGGTGACCTTTCGTTGCGACACGAGGCCACGTGTGCACGAACCGCCATCAGATTGTCCAGCCTCCGCCACAATCCTCCCCCTAGACTGGCCTGCCACCTTCCGGAGAACGCCATGCCGCGCGCTTTTGTGACCCTCCTCCTCTGCACCACCGCGCTTGCCGCCTGCGGCGAGAGCGACCAGCAAGCAACGCGGAGCGAAAGCTACGGTGTCGCGGCGCCCGCGATGGATGCCGTTGCAACGGCGCCGGCCGAGCAGCCTATGGCCGGCGGTAGCTTCAGAGGTTTTGCGACGAGCGGCGCCGCCGGAAAGCCGGAGCAACCGCAGTCCGGCGAGTCCTACGTCTACGACCACAACCTCACCGTCTCGATGGCGAGCGACTTCATCCGCGCCCGCTTCGAACGCGCGCGCGACAAGTGCCAGAACGACCCGGCGCTGAAGTGCAAGATCACGTCCGCCTCGTTCCGCCTAATCGGCGAACCCGATGCGCCGCTCCCCGTCGCGAACTTAAGCGTCGCCCTGCCCCACGACAGCGTCGCCCCGTTCGAACAAGCGCTGATGGAGCCGCTGCCGAACGAGAGCAAGGACGACGTCTTGATCAAAGCGCGCGTGACGAGCGCGCAAAACGTCACGAACCAAGTGAAAGACATCGAAAGCCGTCTGGCCCAGCTCACGAACTACCGCGACCGTATGATGGAGCTCTCCAAACGCGGCGGCGCCAAAACCGACGACCTGATCAAGATCGAAGGCGAAATCTCGCGCACGCAGGCCGAGATCGAAGGCATCGAAGCGCAACGCCGCGACCTCGCCGAGCGCATCGCCAAGGAAAACCTCTCGATCTCGTTCGAGGCTCAGTCGACGGCCAGCGACGCGCTGCAGCCGGTGCGCGACGTCTGGCAAAACTCGCTGCGCGTGTTGGGCGGGAGCGCTGCCGCCGTGCTCGCGCTCATCGTCGGCGTCCTGCCGTGGATCCCGGTGTTGCTGCTGGGCTTCTTCGGCTTGCGCTGGTTCTGGCGCCGCGTGACGAAGGCTTAAATCAAAGCCGCCGCAGACCGCGGGATATCGACGGCGCGGTGCACCTGCACGGCTCTGCGTCCCCTCGCCGAACCCCTTGCCGAAGAGCCCGCCCGAGCCCAGCGCAATCTTCGACTGCGTGATGTTGTAGCCGGCACCCAAGGGATCGCTCTCCGGGTCGAGGAACGTGTAGACGCGTTGCTTCTGATAGTCCTTCAGCACGAACTCCCAACCGACCGGCACCGCCGCCGCGATCAGTGCAACGACCGGCAAGATGATCTTCCAGCTCAATCCCGCGAGGAAAATGAGCCCGCACCCGCCCACGATCAAAATCATCGCCGTCCCCAGATTGGGCTGCAGCAACACAAGCCCAGCCGGCAACCCGATCAGCAACAGCGCCGGGATCAACCGCGTCGGCCGCGAAACGTCGTCGACCAAGATACCGTGCAGGAAGCGTGACAGCGCCAGGATCAGCGCGATCTTCATCAACTCCGATGGCTGTAACTGCAGCGGCCCGATGTCGATCCAGCGCTCGGCACCCTTGCCCATGCGCCCCACGAACTCGACCGCAACAAGCAACAGCAGCGACAACCCGTAAATCGGATAGGCAAGCTGAAACCACCAGCGCACGTCGATGAGCGCAATCGCAATCATCAAGACGAGGCCGACGCCGAAGCGAACCATTTGCCGGTCCGCCCACGGCTCGAAACTCATGCCGGCGACCGAATAGAGCAGCGCAAATCCGATGCAGCAAACCGCGGTGATCAACGCGACCAGCGTCCAATTCAACGAGCGCAGCTTGCCCATCAGCCTGCGTTCGCGTCCGCTTGATCCGTATGCGTCGTTCAACGGCATGGCGCGCTCAAGCCTTCGCCAACGGGCCGGGCGTCGTACGCGCCGGCGGCACGAACAGCTTCTGGCGCGCCGGGTCGCGCTGCGCGACGACCGTCATCACCTCTTTCGCGATCGGCGCCGCCGCCTTCGACCCGCCGCCGCCATGTTCGACCACGACGGAAATCGCATAGCGCGGCGCCACCACCGGCGCGAACGCGATGAAGAGCCCGTGGTCGCGGAACTTCCACGGGATCGAATCCGAATTGCGCCCGCGCAGGCCCGCCGTCAGCTTGCGCACCTGCGCCGTGCCCGTCTTGCCCGCCATGTCGAAGCCGTCGATGTCGATGCGCGATCTGGCGCCCGTGCCGCCCTGGTTCGTCACCGCGTCCATGCCGCTATGCACGATCGCGACATGTTCGGGGTTGAGCCCCATGTCCTCCGGCGCGGCGAGCTTACGGTCGATACCGCCGAGCGAACGAATGACGTGCGGAATGATCGCCTTGCCGCCGTTCGCAAGCCTGGCGGCCATCACGCAAAGCTGCAACGGCGTCGTCAGAACGGCGCCCTGACCGATGCCCACATTGAACGTATCGCCGTCGCGCCAAATGTCGTTGCGCGCGCGCTTCTTCCATTCGGGATCCGGCATCAGGCCCGCCTTCTCGCCCGGGATCTCCAGCCCATAGGTCTGCCCGATGCCGAATTTGCGCGACATCGCAGCGATCGCATCGATTCCGGCCCGCCGCGCACATTCGTAGAAATAGCAGTCGCACGAGTTCTTGATCGCAAGATGCATGTCCATCGACCCGTGTCCGCCACGGCGCCAACAGTGGAAGACATGGTTGCCCAGAGCGCGCGACCCCGTGCAATGCACCCGGTCCCGCGGCGTCATCGCACCTGACGCCAATGCCGCCAGCGCCACGACCGGTTTGTATGTCGACCCAGGCGGATAAATCCCCGTGATCGCCTTGTTCAGCAGCGGCTTCAATTCGTCGGTGTTCAACTGCTTCCAGATCGTAGGCGACACCGTGCCCGTGAAGGCGTTCGGATCGAACCCGGGCGCCGAGACGATCGAAATGATCTCGCCCGTGTTCACATCCATCACGACGACGGAACCGCTCTGCCCGGCGAGCTTCTCCTGCGCGATTTTCTGCACTTCCATATCGAGAGACAGCACAACGTCTTGGCCGGGGGCCCCCTCGCGCCGCCCAAGCTCGCGGATCACGCGGCCATGTGCGTTGACCTCGACCTGCGCTGCGCCCGGCTTGCCACGCAGCGCATCGTCCGCCGCCTTCTCGACGCCCGAGCGGCCGATGCGAAAGCCCGGCAGTGACAGAAGCTCAGGCTCCTTCTCGATATCCTTGTCCGTGACGCCGGCGACGTAGCCCAACACATGGCTCAACCAGGATCCGAACGGATAGGAACGCAACTCGCCGACATCCGTCTCCACGCCCGGCAGATCGGGCGCGTTGATATTGACCTTCGCGAACTCCTCCCAACCGAGCCCCTCGGCGACGAGAACCGGATTGAACGCCTTGCTGTGCAACGCATCGCGAAGGATGCGCTCGATCCGTTGCGGCGGAAGCGGGATGAGCATCGACAGCTGTCCCAACACGGCGCGCAAATCCTTCGCCTGTTCGGGCACCAGCAGAACGCGAAAATTCTGCGTCGTCTTCGCAAGCTCGACGCCCATCCGGTCGTAGACGCGCCCGCGCCGCGGCGCGATGAGTTGCAAATTGACGCGATTGTCTTCGGCAAGCATCGCGAACTGTTCGCGCTGCAGAACCGAGAGCTGGAACATGCGACCCGTCAACAGCGTGAAGATGCCGAGCGTCCCCCCCGAGAGGATTGCCGTCCGGCGGGAGAAGGCCCGGTAGCGTACGCTTTCGCGGCCGTCGCTCATCGCCGCCTCACAACGCTTCACGCGCGGTGGTCAAGAAGCCGCGCACGAAGAGAAAGGTCTTGGCGACCAGCGGAAACACGACGATTGAAACCGCCGCCTGCAGCATGATTGGCCCAAGCGGCAGCCAACGCATGAAGTAGGTCGACCCGGCGATCCAAGTCGCAAATGCCGTAACGATGGCGACGATCGCAAACCCCAACCACACGCCGCGCACAGTGCGTCCGAAAAAGAACACGCGCTGCGACAACGAAAAGCCGTAGGCGGAAAGATAGATCAGCGCCCAAAAACCGATCGGCGCTCCGGTCGCGAAGTCTTGCGTGACGCCCAAAACGAACACGGCCCAAGCGGGCAAGAATTGCGGACCGAAAATCGCCCAAAAGAAAACCGACGCAAGCACGATGTCCGGCGCCGGCGCGTAACCGCGGAACAGATTGAGCGGCGCCATCGCCAGAAGCAGCGCAACGAGCGTGATTAGGAGTGGCATCGAATACCAAACCTGGCGCGCCGCCCACAAAATCCCGATTTGCAGATACTCAAGCATCGATTGCGCCCTTCATCCGGGCAACAGCGCCGCGACGGGCGTTGTCTTCGGCGGCTTCGGCGAGCTTGCTGTTGGCTGCGCGGGCGCACCTGTCGCAGCACCTTCCTTAGGCGCGATCGCGCCGGGCAACGGCTCCGGCGGCGCCTTGTCGACATCGACCGAAGGCAGGTACTTCAGGATACGAACGAAGTCCGCGCGCGCCTCACCGGTGAAAAGCTCGACGCGTGGCGTCTTCGAATCGGAAACTTTGCCGACCGCGATTCCTGGCGGGAACACGCCGCCGTCCGGCGTCGTCACGATCCGCGCACCGGCGGTGATGCGGGATCCCGGCGGCAGGTATTCGAGCACCGGACTGCTGGTATTGTCGCCGACCATGATCGCCTTCACGTTCGACCCCTCGATCAGCACCGGGATGCGGCTGTTCAAGTCTGTCAGCAATAAAACGCGCGCCGAACGGTTGCCCGACGTAATCACGCGACCCAAAAGCCCGCGCTCGTCGACGACCGCTTGCCCCTTCGCAAGGCCCTGCTCACGACCTGCATTGACGAGCACCGTCCGCACGAACGGGCCGGTCGCGTCCGCGATCACGCGCGCAGCGACAAACGTAATCGCGTCGTCCGGGCGAACCTTCAGCAATTCCTCATAGCGCCGCGTCTTGCGTTGCAGCTCGGCGAGTTCGGTCAGGTTCGTCTGCAGCCGCGCGTTCTCTTCGCGCAGGCGCTGATTTTCTTCGTACACCGAAAAGAACGAACTGACGCCTTCGCTCCAGCGTTTGAATTCCGAAGCCGGCACCGCGACCACTTCCATCACCGGCGCCGTTGCGTCGGTCACAGTCTCGCGCACGCCGTCGAAAATGCCGTCTTGCGCCCGCGCGACCACAAGCGCCACGAACGCAACCACGACCAAGAACGCGATGGAGAGATTCCGGGTGATGAACCCAAGGGGCCCCGAATCGAAACCTCTTCGGCGCTTGCGATCCCACGCCATCAGCTAACACGAACCCTTCAAGTCATCCGGCGCGGAAGAACCCTCGAATCCGCGCCGCCCATCACAATAGGATCAGTAGTACACCGAGGAAAGCACCTGCTTATGCGTGTTGATGTGCTCCAAAACCTTGCCGGTTCCGAGCGCCACGCAGGAAAGAGGCTCGTCTGCAATCGAGACGGGTAGCCCCGTTTCGTCGCGCAACACTTGGTCCAGATTCGACAGCAGCGCACCGCCGCCGGTCAACACGATGCCCTTGTCCACGATATCGGCCGCAAGTTCCGGCGGCGTGGCCTCGAGCGCAACCTTCACGGCTTCGATGATCTGGCTGACCGGTTCCTGCAGCGCATCGGCGATCTGCGCCTGGCTCAGTGTGATTTCCTTCGGCACGCCATTGAGAAGATCGCGGCCCTTGATCGTGATACGCGTCTCCTGCGCCTTTTCAGGCGCACGCGCACAGCCGACTTCCTTCTTGATCCGCTCTGCAGAAGCTTCACCGACCAGCAAGTTATGGTGCCGGCGAATGTAAGAAATGATCGCCTCGTCCATCTTGTCGCCGCCGACCCGCACGGACCGCGCATAGACGATGCCGCCAAGCGACAGCACGGCCACTTCCGTCGTGCCACCGCCGATGTCGACGATCATGGAGCCGGTCGCTTCCGTGACAGGAAGGTCAGCGCCGATCGCCGCCGCCATTGGCTCTTCGATCAGATAAACGCGCCGTGCACCCGCCGACAAAGCGGATTCCTGGATGGCACGCCGCTCGACCGCGGTCGCACCCGACGGCACGCAAATGATGATCATCGGGTTCGCGAACGAACGCCGGTTATGCACCTTGCGAATAAAATGCTTGATCATCTCCTCGGCGACTTCGAAGTCGGCGATCACGCCGTCGCGCATGGGGCGGATCGCTTCGATGTTGCCGGGCGTGCGGCCCAGCATCATCTTGGCCGCATTGCCGACCTCAAGAACCTGCTTCTTGCCGCCTTTGTTCATGATCGCGACGACCGAAGGTTCGTTCAGCACGATCCCGCGGCCCTTCACGTAGACCAGCGTGTTCGCAGTCCCAAGATCGATCGCCATGTCCGACGACAGCATTCCAAGCAAACTCGAAAACATCGACTTCTTTCTCCGCCCTTATTCGGCGGGCATCCGCCAAGATGCCCGCGCCCTGGTTGTTGTTCTTACACGCCTCGCAAAGCGACCAGCGCCTCCGGCGCTGCCTTCGTCCGCTTCACGAGAAGCTTGTTCAATGCATGCACATAAGCCTTCGCCGCCGCGACCAGCGTGTCGGTATCCGATGCGCGTCCCGTAACGCTTCTGCCGTCCTCGCCAAGTCGCACCGTGACGCCGGCTTGCGCGTCCGTACCCTCCGTAACCGCGTGCACCTCGAAGATCATCAGCTGCGCGTCATGCGGGAAAAGCATCTTGATCGCATTGAAAATCGCATCGACCGGCCCGTCGCCCCGCGCCACGCCAAGGCGCGTCTGACCGTCGACCGCGAGTTCGAGTTCCGCGCTTTGCGGTCCGAAGGTTCCGGCCACAACGCGCAAGTTCACGAACTGAATGCGGTCTTGGCCGCGCGCGATTTCGTCGTCCACGAGCGCGGCGATATCCTCGTCGAACACGTGCTTCTTCTTGTCGGCGAGATCCTTGAACTTCTTGAACGCCTCTTCGAGCGCGTTCGAGCCCAGTTCGTAGCCCATGGCCTCGAGCTTGTCCTTGAACGCATGCCGCCCTGAAAGCTTGCCCAGCACCAACGAGGTCTTCGACACGCCGACCGATTCCGGCGTCATGATCTCGTAGGTCTGCGTGTGCTTCAGCATCCCATCCTGGTGAATGCCCGACTCGTGCGCGAAGGCGTTCTTGCCCACGATGGCTTTGTTGAACTGGATCGGGAAGCCTGTGACGTTCGACACCATCTTTGACGCGCGGGAGATCGTCACGCTGTCGATACCGGACGCGAACGGCAGAATGTCCGAGCGCACTTTGAGCGCCATGACGATCTCTTCGAGCGCGGCGTTGCCCGCCCGCTCGCCGATCCCGTTCACCGTGCATTCAACCTGACGCGCACCGGCGGCGACGCCCGCAAGCGAATTGGCAACCGCGAGCCCCAAATCGTTGTGACAGTGCGTCGAGAACGCAACCTTCTCCGCTCCCGGCACCTTCGTGATCAGCGCGCGGATTAGCGCGCCGTATTCCGACGGAATGGCGTAACCCACCGTATCCGGGATGTTGATCGTCGTGGCGCCTGCTTTGATCGCAGCTTCAACACAGCGGCAAAGGAACTCGAACTCCGTCCGCGTCGCGTCTTCGGCCGACCACTCGACGTCTTCGACGTGATTGCGCGCGCGCGTCACGCTGCCGATCACGGCTTCAAGCACTTGATGGGGTTCCATCTGAAGCTTGTGCTTCATGTGGACCGGGCTCGTTGAAATGAACGTATGGATGCGCGCGCGCTTCGCCGGTTTCAGCGCCTCCGCCGCACGGTCGATATCTTTCACGCCGGCGCGCGCAAGACCGCAGATCACGGCCTTGCTTGCGCGCTTTGCAATTTCGTTCACGGCCTCGAAGTCGCCGTTCGAGGAAATCGGAAAGCCGGCTTCGATGACGTCGACGCCGAGCTCTTCGAGCATATCGGCGATCTTCAATTTCTCTTCGAGATTCATCGCGGCACCCGGCGATTGCTCGCCGTCGCGCAACGTAGTGTCGAAAATCAAGACGCGGTTCGAACTGGACATTGTCTCTTCTCATCAGCCCGCCAACGGCGGTTCGGTTCTTAGCCCGGTCTTGTCCTCGCTCCCCTAAGCACCGACCGCATCGCCATGGGCTTTGATGCGGCGTTTGGCGCGCCTAGGGGCAGCTAAGCAGAAGTAGTCCGAGATCGTTCCGAAGAGACAGGTGAGACGGCGCGAACGCGCACGAACAAGCGCAGGGAGCAACCGCTCCCGCGAACTCATTCGATCCACGCACATCGCGCATACGTTCTTTGCCTCACACGCCAGCGAGCTTTTGCTGGCGTTCACCATACGTTGGTGCCGTTAAGACCCCGTGAAATTCGCAGCCTAAACCCGCACCGTTATTAGAGAATCAATAGGCCGAATCACCCCCAGGGGCAACGACAAACCTCGCTATTTTGCTACATTTCGCGAGGTTCGACCAAAAGGACTCAAGGTGCGCGGATCTATGGCGGACATGGCAAACGCGATCGAACGCGAGGGCTTCGCGATCGCGGGCGGCGTCCTGACAAGCGCCCAGATCGAGCGTCTGCGAAGCGTCGCCGGCTCAGCCGCGGTTCTCAGCCGCAGCGGCAGCACCTACGGCGGCCGCAATTTGCTCGCCCTCCCGGACGTGAGGAATTTGGCCACGAATAGCGCGATCATGGACCTTGTCGCACCAGTCGTTGGGGCCGGCGCGGCGCCCGTGCGCGCCCTCTTCTTCGATAAGACACCCGAAGCGAATTGGCCCGTGCTCTGGCACCAAGACCTGACGATCGCGGTGGCGGAACGACACGATCTCCCGGGTTGGGGGCCGTGGTCGACGAAGGCCGGGGTCATGCACGTCGAACCGCCCGCCACGCTGCTCGCCCGAATGTTGACCGTCCGCCTGCACCTCGACGACTGCCACAGCGCCAATGGCGCGCTTCGCGTTCGACCGGGAACGCACGTCCTCGGCCGCTTGACCCGCGAGCGGATTCAGCGCCTTGGAGAGGAGGTGCCGCAGGTCGTAATCGAAGCCGGCGAAGGGTCCGCGCTGCTGATGCGCCCCCTCTTGCTCCACGCCTCGTCCCCTGCCCAGCAGCCAAGCCACCGCCGGGTCATCCAGATCGAGTATGCGGATCAAGGCGCCCTGCCAGCCCCGCTGGCATGGGCTGCGGCGCTACAACCAGTGGTCGATGTTCAAAATTAACTCGCCGCGACCGGCTGAACCAACCCGGCCGCTTCTCTCGCCCGCGCCCGGGCGGCATCCACCGTCTCGGCCCGGGCAAGCGCGACGCCCATCCGCCGCTTCTTAAACGACTCCGGTTTGCCGAACAGGCGAACCTCGCTGCCCGGCACGGCAAGCGCGGCAGCGACACCCTCGAACGCGATCCCCTTCTCTTCCCTGCCGCCGTAGATCACGGCGCTCGCACCCGGCACGCGCAGCGAAGTGTCGACCGGCAGCCCCAAGATCGCGCGCGCGTGGAGCGCAAATTCGCTCTGGTGCTGCGAAACCAGCGTGACCAACCCCGTGTCGTGCGGCCGGGGGCTCACTTCCGAGAACCACACCTCGCCGCCCTTCACGAACAACTCGACGCCGAAGATGCCGGCACCGCCCAACTTGTCCGTGATCGCTTTGGCCATAGCACACGACTTCTCCAATGCCACTTTCGACATCGGCTGCGCTTGCCACGATTCCACGTAGTCGCCGTCGATCTGCACATGCCCGATCGGCTCGCAGAACGACGTCCCGCCCGCGTGCCGGACCGTGAGCAGCGTGATCTCGAAGTCGAAATTGATCTCGGACTCGACGATGACGAGCGCTTGTTTCACGCGCCCCGCCGCCATCGCATAATCCCACGCCTTCGCGACCTGATCGCGATCCTTGATCTTCGATTGCCCCTTACCCGATGACGACATCACCGGCTTCACAAAGCACGGATAGCCGATGCCGCCATCGATCGCGCGCTGCAGCTCCTCGAGCGACGAACAGAACGCATATTTCGACGTCGCAAGTCCGCACTCCTCCGCGGCGAGCCTGCGAATACGTTCGCGGTTCATCGTGATGTGCGCCGCCGTCGCGGTCGGAATGACGCGCGCCAGACCTTCGGCCTCAATCCGCACCAATTCATCGGTCGCTATTGCTTCGATCTCCGGCACGATCAGATGCGGCTTTTCCTTCAGCACCAACGCGCGCACAGCCTTCGCGTCCGTCATGTCGATGACATGCGCGCGATGCGCAACCTGATGCCCCGGCGCGTTCGCATAGCGGTCGACCGCGATCACCTCGACGCCAAGCCGCTGCAACTCGATCACGACCTCTTTGCCGAGTTCGCCCGCGCCGAGCATCATCACCTTCGTGGCGTTTGGCGAAAGCGGCGTCCCAATGCGCATGGCGTCTACTCCGGTTCGTCCTCATCGCGAACGGCGCCGTAATACCCCCACGCCGCCCACGCAGCAAAGGCGAGCACGCCAGCCACGAGCAAAATCCAGAACCACTGGACGACGTTCCTGGGGATACCGAACGCATCCTCGAACCAAGTAACGCCAAGGCCGAGCACCACACCCAACGCGACGAGCAACGCCCACTCGCGAGCGCGCCGCAACATCAAGCGCCGTAGACGCGCTTGAACGCGTCAAGGATCACAGCGCGATCCGTGGGACCGTCCTGCAGCACGAGCGCATCATCTTGGACGCCGACGCCTGGCGAAATGCTGCGCGCGAAAATATGCGACGTCGGCACCACCCAACTCGTATCGTCGAGCGTGCCGGCCGCAAAGATCACGAGCTGCGGCGCGGTAAGCGGTTCGTGCCAAAGCCGGACGCCGCATTTCGCGCAACGAACGACGTCAATTTCGTTGCCTAAATCAGCCCGCCGGCGATAGCGCTCGACAGCACCCTCGAACGCAAACGCTTCGCGCGGACCCAGCACCATCAAAAGATTGGTGGCGCCCGTCAGCTTTTTGCAGTCCACACAATGGCACGCATTCAGCGCCCATGGTCGCGCGCTGAACCGATAGCGCACCGCCCCGCAAAGACAGCCACCCGTATGCGGCGGTGCCGGTATTGCCGGCCGCTGCATCAGTTCTTACTCTGATCCACCAGCTTGTTTTTGCCGATCCACGGCATCATCGCGCGCAGCTTCGTGCCGACCTCTTCAATCTGATGCTGCGCAAGGTTCGCGCGCGTCGCCTTGAAGCTCGCCTGCCCCGCCTTGTTCTCAAGCACCCAATCGCGCGCGAACTTGCCCGTCTGAATGTCGGAGAGCACGCGCTTCATCTCTGCCTTGGTCTGGTCGGTGATGATGCGCGGCCCGGTGACGTATTCGCCGTACTCCGCCGTGTTCGAAATCGAGTAGTTCATGTTCGCGATCCCGCCCTCATAGATGAGGTCGACGATCAGCTTCACCTCGTGCAGGCATTCGAAGTAGGCCATCTCCGGCGCGTAGCCCGCCTCGACCAGCGTCTCAAACCCGGCGCGGATCAGCTCCACCAACCCGCCGCAAAGCACCACTTGCTCGCCGAACAAATCGGTTTCGCATTCTTCACGGAAATTCGTCTCGATAATGCCAGCACGCCCGCCGCCGATCGCGCTGGCATACGACAATCCAATTTCTTTCGCGTTCTTGCTGGCGTCCTGATGCACCGCGATCAGGCACGGCACGCCGCCGCCTTTTTGATATTCCGATCGCACGGTATGACCCGGCCCTTTCGGCGCAACCATCAACACGTCGAGGTCGGCACGCGGCTCGATCAAGCGGAAATGCACGTTGAAGCCGTGCGCGAACAACAGCGCCGCACCCTGCTTCATGTTCGCATGTAGGGACTGCATGTAGATGTCGGCCTGCAGCTCATCCGGCGTGACCATCATCATCGCGTCGGCCCATTTCGCGGCGTCTGCGACGTCCATCACTTTGAAGCCTTGCGCCTGCGCCTTTTGCGCCGAAGCGCCGGGCCGCAGCGCCGCGACCACGTCTTTCGCACCGGAATCGCGCAAGTTCAGCGCGTGCGCGTGACCTTGGCTGCCAAAGCCGATGATCGCAATCTTTTTGCCCTTGATCAGGTTCGCGTCTGCGTCCCGGTCGTAATAAACGCGCATGGATCTCAAGATTCCTTCAGTTGGTTATCGCGTGACGGCGCTCACTTGTGAAAGGCCGAGCGCCTTCCGATCTTCCCGCCTATCAAGACCGCGCGGCGGAATATCGCAAGGCGTGAGGCTTGAAAACGGAGAGGACGCCGAAACTGGGCAGAGCCGCCCTCTACACAAAGTTGATCACCCGCATCGTGCCGTAACAGGCCGCGAAAAGCGGGGAGGAGAGCGGCGCGGAAGAGTCCACGACTTCCGCGCCGTATCATTTTCGGGCCCGGCGTCACATCGCCTCCGCACCGCGGCTGATCGCAACGACGCCCGTGCGCGAGACTTCGACGAGCCCCAGCGGCTTCATCAGATCGACGAAGGCGTCGATCTTCTGCTGTGTGCCCGTCAGCTCGAACACGAAACTCGCGTGCGTCGTGTCGAGAATGCGGGCGCGGAACACTTCGGAAAGCCGCATCGCTTCGACCCGCTTCTCGCCGGCACCAGCGACCTTGATCAGCGCCATTTCGCGTTCGATCCCCGGCGTCTCCGTGCTCAAGTCGACGACCTTGTGCACCGGCACCAAACGTTCCAGCTGATGGCGGATTTGCTCCAGCACCTCGGGCGTGCCCGAGGTCACGATCGTAATGCGCGACGTATGGTCGAGGTGATCGACCTCCGCCACCGTCAAGCTCTCGATGTTGTAGCCGCGTCCGGAAAAGAGCCCGATCACGCGCGCCAGGACGCCAGCCTCGTTGTCCACTAGGACCGACAGCGTCGTGCGAATTTCCTTCGCCTTGGAGTCGACCAGAAAGTATGCGGAACCCGGTTGCTTCGACATTACACCAACACCTTGCCCGCTTCGCTGACCGTCGGATCGTTCGCCGCGTCGCCCAAGATCATCTCGTTGTGCGCAGCCCCCGACGGGATCATCGGGAAGCAGTTTTCGTGTTGATCGACGACGCAGTCGAACAGCACCGGCCGGTTCACGGAGATCATGTCCTTGATCTTGTCGTCAAGCTCGTCCGGCTTCGTCGCGCGAATGCCGACCGCGCCGTAGGCCTCGGCCAGCTTCACGAAATCCGGCAGCGCCTCTGAATAGGAATGCGAATAGCGCCCGCCATGCAGCAATTGCTGCCACTGGCGGACCATACCCATGTATCTGTTGTTCAAGATGAAGATCTTGATCGGCAGATCGAACTGCACCGCCGTCGAAAGCTCCTGCATCGTCATCTGCACGCTAGCCTCGCCGGCAATGTCGATGACGAGCGATCCCTTGTGCGCGACCTGAATGCCGACCGCGGCCGGCAACCCGTACCCCATCGTTCCCAAACCGCCGGACGTCATCCATCGGTTTGGTTCCTCAAAGCGGTAGAACTGCGCCGCCCACATCTGATGCTGGCCTACCTCGGTCGAGATGTACGTGTCGCGCCCCTTGGTCAGCTCATAAAGCCGTTCGATCGCATATTGCGGCTTGATCACATCGTTTGATTGTTTGTAGGCGAGGCAATTGCGCGCCCGCCATCCGTCGATCTGCATCGTCCAGGCGCTGATCGCGCTGCGATCCGGCTTCAACTGCTTGGCCTTCCAAAGCCGGATCATGTCTTCCAGCACATAGGCGCAATCACCCACGATCCCAAGATCGGCGCGCACGCTCTTGTTGATCGACGATGGGTCGATGTCGATGTGGATCTTCTTCGAATTCGGCGAAAACGCGTCGATCCGCCCGGTCACGCGGTCGTCGAAGCGCGAACCGATCGCGATCATCAGATCGCAACCGTGCATCGCCAGATTGGCCTCGTACGTTCCGTGCATGCCCAGCATGCCGAGCCACTGCTTGTCGGACGCCGGATAGGCACCCAAGCCCATCAACGTCGACGTGATCGGATACCCCGTCGTCCGCACGAACTCGCGCAACAACTGCGTTGCCAGCGGACCGGAGTTGATCACCCCACCGCCCGTGTAAAACACCGGCCGCTTTGCCGCCGCGATCATCTCGACGGCCTGCTCGATCTTCTTGAGATCGCCTTTCACGCGCGGCTGATAGGTCTTGTGCTTAATGTTCGACGGACCGACATACGGCGCGCGCTTGAACTGCACGTCCTTCGGAATATCGATCACGACCGGACCCGGCCGTCCGGTCGTCGCGATATAGAACGCCTCATGCATGATGCGCGGCAGATCGCGCACATCGCGTACAAGCCAATTGTGCTTCGTGCACGGTCTGGTGATGCCGACGGTATCGGCTTCCTGGAACGCATCCATGCCGATCAAATGCGTCGGCACCTGACCCGTGATGCAAATCAGCGGGATCGAATCCATCAGCGCGTCGGTCAAACCAGTAACGGCATTCGTGGCGCCCGGTCCCGAAGTCACCAGTACGACGCCCGGTTTGCCCGTCGAACGCGCATAACCTTCCGCTGCGTGCGTTGCGCCCTGTTCGTGGCGAACCAAGATGTGCTCGATGCCTTCGTCCTGAAACAGCGCATCGTAGATCGGCAGCACCGCGCCGCCCGGATAGCCGAAAATATGCCTGACGCCATGGTCCTTCAGCGCACGGATCACGATCTCGGCGCCGGTCGGGTCTTGTGGTCCACTCATCGTCTCAACTCGCAATGCTCATCGGCCAAAAGAAAAGGGCCCGTCGGGGCCCTCGGACACGCCGCCTTGCCACGACCCTTTCTAGGTCACGGGCTCAGCGGCGCAACGAATTACAAGTACAAAATTCCGCATACAGGCATTTTCCAGCAATATTATTACGAAATCTCTAACCGATCATGCTGCACCGCGTCAAGGCCCGCCTACCCCAGCAATTCCGCAATCGCTTGCGCCGCTTCCTCGACGCTGCTGCGCTCGATCACGCGCCAGTCGGGCATTTGATGCCGGAACCATGTCATTTGCCGCTTCGCGTATTGGCGCGTCTGCGTGATCGCCTGTTCGACTGCCTGTTCAAGCGTGAGCCGCCCCTCCAAGTGCGCGAGCAACGAGGGCACGCCGAGCGCGCGCGCAGCTGGCAGATCGCCGCTGATCCCACGCAGCGCTCGTACTTCGTCGAGCGCGCCTTGCTCCATCATCAAATGGAACCGCCGCGCAATCCGTTCGATCAGCCAATCGCGATTTGGCTTCAGCACGAAACACGCAAGATCGCCGGTTAGCACCGGCTCGCCCTTCAGTGCCTGCCACTCGGCAAGCGATTGTCCCGTTGCCTCGATCACTTCCCATGCGCGGACCAGCCGCTGGCTATCGCCCGTCTTGAGCCGCGCGCCCATCACGGGATCGCGCGCTGCAAGCGCCGCATGAAATCGTTCGTTCCCGAGTTCGGCGAGTTTCTGCCGCGCCTCGACGCGGATTGACGCGTGAATCTCGGGGATCGGCGAAAGCCCGTCGATCAACGCCGCGAAATAAAGCCCTGTGCCACCGACCACGATCGGGGTGAGCCCCTTCGCACGTACTTCGACCAACGCAGTTCGCGCGGCGTCCAACCACCGCCCGACGGAGAACGGCTCGAACGCGCTCACAAACCCATATAGGTAGTGCGGTGCAAGCGCCTCATCTGCCGGCTCCGGGCGCGCCGACAGAACGCGCAGCTCGCGATAGACCTGCATGGCATCCGCGTTGATCACTGCGCCGCCGTAATCGCGCGCGACTTTCAGCGCCAGCGCCGACTTGCCGCTAGCGGTAGGCCCTGCAATAAGAACGGCATCCGGTCCGCCCACTCGAACTCCTCGAAACGCGAAGCAAAACGCCCATGAATCATACGCTGGTTTTGACCGCCGCGCTCGGAGAGTTGCGTGACGAGGCTGTGACAGCGGCGTCGAAAGTCATTGGTGCAACGCCGCATTGGCTCTCGCCCGGTACAGCCTGCGAGTTCCGCGACACGGACGCCGCAATTCTGCAAGCGATCCGCGCCGCGCTCGCCGGTCAAAAGGTCGACGCCAACCTCGTTCCGAACGAGCACCGCCGCAAACGCCTTCTAATCGCCGACATGGACTCGACCATCATCGGCTGCGAATGTATCGACGAAATAGCGGACTTCGCCGGCATCAAACCGCAAATCGCGTCGATCACCGAACGCTCGATGCGCGGCGAAATTCCGTTCGAGAGCGCGCTCCGCGAACGCGTGGCACTGCTCAAAGGCCTTCCCGAAACGACGCTCAACCGCGTGTACAGGGAACGTGTGCGCCTGAACGACGGCGCGCGCATTCTGGTGCGCACGATGAGCGAAGCGGGCGCCAACACGGCACTCATCTCCGGAGGGTTTACGTTCTTCACGTCGCGTGTTTCCGAGGCGGCGGGCTTTGCCACCCACAAAGCAAACGAATTCAACATCGAAAACGGCAAGCTCGCTGGCACCGTTCGCGAGCCGATCTTGGGCCGCGAAGCAAAACTCCAAGCCTTGGTCGCACTCGCAAGTGAGGGCGGCATCGAGCTCAAGGAAACGCTTTCAATCGGGGACGGTGCGAACGATCTCGGCATGATTACGGCAGCAGGCCTCGGCATCGCCTACCGTGCAAAACCGATCGTCGCCGAAGCGGCGGACGCGCGGCTCGACCACAGCGATTTGACCGCCGCATTGTATTTACAGGGATTTCGGGAAACCGAATTGGTGCTGGACTAACTCCACTGCATCCGTATCGGCTCCTTGATTGTAGCCAAAAGAAATAGACTGGCAAGCAACTTTTTCACGTACTAAGTGGGTGTCCCTTTTCGAACAACGGGGACACGAAAATCATGCGCGCAGCAGGCTTCGACTTCGGCACGTCCAACTCGGCGATCGGCATCGTCAAAGGCAACAGAGCAGTTCTTGCGCCCGTCGAAGGCGGCGCACAGTTGATCCCATCGGCTGTGTTCTTCGACTTCGCCGAACAAGACAAACCGCTCTACGGGCGCAACGCCGTCGACGCGTATGTCAACGGCAACGACGGCCGCCTCATGCGCGGCTTGAAAACAATCCTCTCAACATCGCTGATCGATGAACGCACCGCGCTCTCGAAACGCTCGATCAAACTCACCGATGTGATCGCGATGTTTTCGCGCCATCTGAAGCTGAAAGCCGAAGAGGCAGCGGGCGCGCCGCTCGACGCCGTCGTCCACGGTCGTCCCGTGCGTTTTGTCGAAGGCGATGATGCAGCCGACAGGCGCGCCGAAGCCCGCCTTGCCGAACTGGCGCAACAATCGGGCTACAAGGACGTCTCGTTCGTCTACGAACCCGTCGCGGCCGCAGCGCAATACGAACTCACCGCCACGCGCGAAGAAACCATCCTGGTCGCCGACATCGGCGGCGGCACGTCGGACTTCTCCGTCGTGCGCATCGGACCCGATCGCCGCCGCAGCGTCGACCGCAAGAACGACATCCTGGCCAGCACCGGCGTGCGCGTCGGCGGAACGGACTTCGACCGCAATCTCAGCATGCGCACCGTGATGCCGGAACTCGGCCTCGGTACAGAACTTGTCGACAAACAACTGCCGATGCCGCGCTCGATCTTTGCCGACTTGGCGTGGTGGCCGACAATCAACCTTTGCTACACGCCGAAGATCGTGCGCGAGGCACAAGACGTCCATCGTCTCGCGGTCGAACCCGAAAAGACGGCGCGGCTGCTCACCGTGCTGACAAAACACCTCGGCCACCGCATCGCCTTCGCGGTGGAGCGCGGGAAGATCGAATTGACCGGCATCGACCGCATGAACATCGCGCTCGATTTCATCGAAGCGGGCCTATCGGCGCCTGCGACCCGCGAAGACTTCGATGAAGCGATTGCCGCCGAACTCACGCGCTTGCGGCTGTCGGTCTGGAACTGCCTGGCCATGGCCGATGCGCCGTCGATCGACACGGTCTTCATGACCGGTGGCTCAAGCCTTGTTCCGGCCGTCGAAGCGGTACTGCGCGACGAACTTACCGACGCTCAGATCAAGCGCGGCGACGATTTCCTATCCGTCGCGCTGGGCCTCACGCTGGAGGCCCAAGCGCGCTACGGCTGATCTAGTCGCAGATCAACTCGCCCCATTCGCTGCGTTTGTCGCGCTTGCGGCATGCCTCGGATGGCCCGATCCACTGCCCGTCCGGACTCCAGTTGTCCTTGCCGCGCTGGGACGCCTTGTAGAGGTCCTGCTCGCACTTCGTCGAATTCACAGGTCCGGCAACGTCGGGCCTGTAGCCAAAAAAATTACACTCGATGATCGGCCACCACATTTCACTGGGGGAGTTCAACACGTGCTTGCGCAGATAGTCCGGCGCGCGCGCCCACCACTCAGGCAACGTCTTGCGGAACGACGTCGGAAGCCGCTCCGCTGACAAAGCAATAAATTGCGCGTCCGTGTAGGGCGGGCCCTTGTCGACCATCGCCGCCGATGCGTCTTTGACGATTGGCAGCGAAATCGCGACGGCAAACGCCAGCATAATAATAAAGCGCAACATCATTCCTCCGAAGTCCCAACCCAAGAAACCCTAGCTCATCGGCCCTGCCAAGCCAACTTGAGCGCACCTCGCAAAATCGCCGCCTTGTGCCCGCCGTAGCGCAAAGCGCCGCAAGAGACCCGTGGCGCAAAACGAACTCGGCCCGCTAGACTGGCACCACAACACGCTTCAAATCGGACACATCTCATGACCCTTCACACTTCGATCTGCGACCTTCTCGGCATCAAGTATCCGATCCTCCTCGCCGGTATGGGCGGCGTCTCTTACGCCGAAGTTTGTGCTGCGGTGTCTGAAGCGGGCGGCTTCGGAACGTTGGGAATGGCGGGTCGAAACCCCGATGAAATCCGAACGCAGATGCGTCGCGTCCGTCAGTTGACGAAGAAGCCGTTTGGCGTGGACCTACTCGCCGCGGTTCCGGAGTCGCTCGAACGCACAGCCGATATTATCATCGAAGAAGGTGCCGCAGCGTTCATCTCAGGGCTGGGCGTCCCGCCGCGCCACCTCGTCGACCGTTTCCACGCGGCAGGCCTCAAGGTGATGAATGTTTGCGGCACGGTGCGCCATGCGAAGGCCGGGGAAGATGGCGGCCTCGACGCCGTCGTCGCGCAGGGTACCGAGGCCGGCGGCCACACCGGAAAGATCGCAGGCTTGGCGCTGATCCCGCAAATCGTCGACGCCGTAAGAGTTCCGGTCGTTGCAGCAGGCTCGATCGTCGATGGACGGGGCCTTGCCGCCGCACTCGCTCTCGGCGCGCAAGGTGTGTGGGTCGGCACCCGCTTCATCGCCTCAAGCGAGGCGCATGCCGGCGACATGTACAAACAGGTCGTCGTTGACGCGACCGACGAAGACACAATCATCACCAAAGCGTACTCCGGCAAGCCGATGCGCGTCTTCAAGAACGACTACGTCGCCGACTGGGAACGCCGCCCACAAGATATCAAGCCGTTTCCGATGCAAGCGATGATCTCGCACCAAGCGGGCGTCATGGGCGGCATCGGCGGTCAGGTCGAAGGTCTGCAACGCGACCGTTCCGCTTTCGCAATGGGCCAAGGCGCTGGCGCAATCCACGAGGTTCTGCCATGTGCCGAAATCGTCAAGCGCATGGTCGGCGAGGCGGAAGAAATTATCGGCCGGATGAGCCGTCTAACCCGCGCATCTTGAGCCACTCGTCGCGCAGCATCGCGTAGTAGACGCTGTCAAGATAAGCGCCAGCGAGCAAAAACGATTCGCGCGCGACGCCTTCGGCTGCGAACCCGCATTTCTCGGCAACGCGGATCGACGCGTGATTGCGCGGGTCGATCTCAAGCCAGATGCGGTGCAGCCTCAGGGTGCCGAACCCATGATCGATCGCGGCGTCGATCGCCTCGCTGACGAACCCTTGACCCCACAACGCCTTGTCGAGGATGTAGCCAAGCCCCGCCATCGCATCTTGTTGGCGGTAGAAATTGACGACACCGACAGTCCGTCCTTGGCGCGTGATCGCGAACGATGAGCGCGGCGCATTCTGCGGCGGCAGATTGCGCGCGATAATGTCGAGCATCTGCGCGTGTGTTTCGATCGGCTCGTGCGCCCAGTAGCGCAGCGTCTCGCTGTCCCGAAAAAGCGGGAACAGCGCCTCCGCATCCGACCGCCGCAACGGCCTCAACACCAACCGTTCGGTTTTGAGAGTTGGTATGTCGGT
This sequence comes from Micropepsaceae bacterium, assembly GCA_044220975.1. Taxonomy (GTDB): domain Bacteria; phylum Pseudomonadota; class Alphaproteobacteria; order Micropepsales; family Micropepsaceae; genus SZUA-430. Next base: position 57,866 of record JBGAPZ010000011.1, on the reverse strand, counting down.
TTCGATCGGCGTGGCCGGCCCCTTCAACTCGACCGTCGTCCCGAACGGATCCTTGATATAGATCGATGGACCGTCGCCTTGGGCACCATAGCGAATGCCCTTCTCGCCGATTTCAACGCCGTGCCCTTTCAAATAGGCCTCGATCGCCTGTTCGTCGAACGGCTCGATACGAATGCAAATGTGATCGACGTTGACCGCGTCCGGTGTGAAGGCTTTCGCGCCTGTCGACTTCAGCCAATCGCCGTTCAGATCGACGAGATCGATGATCGACGCGCCGATGCGCAGTTGGATCATGCCAAGGCGCAGTAACGTACGCTCGATCTGCGCGCCCAAAACGTCGCGATAGAACGCAAGCGCGCGCTCCATATCGGGCACGCGAAGTACCACATGGTCGAGGCCTGCGAGCGTGAACGGCGCGCCCGTCACCCGAAGATGCGGTGCCACACGGCATAGCCGAGCAACGTCGCGCCCGTGATGAAAATGAAACCGCCTGAAGCCTGGTTCATACGCTTCAGTGTATTTTGCTCGATCGTCTGATGCCAGTAGCTCGTGACCGCTGTGACCACGAACCACCAGAGGACCGATCCCGCGAACGCCGACAAAACCATGATGAACGTCGCAAACGAGTTGACGTGATAGTCGACGACTTCGCGGAACGCGCCGAACATGGTCGCAAACCCGACCATCGTCGCCGGATTGGTGATGGTGAGTGCGAACGTGGCTGCAAACCCGCCCGCCAAATTGCCGACGGATCCGGTCTGCATGCTGCCGTCCGGGTTTCGCAGTATCTCAGGCGGCGTTGCGTAGATGAAAACGCGCGCGCCGTAGAACATCAGGATCGCGGCACTCGCGAGCTGCAACGGCGCACCCATCTCCTGGATCGCGTCGAACACCCACTTCACGCCGAAGCCCGCGACCACAGCGAACACGCCGTCGCCCATCGCGGCGCCAAGCCCCGCAAGAAACCCGTTCACCTGCCCGTAGGACAAAGTGCGGCGAATGCAGATGATGTTTGCAGGCCCGATCGGTGCGGCCGCAATAATGCCGATCACGATCCCGCCGCCGATTAGCAGTAGCCAGTCAAACCCTTCAGTCACTGGCGAAGGCCCCCGGGGATCGAAAAACGCGCGCGATCATAGCGACTTGGGCGCGCCGCCGAAATCGCTATCGCAGGCCAAAAAGGTGATTGATGCTGGTTAATAAGTCCTAACGCTTGACGTCGACAATGATGCGGCCTTTCACCTGGCCCTTCAAAATTTGCGAGCCCAGCGCAAGTACGTCCTCAAGAGGAACCATCTTCAACCCTTCGGCCAACTTCTTCATGTCGAGATCCCGCGCCAGCCGCTGCCATGCTTTCTCGCGCCGCGGCAGCGGGCAATTGACGGACTCGATGCCCGCGAGCGTAACCCCGCGCAGGATAAATGGTGCAACCGACGACGGCAGATCCATCCCCTGCGCCAGGCCGCAAGCAGCGACTGCGCCGCCGTAACTGGTTCCCGCGAGCACGTTCGCCAGCGTCTTCGATCCAACGGAATCGACGGCTCCAGCCCAGCGTTCTTTGGCAAGCGGCCGCACGTCGCCGCTGAGTTCTGCCCGGTCGATCACCTCGCTTGCGCCAAGACGGCGCAGATAATCGGCCTCGTTCATCCGGCCCGTGGACGCAACGACCCGAAATCCAAGCTTCGACAACAACGCAATCGCAACACTGCCGACGCCGCCGGCGGCTCCCGTAACCAACACGGGCCCCCTTGCGGGAGTGAGACCCAAATCCTCAAGCGCCATAACGGCAAGCATCGCCGTGTACCCGGCCGTGCCGATCGCCATCGCGTCGGCGGGCGTAAAAACGCGCGGCACGTGCACCAGCCAGCCGCTCTTTACATGCGCCCGCGTGCAGTAGCCGCCGTTGAACGTCTCCCCCATGCCCCAGCCGTTCGCAACCACAGCATCGCCGGGCTTGAACCGCGCGTCGGCCGACGTCAGCACATGGCCGGCGAAGTCGATACCGGCGACGAGCGGAAACTTGCGCACGACCGGCGCGGCGCCGGTCACCGCGAGTCCGTCTTTGTAATTCAGCGTCGAGTGCGTAACGGCGACAGTGACGTCGCCTTCGCCGAGGTCGCGCTCTGCGATCTCCGACAGCTGCGCTGTCTGACCGGCTTCGGTTTTGGTTACCAAGATGCATCTAAATTGTGCAGACATTGCTCGATTTCCTTTGGCACTCGAACATGGTGAGCGCCAGCACGGGGCCAACTGTTGCGACGGCACCGCAATTCGCCTCCAACGTCAAGCGTCCCGCAATGAAACGCTCGACGGTTGCAAAATCCCGAGCCACGATAAGTTTACGGATCGCGGTCAGACTCGTGAGCGTTTGTTAGCGCCGATCCGGGAAGAGCCTTCGCGTTTTGGCGTACTCAATCGCGGGAGTTTTGACGTGGCCCAGTTGAACTTGATGTTGAAAGGCTACCGCCTGACGACGGCGGAAATTCTCTACCACATGCCCGACCACCCGAAGTTGCTGCAGTCGTTTGTCTGGCAGGAACTGGATATGGCGCCGAAGTTCCCGGTGCTGTCGAAATTCCTGACCTTTTGGGAAAGCAACCTCGACGGCCGCTTGCACTCGGTCCGCGTCGGCACGTGCGGCATCCTCTGCCCACTCGACATCCGCCACGTCGGCCACGAGATCAGCATTCACTAGTGACTGCAACGTACGAATTCGACGAGCCGATAAACATGGCCCAGCCTTGGATCGGCCACGACTGTAAAGCCGCGGCGATCCAAAACACGACGCAACTTTAGATTTGGGTTGGCGCAATTGACGGCGTGGACGAGCCATTCGATCTCGATCAACTCCCTGCGCTCGGCAATTCGGCTAATGAGCGCGCCAACGGTTGATAATAATCCCTCGCCACCACCATCAATATGCGCAAGGTCAACTATCAGCCGGTGACCGCGAATTTCAAATTGCCCAAGAACCTCCGCGGTCCCCGCTCGAAACACGAGCGGGGTTCCCGTGAACACAAATTGGTCCAGGTCCCCGTCCGAATACGCGAGAATCTCGTCGGGTGAATAACCTTCGATCCTTATCTCCTTCGACATTCGGAACCGAGCCGTTCTACGCGGGCGCCAGCGTCTCCAAAAACCTGAGCGGCTCCCCGCGCGCCGCGCCGTTGAGCGCGCCGTCCCACATCACGACCTCGCCGCGCAAGATCGCGCCGACCGGCCAACCCGTTACCGTCACGCCGTCGAACGGCGTCCAGCCGCAGCGGCTCGCGATCCACTTGTTCTCGATCGTGCGCTTGGCCTTCAGGTCGACGATCGTGAAGTCCGCGTCGAACCCGACCGCGATCCGCCCTTTCGTCGCCAAGCCGAACAAACGCTGCGGCCCATGCGCGGTTAGATCCACGAACCTCTCAAGCGACAGCCGCCCCGCGTTCACGTGATCGAGCATGATCGGAACCAAAGTCTGCACGCCCGTCATGCCCGACGGCGTGTCCGGATAGCCCTTGTCCTTTTCCTCGCGCGTGTGCGGCGCATGATCGGAACCGAGCACGTCCACGACGCCTTCGCGCACGCCGTTCCAGATCGCCTCCCAATGCGACTTGTCGCGCACCGGCGGGTTCATCTGCGCGTACGTGCCAAGCCGCTCGTAACAATCCGGTGCAATCAGCGTCAGATGGTTCGGCGTCGTCTCGACGCTCGCGATGTCCTTGTGCGTGCGCAAGTAAGCGATCTCATCGCCCGTCGAGACGTGCAGAATATGCACGCGACGGCCCACCTTGCGCGCAAGCCCGACCACCCGCTGCGTCGCGAGCAGCGCGGTCTCCGCATCGCGCCATACCGGATGCGAGCGCGGGTCGCCCGCGATGCGTTCGCCTTTGCGCGCGTTCAAACGCTCCTCGTCCTCGGCATGCACGGCAACACGCCGGCGTCCGTTCTTCAAAACGCGCTCGACGTGCTCATCATCGGGAACGAGCAGCGTCCCGGTCGATGAGCCCATGAACATCTTCACGCCCGCAGTACCCGGCATCAGCTCCAGCTGCACCAACGACGCCGCGTTGTCCGGCGTCGCGCCGACATAGAACGCGTGGTCGCACCACATCCGCCCCCGCGCGCGCGTGAGCTTTTCGTTCAGCGCCTCGGCGGTCGTCGTCGGCGGCGCGGTGTTCGGCATCTCGAAAACCGAGGTGACGCCGCCCAACACAGCGGCGCGGCTTCCCGATTCCAGATCTTCTTTGTGCGTCGGCCCAGGCTCACGGAAGTGCACCTGACTGTCGATCGCGCCGGGCAGAACGTGCAGCCCTTTAACGTCGCGCACCGCCGCGGCTTTGGCCGAGCCAAGCGCGCCGATCGCGGCTATCCGGCCCGCGCGCACGGCGACGTCCGCCGCAACGATGCCCCACGGCGTCGCCACCGTGCCATTCTTCAAGATCAGGTCAAAGGTCTCGCTCATGCCGCTAGCAGCTACAGAGCACCGCGCGATTCCGCAAGCGCCCTTGCCAACGCGAACGTGGGCACCCTACTTCTACCCCATGAGTTTCCCGACCACAGCTCTGCCGGACCGCGCCGTCGTCGAAGTCGCAGGCCCCGACGCCGCGGCGTTCCTTCAGGGCCTTGTGACGAACGATGTGACAAAGGCGAGCGGCGGTAGCGCGATCTATGCGGCGCTGCTGACGCCGCAAGGCAAGATCATCTGCGACTTTCTGATCGCGCCGATCGAAGGCGGCTTCCTGCTCGATTGCGCGAAAGCGTCCGCCACCGACCTCGCCGCACGTTTGAAGAAGTACAAACTGCGCGCCAAAGTGACAATCGTCGAGCGCCCGGACCTCACCGTAATTGCTTCGACCGAACCGCTCGCAACCAGCTTCGCGGACCCCCGCATTCCAGCGCTCGGCTTCCGCGCCGCCAAAGCGAACACAACGGTCGGCGACAACGCGGCTGCCTACCACACACACCGCATCGCGCTAGGCGTGCCGGACTCAAGTGACATTCGCCCCGAAACACTGTTCCCGCTCGACTGCAATTTCGAAGAACTTCACGGCGTTGATTTCGAAAAGGGCTGCTACGTCGGCCAAGAGCTCACCGCCCGCATGAAACACCGTGCGACCGCCCGCCGCCGCATCTTGCCGGTCAGCGGCACGACATTTCCGCCACCGGGAACACCGCTAACGCTCGGCGCAACCGAAATCGGCGAGATGATGGGCAGCGTCCTCGGTCACGGCCTCGCGATCGTCCGTCTCGATCGTCTCGGCGACGCACTCGAAGCAACAGCCGGCGGAACGACCGTGAAGATCGGCCGCCCGCCATACCCTCTCATTCTCGGAGAATAACTGCGTGCCCAAGACCCGCTGCGCCTGGCCGGGCGAAGACCCGCTTTATGTCGCCTATCACGACGAAGAATGGGGCGTCCCCGAATACGACGATCGCGCGCTCTACGAGAAGCTGATCCTCGACGGCTTCCAAGCGGGACTCTCCTGGATCACGATCCTCCGCAAGCGCGACAACTTCCGCAAAGCGTTCGACAACTTCAAGCCGGAGAAGATCGCCCGTTACACCGAACCCAAGATCGCAAAGCTTTTGCAGAACGAAGGCATCATCCGCCACCGCGGCAAGATCGAAGGCACCATCAAGAACGCGCGCGCCTACCTCGACATCATGGAGACAGAACCGAACGGCTTCTCCGGCTTCCTCTGGAATTTCGTCGACGGCAAGCCGCTGCAGAACAAATGGGACGGCATCAAACAGGTCCCGGCCGAAACGGCTATGAGCCAAGCCATGGCAAAGGAACTGAAGAAGCGCGGCTTCACCTTCTGCGGCCCGACGATCGTCTACGCGTTCGCCCAAGCCGTCGGCATGGTCAACGACCACACCGCCCAATGCTTTCGCCACAAGGAATGCGCAAAACTCGCGCGCCGCTAAATCTCTGCGACCGCGCGTTTGCCTTCGGCCCAATCGAGCGCCGCTTCCAATCGGTCGCCGCCCCAAAACACTTCGCCATCGACCACATAAGACGGCGCACCGATCAACCCCAACGCAACCGCCTTCTCGGTCTGCGCGCGCAAAGCATCCTTCGATTCCTGCGCCTGTGCCGCACGCATCACCTCGGCCGCGTTCTGCCCCATTGTCGATAGAACCTCGCCGATCACAAACGGCGACGAGATATCGAGATCGCGCGAAAAGTTCGCCGAATAAACACGCCGCACAAACTCAGGCAGCCAATCGGCATCTGCGTAGCGGCACGAGATGCGCGCCGCGAGCAGCCCATTCCGCGGAAACTGCGACGGACGCTTCAGCGGCAAACCTTGGGCGGCGCAGATGCGCGCAAGATCGCGCCACATATAAGCGCCCTTCGCCGGGTAGATGTTGAACGGCGAGTCGTTCCAGCCCTGCGCGCCGAAAATCGGCGCAAGCAAAAACGAACGCCAAGCAACGTTCACGCCCCGCGCTTTCGCAGCCGCCTCAACCGCATGCGCCGCCGGATACGAATAGGTGCTCGCAAACTCGAACCAAAACTCGAGCGTGGCGGCCATCACCCTCTCCCGCGGTACGGGGCAACACCCTGCTCAGGCACCCACAAGCCGCTGGGCAGCTTGCCCGTCTGCCAAAACACGTCGATCGGCATGCCGCCGCGCGGGTACCAGTAGCCGCCGATGCGCAGCCACTTCGGCGCAATTGTTTCGACGACCCGCTTGCCGATCGAAATCGTGCAATCCTCGTGGAAGCCCGCGTGGTTGCGGAAGCTGCCCAGGAACAGCTTCAGCGACTTCGACTCGACGATCCATTTGCCGGGCGCATAGTCGATTACAAGGTGCGCGAAGTCCGGCTGTCCGGTCACGGGGCAAAGCGTCGTGAACTCCGGCGCGGTGAAGCGCACGAGATAGTCGCTGTCCGCATGTGGGTTGGGCACGCGCTCCAACACCGCTTCGGCGGGCGATACAGGCAGCTTCGAGGTTTGACCCAATTGCGTGAGTTTGTCCTTCGCCATCAGGCCCTCCGATACATCGCGGATTCGCCCAGCGAGTCGCGCCGCACCGTCACCGACGCGATCTCCGGCAGCGCAGCTTTCAAGTCGTCGAAGATGAACCGCGCCAGCCGCTCCAAGGTCGGCAGCTCAAGCCCTTTGATCTCGTTTAAGAGATGGTGGTCGAGCCGTGCGCGCAACGCAGCCACGGCTTCATCGACATCCGCAAAATCGCGGATCCAGCCCTTCGCCGGATCCGGCGCACCCTCAAGCGTGACGGCGGCGACAAACGAATGCCCGTGCATCCGCGAATTCTGATGCCCCTTCGGTGCCGTCGGCAAGAAATGCGCAGCGTCGAAACGAAATTCCTTGGTAATCGAAAGCGTCACGGTATCCCAATCCACTTATGCGTCTGCACGCTGAGGCGCCAGCGCGGATGCTCCATGCAATAGCGCGCCGCGGCGCGCATGTTATCAGCCGTTTTGTCGCCCCACATCGGCTGCAGCAGCAAATGCTCGAACGCCAAGTCCTGAAATCGTTCGGGCTCGGCGCCGGCCTGCGGATAGACCAGCTTCAATTCGTTCCCGCGCTTTTGCGCCAACAACGACCCCGCTTTCGGACTGACGCAAACCCAGTCGATACCGTCGGGCGCCGCAATCGTTCCGTTGGTCTCGACCGCGATTTCGAAACCCCGCAGATGCACTTCGACGATCAATTCGTGATCGATCTGCAGCAACGGTTCGCCGCCGGTGAAGACGACGTATCGCTTGCCCTCGCCGTTTGCCGGCCATTGTTTCGCGATCGCATCCGCAAGCGCCGCTGCTTTCTCGAACTTGCCGCCGCCCGCGCCGTCCGTTCCAACGAATTCGGTGTCGCAGAATTTGCACACCGCATCCGCGCGATCCGCCTCGCGGCCCGTCCACAAATTGCAGCCCGCAAACCGGCAAAACACCGCCGCGCGGCCCGCGCGCATCCCCTCGCCTTGCAGCGTGTAGAACATCTCCTTGACGGCATAGGTCATGAAAGGTGCGCCTTGTACTGCGCCCAGCCGTTCGCTCGCAAATCGCAAGCGGGACAGGTTCCGCAGCCATAGCCCCACGCATGCCGCTTCGACCGATCGCCGCGATAACACGAGTGCGTCTCTTCGAGCAGCAACTTAACCAACGCAGCGCCACCCAACTCATCGGCGAGCCGCCACGTTGCGGCCTTGTCCAGCCACATCAGCGGCGTATCGATCACGAGCCGCGCGTCGAGCCCCAAATTCAGCGACGCCTGCAAGCTCTTCAGTGTGTCGTCCCGGCAATCCGGATAGCCCGAATAATCGGTCTCGCACATGCCACCGACGAGATGCTTGATCCCGCGCCGGTAGGCCAGCGCTGCCGCCGCCGTGAAAAAGAAGATGTTGCGCCCGGGCACAAACGTCGTCGGGAGCCCATTGTTTCCCATTTCGATTTCACCGGCGCCGGTGAGGGCCGTCTCGCCCAACGATCTGATCACCGAAAGATCGAGCACATGATCGGCGCCAAGCCGCTCGGCCCACGCCGGAAACTGCGCCCGCAAACCAGTCATGAATTTCGTGCGGCAATCCATCTCCACGGCGTGACGTTGCCCGTACGAAAAGCCGACGGTCTCGACCGTATCGAAACGCGCAAGAGCCCACGCCAAGCAAGTTGCCGAATCTTGCCCTCCGGAAAACAAAACAAGCGCTTTGTTTCTCTCGCTCAACGTTACGTCCCGCACTGCACAACGGCGCGCAAGATGGGGGGATGCGAGCGGCGGCGCAATGGGCTAAAGAGCCTCAACGACATACGAGGGTTAACGTGACGGCCATTGCGATCAGCGGCACAGGTCTCTACACGCCGCCGAATGCGATCAGCAACGAAGAGCTGATCGCCTCCTACAACGCCTACGTCAAGACATTCAACGCCGCGAACGCTGACGCTATCGCCGCCGGGAAGACCCAGGCGCTGCAGGAATCGAGCGTCGAATTCGTTTTAAAAGCCTCCGGCATCAAAAGTCGTTTCGTCGTCGAGAAGGAACATATCCTCGACCCCGGTGTGATGTGCCCGCGCATCCCCGAGAGGCCTAACGAACAACTCTCCATCCTCGCGGAAATGGGCGTGATCGCCGCGAAGGAAGCGCTTGCCCGTGCCGGAAGGAAACCACAAGACGTCGACTGCGTCATCGTCGCCTGCTCGAACTTGCAGCGCGCTTACCCCGCCATCGCGATCGAAGTCCAAAACGCGCTTGGAGCCCAAGGCTTCGCGTTCGACATGAACGTCGCGTGCTCGTCGGCGACATTCGGCATGCAAGCCGCCGCCGACATGATCCGCGCCGGCAACGCGAAGGTCGCCCTTGTCGTGAATCCGGAAATCTGTTCCGGGCACCTGAACTTTCGTGATCGCGACAGTCATTTCATCTTTGGCGACGTTGCAACCGCGATCATGCTCGAGCCCGCGGACCGTGCGAAAGGTCCTCATGCGTGGGAGATCTTGGGCACGCGCCTCAAGACACAATTCTCGAACAACATCCGCAACAACTTTGGTTTCTTGAACCGCGCGGCACCAGAAGGGATTGGCCAACCCGACAAACTCTTCGTTCAAGAGGGCCGCAAGGTCTTCAAAGAAGTCTGCCCGATGGTCGCCGAACTGATCGTAAGCCACCTCGCCGACGAGAAGATCGCGCCGGAAAGCCTCAAGCGCCTTTGGCTTCATCAAGCCAATGCCAACATGAACGATTTCATTGCCCGCCGCGTGCTCGGCCGCGATCCAAAGCCCGGCGAGTCACCGGTGATTCTCGACACCTACGCAAACACAAGTTCCGCCGGCTCTATCATCGCTTTCCACAAACACTCGGACGACCTCAAGGCCGACGACCTCGGCGTCATTTGCTCCTTTGGCGCGGGCTATTCCGCCGGCAGCGTTATCGTGAAGAAATCGCGCTGAGAGCGAATGTCCAGACGAGTGGCGGAACCGTTCAAACCGCCATCACGCTCGCGACCTTGAACGTTCGCATCACGCCGTCATGTTCGGTGATCGATAGGTATTCGCTCTGCTTGATCGTGTGCCGGTCGAGTTTGTAGAGAGGCTCGTCGTCGTCCGCGTCGCCGGCGTCGTAATCGAAATGCCAGCCGCGGCCCACGTCGATCAAATGGCCGCGCTGGTCCGGTTCGCCTGCCGAGAAGCGCCGCACCGTGCACTTTGCTTTGTTCTTCTTCCACTCTTCGGCGTTCAAGTGTCCGCTGGCATCGAGCGGCGCTACGAACTCATAGCCGTGCCGCACACTGCCGTTTGGGAACTCCTTCGAACGCGCAAGTTCAAGGCGGACATGGAACAACGCCATGATAGTGGTCTCCGTTGGGGATATTAGTGCGCTATCAAGACAGGCATGGTGACATTCGCGAACACGTGCCGCGTCACACCACCGAGCACGAGCTCACGAAGCCGGCTGTGACCATATCCGCCGATGACGAGAAGGCCCGCGCCCGCACGCGTCGCCCCGTCGATCAGCGCAGTTGCTGTACCCTGGCTGCCCGGATTGATGCCGTGCTCGGCTGCGCTCAGTCCGTGCAGCCGCAGGTAGTCGCGTAGGCGGTCCATCTGCACGATGTCGATCGGTCCGGAGGTGACGTTTAAGATCTCGATCGCTTGCGCTCGTGCGAGCAGCGGAATCGCCGCAGAAACTGCATGGGCCGCGGCCGCGCCGCCATCCCAACCGATCGCGGCTTTCGCACCAACTATGCTTGCGGATTTGTGCGGTACGAGCAGCATGGGCTTGCGCCCGTTCAGCAACGCCGATTCCAGCATTGCCCGTATCGCGACATCCTTAGAGTCAGCGGGAACGTCGAACACGACGAGATCGGAAAGCCGCGCCTCTTGTGCGATCACTTCTTCGGGCGCCCCGTCGCGCACATGAAACGACGCGCCAACCCCATTGCCCGCCTGAGCGATATCTAATGTCGCTGCCCCCGCCTTGCGCGCAGCTTCATCGAGCGACGCCCGCGCCGACGCCGCTGCGCGATTCGCAGCCTCCCGCGAGGCGTCCATGATTTCCTGAACGACGCCGGCTGAAACGCCTTCGCCCAGGTAGGGCAGAACTTCGCTGGCGTCTGGCCGCACGAACACGCCGGCCACGTGACTACCGAACGCCTTTGCCACGTCGAACGCGGCGGCAAGCACGCTCGCGTCGCGTGCGGCGCCCATCAACGGTACCAGAATTCTGCGGTAAGCCACGGATAGTCTCCCTCATCGTCGCAAGAAATCTAGTGCTTCAAACCTAGGCGGACCTTGACTTGAATCAAGCGCCTGAGGTCAACAAGTGCGTCAAACAAGGTTATTCTAACACATGGCCAAACTTCAACGCATGGTTCAGCCGCGAGCCTGGCAGCGCATGTTGTCCGGCAGACGGCTTGATCTGCTCGATCCCTCACCGTTCGACATTGAAATTGAAGACATTGCTCATGGCCTTGCCCGTGTCGCGCGCTGGAACGGGCAGACGCACGGCGATCACGCATTCTCGGTGGCGCAGCACTGCATGCTGGTCGAAGATCTGGTTGCAGCGCTAAAACCCGGCATCGCTCAACGTTCGCGTCTGGCCGCATTGCTGCACGACGCCCCTGAATACGTCGTGGGTGACCTGATAAGTCCGTTCAAGGCAGCCGTCGGCCTCGACTACAAATCGCTCGAGAACAAATTGCTGGCCGCAATCCATCTGCGCTTCGGCTTGTCCGCACAACTGCCGGAGGAAACGACGGCACTGATCAAACGCGCCGACAAGGCGGCAGCTTATTTCGAGGCGACGCAACTCGCCGGCTTCTCTTCGGAAGAAGCGCTTGAGTTCTTCGGTCCGCCGCGGGGGTTGCCGCAGGTGAAACTGCAGCCCCTTCCCGCTCGTGAGGCGCAGAAAAAATTCGTCGAACGCTTCACCGAATTGCTGCCGTCGGCACGGGCCTGACCGGTATGCCTCTGATCTACGTCTGCCCGAAAAGCCAAGTGCCGGATGCGGCGCGCCAGTTGCGCCCATCGCATTTGATCACACTGCTCGACCCGGCAGACGACATGGCGACACCGGAAGAAGTTTCAGGTCACCGTCATTTGCGCCTCGGCATGCACGATGTCGTGGTGCCGTCACCGATGCATCACGCGCCGCCCGACGAGATGCATGTGCGCGAACTGATCGCCTTCGCGAAAGGCTGGGATCGAAGTCAGCCGATGCTGATTCACTGCTGGGCCGGGATCAGCCGCTCGACCGCCTCCGCGCTTACGATCGCGTGCATGCTGAACGAACCGGGCCGCGAGGCCGATATCGCCCGCATGCTCCGCGCCCGCGCGCCGCACGCGCAACCGAACCCACGCCTCGTCGCGCTCGCCGACGACATTCTGGGCCGCGAAGGACGAATGGTCGACGCGGTTGATGCCATGGGACCTGCAAGAGTTGTGTTCGAAGGCGTCTTATTCTCGCTACCGCTGGACGCGAGATGAAGAGAGCGGCGTGAGGGAGCAACCCAACACTGTCATTATCGGCTTGAACGCCTGCGTGGTGACGCTAGGTGACGACACGCCGCGTGTGCTCGTTGTTCGCCGCGATCCGGTGTCCAAAGCGCATGCTTCGAACGCCCTGCCCTTCGGCCCTTTCGAGCCAGATCACCATCGCACGCTCGAAATCGGCCTCCGCAATCTCGTGCAGGAACAAACGCACCTTTCGCTCGGCTATGTCGAGCAGCTCTACACCTTCGGCGACCGCGGCCGTCACGAAGTCGAACCCGGAGAGGGTGCACGCGTCGTTTCCGTCGGCTACTTGGCGCTCACCCGTCAGCCAGCCGACGGCACAGCGAACTTCCGCAACATCTACGATTTCTTTCCATGGGAAGATTGGCGCAGCGAACGACCCGCGATCATCGACACGCTGATCCGCCCGCGCTTGGACACTTGGGCAAAGCTCGCCGACGCTCAAGCGCGCCAAGAACGCGCACGCCTCAGCTTCGGCTTCGATGGTCTGCATTGGGACGAGGAGAAGGTCCTCGAACGCTACGAACTGATGTACGACGCAGGCTTGGTGTTGGAAGCACGCCGCGACGGTCGCACCTTGCCGCCTTCGGCCCCGCGCGCTGAAGATCAAGCGAACTTCGGCGAAGCGATGCTGTTCGACCACCGTCGAATCCTAGCGACCGGCATGGGCCGCCTGCGCGGCAAATTGAAATACCGCCCGATCGTTTTCGAACTGATGGGTTCGGTGTTCACACTGCTCGATCTGCAGCGCACTGTCGAGGCGATCTCAGGCATCCGCCTGCACAAGCAGAACTTCCGCCGCCTCGTCGAAACCTCGGGCTTGGTGGAGCGAACGGGAAAGCGCACGACAAAAGCGGGTGGCCGTCCGGCAGAAGAATTCCGCTTCCGCCGCGAAGCGTTGCGCGAACGGCCGGCACTCGGCGTAAAAGTCCCGCTGCAGCGAACGCAGCGCCCTTAAGCGAGCGCCGCCGTTTCTTCGAGCTGATATTCATCCGCCGCACGCCGCGCGGGATCGGGATGATTGGCACGCATCGCGTCGAGCATGCGCCACAACCGCGCCGGCGGTTCGCCACCGACTTCTAGAGCGGCCATCAATTCGTCCTGAGGCGGCGCCACGCCGAGTTTGATCAAACTTTCCGCCGCGGCAATGCGCACGTGATGATCGTCATCATGCAACGCCCGGCCAAGTGCCAGACACCCTTGGCTGTCGCCCATGTGCCCAAGGCCTTCCGCGGCAAGCGCGCGCAATGCTGCATTTTGATGGTGCATCCACGCGCCCAAAGTCTCGCGCGCTTGGTAGCGCCCGAGCAGGCGCACGATCCGGGCCGCAGGCGCACCGCGCATCACGCGCAGCAACTCGATCGCCGCGACCAGCAAAAGCCGGTGTTCAAACCCGGACAAGCGCCGCACCAGAAATGGTGCGCGTTTTCCGTTGCCTGCCAACAGCAGCGCCTCGGCGAATTTGCGCTTGATCCGCGCCTGCGCGCGCTTGCGCCGGCCATGAAACAGCCGGGCGAACGGCCATGAAAACGACAGCGCCGCCAATCCCTGCGAAAATAGGTTGAACCCCACCAGCCACTCCTTGCTTCCCGTCGCTCTGATCGCGGGATGTCACGGCCGGCATCTTGAAGTGAAAATTCAATCCAAGACGTTAAAGCGAGGAACCGTAAGGCTTAATCGTCGATTAATCAGCGGCATTGCGTGGGATCTGTCACAGCAATCTCGGCGAGCACAGGCAGATGATCCGACCCTGCTCCCGGCAGCACGCTTCGCGACACGAAGCTTAACCCCGGGCTGACCAACATGTGGTCGATCGGAATTCGAAGCTGCCCCGGCAGGGCGGACGGCCACGTCCCAGACGCCCCGGTCGCAGCGCGGACATTCCCGCGTGCCTCGATTGTGCGAACGACATAGCCCCATGGCGCGGCATTGAAATCGCCGAGCACCAGCTTCGCGCCCGGGATTAAACCGACGACACTGCCTATCTCACGCGCCTGCTCGCGCTGCGAACCGTAGGGCCGATGCGGAAACGGCCGTGTCATATGGGTCGCAAGCACCGTCAACCGGCAGCCCGCGATATCCGTACCGACCGTCACATAGGGCGAGCGGTTCGCGTCGCTCGTCCGCGCGATATCTTGCGGCAACAGACGCGCCCGCGAAAACATGACGACGTCACAGCCAGATGCCGTGCAGTCGAAGCGGTAGGGATAGACGTTCGTAACGGCTTGGAGCGCATTCCGCGCCCGCAGAGAAGATTCCACGATAACAACCAGATCGGCGTCTTCGCGCTGGATCAGCTGCGCGACGTCGCCCAAGCGTCCATTGCCGAACCACATATTGAACAGAAGCACGCGAAACCGCGGCGCTTCCGCCTTCACCGGTCCAGGCGCCGTCACGGATGGCATAGCGAGCGCGTAGGCAGCGACGGCCGTCACCGCGGCGCCGCCCGCTACCGCAGGCCACCGCGCGAGCGCCGCGACCGGCACAATTAGCAGCGCGACCACGAAAGCAGGCAACAAGAACTGTGCCATCAGATCGAACGACCAATGCAGCGACGACCCAAGCACGCCCGCGACAACGCCGATTGCGCCGGCCAGCCCCGCAAGCACCGCCCAACGCACACCAGCTAGCAGAATTGAGGTCATGGAAAGTTTGCTGGTAACAGGAGACACAAGAACGATGTTGAGTAACGGAACGTAAACGTGCACCCCGCGCACGTGAGCTCTTCTATTGCACGGCGCCGCGCCAAGTTGTGTGACCGCGGTTGCGGCGGGCCATGTTTCCCAACGCCGCTTGACTCGACGTTATGCTCAATTCTAGCATTTCCCCACTGGCGGCCCTTGGCGCCGCCGTTTTTGATACCATATATATGCTCATAATGAGCATAAGGATGGCAAAGATGTCGGGGGCTTCTGAACCGAAACTGGCTTACACGCCGGAGGTCGCCGCCGCCACGCGCGAACTCTATGCGAAGGTGTCGAACGTCGTACCCGAGATCGAGTGGCCGCACTTCGCGCCGCTGATCGCCGAGATCAACCGGCTGAAGAAAGAACGCGGCGCCGTTATTCTCGCACACAACTACCAAACGCCCGAAATTTTCCACTGTGTCGCCGATTTCGTCGGCGACAGCCTGCAGCTCGCCCGCGAAGCGGCCAAGACCGACGCGAAGATTATCGTTCAGGCCGGCGTCCACTTCATGGCGGAGACGTCGAAAATCTTGTCGCCCGACAAGACGGTGCTGATTCCAGACCTCGAGGCAGGCTGCTCGCTTGCGGCGTCCATCACCGGCGCCGACGTGCGCTTGCTGAAACAGAAATACCCGAACCTGCCGGTCGTCACCTACGTGAACACGTCGGCCGACGTGAAAGCCGAAAGCGACATCACCTGTACGTCCTCGAACGCGGTCGCCGTCGTCGAGTCGATTGCCAGGGAACGCGGCGTCGACACGGTAATCTTCATCCCGGACAAATTCCTCGCGCAAAACGTAGCGAACCAAACGAAAATCAAGATTATTGCCTGGCACGGCCGTTGCGAAGTGCATGAGCGTTTCACCGCCGACGACATCCGTCGCTTCAAAGCCGACCACCCCCAGGCGATCGTTCTCGCCCACCCGGAGTGCCCGGCCGACGTCGTCGCCGAATGCGACTTTGCAGGCTCGACCTCCGCGATGACACAGTATGTCATCGAAAAGCGTCCGGCACGCGTCGTTCTTCTGACCGAATGCTCGATGGCCGACAACATCTCGGCGCAGCACCGCGACGTCGAGTTCCTGCGTCCGTGCAATCTCTGCCCGCATATGAAGCGCATCACGTTGGCTAAGATCCTGCGCTCGCTCCAGACGATGCAGTACGAAGTCAAAGTCGACCCCTCGATCGCGGCCCGCGCACGCGCCGCCGTCGAAAAAATGCTCGCCGTCGGCAAACCGAAAACAGCGGTGCACTAAGCGATGACGCGCCGCACCGACAACGTGATCGACTCTGGCGGCGTTCTGATCGTCGGCGCGGGTCTGGCAGGACTTTTCACTGCCCTCAAGATAAAAGGCCCAGTGACTGTGCTCGCTGCAGCCTCATTGGGCTCCGGCGCATCTTCGACTTGGGCGCAAGGCGGCATCGCCGCTGCGCTGGGCTCAGACGACAGCGCCGAACTCCACGCCCTCGACACCGAAACCGCAGGCGCCGGCATCGTCGACCCGAAGATCGCGCGCCTCATCGCAACTGAGGCCGCGCCGCGCATCGAAGACCTCGCCCGCCTCGGCGTGCCGTTCGACCGCGACGCCAAGGGCAATTTCGTTCTTGGCCGCGAAGCCGCGCACGGGATGAACCGCATCGTGCGTGTCGCGGGCGACCGCGCCGGTGCTGCGATCATGGCGTCGCTAATAAAGGCCGTGAAGAATGAGCCGCGCATCCGCGTCGTCGAAGGCTTGGTCGCCTTCGATCTCGCAACCCAAGGCGGACGCGTCGTCGGCGTCTACGCGCACCCGGTCGCCGACAAGTCGTCGCCTGTGCTGATCCGCGCGGACGCGACGATCTTCGCGCTCGGCGGCGTCGGCGGCCTCTACGAAGTCACCACAAACCCACCGCAAGCGCGTGGCCAAGGCGTCGGCATGGCCGCCCGCGCCGGCGCAATTATTGCCGACCCGGAGTTCGTGCAGTTCCACCCGACCGCAATCGCGCTCGGCCGCGACCCCGCGCCGCTTGCGACCGAAGCGTTGCGCGGCGAAGGCGCAGTCCTGCTGAACGACCGTGGTGAGCGGTTCATGTTCGCCGCTCATAAAGACGCCGAGCTCGCGCCGCGCGACGTCGTCGCCCGTGGAATCTTTCGTGAGATCAAAGCAGGCCGCAAAGTCTTCCTCGACACGCGCGACGCGATCGGCGCACGCTTCCCCGAAGCGTTCCCAACCGTGTTCGAGTACTGCATGTCGGCCGGCATCGACCCGCGCGTGCAGCCCATCCCGGTCGCCCCCGCCGCGCACTATCACATGGGTGGCATCGCTGTTGACGAGCATGCCCGCACGAGCCTCGAAGGCCTTTGGGCCATCGGCGAGTGCGCCTCGACTGGCGCTCACGGCGCAAACCGCCTCGCCTCGAACTCGCTGCTCGAGGCAATCGTCTTCGGTGCCAGAGCGGCAACCGACGTCGAGCGCATCGTACACCGCCACCAGGCCGAGCCCGACCATCTGACGCCACCCGCGGCTGGCGCACCCGCGAACGGTCCCGCCGTCACGAAGCTCCGCATGACCATGACGTTGAACGTCGGCCTCGAACGCAACGCGACCGACCTCATCAACGCTCTTGGCATCATCGCTCAACTGGAAAAGACCAACGCCGCCGATCCGGACCTTCGCAACATGGCGGCAACCGCAAGCTTAATCGCAGGCGCAGCCTTGAACCGCACCGAAAGCCGCGGCGGCCACTTCCGCAGCGACTATCCAACGGCCGATCCGGCCCAAGCCAAACGCACGTTCGTTACGCTGGCCGAAATCCGAGCTACCATCGCTCTCGCCGTGCAGGAAACCAAAGCGTCAGCACAACTCAAGGCGGTCAGATGACCCCGAAGACGCCCGTCGTCGCCGTCGAGCCGCTATCGCCTCTGCTGATCGAGCCCGCGGTCCGCGCTGCGCTGCTGGAAGACTTTGGCCGTGCGGGCGACCTCACCACGCAAGCGACAATTCCGGCCCACGCTACCGCGCATGGCATCATCGCCGCACGCGAACCTGGCCGCATCGCGGGCCTGGACTTCGCACTGACGGCGTTCCGCCTGATGGACCCAGTAATCAAGATCGCGGTCCGCGCGCCAGACGGTTGCGAAGTCGCCCGCGGCGACGTGGTCGCAATTGTGGATGGTCCGGCACGACCGATACTCACTGGTGAACGCGTCGCTCTAAACTTCTTAGGCCGCCTCTCCGGCATCGCGACTGCAACGGCCACGCTCGCGAAGCTCTGCGAGGGCACGAAGGCGCGCGTGGTGTGCACCCGCAAGACCACGCCAGGCCTGCGCGCGTTCGAAAAATACGCCGTCCGCTGCGGAGGTGGCCACAACCATCGCTTCGGTCTCGACGATGGCATCCTGATTAAGGACAACCACATCGTGGCGGCAGGCGGTATCGCGAACGCGATCAAAGCGGCCCGCGCCCATGCCGGCCACATGGTCCACATCGAAGTCGAGGTCGACAGCCTGGATCAGCTCGACAAGGCACTAGAACTCGGTGCGAATTCGATCCTGCTCGACAACATGAAGCCGGACCAACTGCGCAGAGCCGTCGAGCGAACGGCCGGCCGCGCCATCCTCGAAGCCTCGGGCAACGTCACCGCCGAAACGATCGCTGCCATCGCTGCCACCGGCGTCGACATCATCTCTTCAGGTGCGATTACGCACTCGGCCAAGTGCTTGGATTTGGGTTTGGACTTCCAGCACAGCGTCTAGCCATACTCAATCGTCGCGATAGACCTTCTCGCGCCGTTCGTGCCGCTCCTGCGCTTCGATGCTCAGCGTCGCAATCGGCCGCGCCTCAAGCCGGCGCAGACTGATGGGATCGCCCGTATCTTCGCAGAACCCGTACGTGCCTTCCTCAATTCGCCTGAGAGCAGAGTCGATCTTGGAAATCAGCTTGCGCTGCCGGTCGCGCGCACGAAGTTCGTTCGCACGCTCCGCCTCGCTTGAAGCGCGGTCGGCCAAATCGGCATGCGGAACGGAGTCGCTGGCCAACGTCTGCAGCGTCTCCTTCGACTCGCGAAGGATGTCGTCCTTCCATTTCAGCAAGCGCTGCCGGAAATACTCGCGCTGGCGTTCGTTCATGAAGGGCTCGTCGTCCGACGGCCGGTAGTCAGCGGGTAACGACACACCCATGCGAAGGTTCCTCCCCGGCGCGACGCAGGGCGCCAAAGTGCGGCGGACTATATTGAGGGCCCCCTATGCCTTCAACGGCAGAAAAACGAAAGAAAATTAAGCCCTTGCAACCCTGACAAACCCTCGATTCCGCATGTGCGAAATGCCTCTCAGCGCGTGCCGTTTTCTTTCCGGCGCGCGACCAGGACGCTCGCCGCAACCGTTCGCCCCCCGCGGGCCAGGTCAAACGCCAGCACCTGACCCACCGGCGCCTCCACCACCAGCCTTTGCATCATGCGTGAGTCCTTTACAGGCGTGGCATTGATCCGCCGGACCACGTCTCCAACCTTGAGCCCAGCGGCTGCAGCGGGGCCTCCTGGTGTCACATGCTCGACGCGGACTCCGGCGCCTTCGTCGTCCAGATCGTCGACGTTCGCGCCGATCCATCCGCGCTGTACCCGCCCATGCTGGCGCAACTGCGCCACTATCGTGGCAACCGTGTTTGAAGGAATAGCAAACCCGATCCCGATCGATCCGCCGGATGGCGAGAGCATTGCCGAATTCACGCCCACGACCTTGCCGCCCATATCGAACAACGGCCCACCGGAGTTCCCGCGATTGATCGCGGCGTCTGTCTGTATGAAGTCGTCGTAGAGCTCGGCATCGAGTTGCCGGTTGCGCGCACTGATAATGCCGGCCGACACACTACCGCCCAGCCCGAACGGATTGCCGATCGCAAGCACCCAGTCGCCAGCCTTCGCCTCATCTGAATTGCCGAACGAAAGGGCCACGAGGGGCTTCGTTGGCTGCACGCGCAAAAGCGCGATGTCGGTCTTCGCGTCACGCCCGGCGACAGTCGCCTTCAGGCGTCGCCCGTTCTGCAGCGCGACATAGATCTCCTTGGCGCCTTCGATGACGTGATTGTTCGTCACGATCAGCCCAGTCGAATCGATCACAAAACCCGAGCCCAACGATCGACCGCTCCGCTCGCCGGCTTCGCGCGTCATCTGCCCGTCCCAAGCCGACGGCGACGGCGCAATGCCGTTCTTGGCGTCAGCGGTCTCGCCGGACCGCTCGGTCGCGATGTTCACGACACCCGGTGACAGCTTCTCAACGAGCGCGGAAAATCCGTCCGGGACCGGCTTCGCAAAAGCCTGGCCGCCGGCAAACCACAGCATCGCCACCAAGGCGAAAAAATATCTGACCAAGCGACCCCTCGCGGAAACGGCGCCGAACGCAAACGGCGCCGATCAAGTGATCGACGCCGCGTGGTAAAGAATGAGTTTACGAGGACGACGATCAGCGCCCGGTCTGTCCTTTGCGGAAGTATTTGAAGAACGGGCTGTCCGGAGTGATCACCATCGTGGTGTTGTTGCCGCTCAAGGCCCCCTCGTACGCGCGCAAGCTCCGGTAGAACTGGAAGAACTCCGAGTCACGACCATACGCCTCGCCCAGAATCCGGTTGCGCTCGGCATCGCCTTCGCCGCGCAGGATATCGGACTTCTGCGTGGCGTCCGCGCGGATGATCGTCACCTGCTTGTCGGCGCCCGACGTGATCTGTTGAGCCTCTTCGTCGCCCTCGGCGCGGTATTTGTCAGCTTCCTGCTTCCGTTCGGCCTGCATGCGCTGGAACACCGACTCTTGGTTCTGCGTCGGCAAGTCGGCGCGCCGGATGCGCACGTCGACAATTTCGATACCGAGGTCCCGCGAACTTTTCTGCATCGAGTCGCGGATCAAATGCATGAGTTCCTCACGCTCGCCCGACAACATGTCCAGCAAGGTGCGCTGACCCAAGACGCCGCGTAAGCTGGAGTTCAACAGCGAGATCAGCCGCTGCCTTGCCGCTTCGTCGCTCGCCGCAGCGCGGATGTACTTGACCGGGTCGAAGATCCGGTAGCGTACGAACGAGTCGACGACGATACGCTTGTTTTCCGAAATGATGACTTCTTCGGCTTCGGTCTCAAGCGGAAGGATGCGCTTGTCGAACACGCGCACGTTTTGCAGAAACGGAATGATGACGGCGAGGCCCGGCTCGCGAATTGGCTCGCGCGCGAGTTCGCCGAACTGCAACACGACGGCCTGCTGGCGCTGATCGACCACGATCACGCTCATATAAAGGAGGAAAAGCACGGTTGCGATTGCAAGGCCGATGACGGAATTGCGGTTCATGGCGTTGCTCCCGTCTCAGGCTGAGTCCGCCGCAGCTCCGGCAGCGGCAGATACGGCATCACCGGCGCATTGCCGTTGGTCTGCAGGATGATCTTGTTCGTGGAGCCCAAGACGCGCTGCATGGTTTCGAGGAACATGCGCTCGCGCGTCACCTCTTTCGCGTTCTTATACTGATCCAGGATCGAGATGAACCGCTTCGCCTCACCGGTCGCCTCGGTGATTTGCTGTTGCTTGTAAGCCTCTGCGTCCTGAACAATTTTCGAAGCTTCACCGCGCGCCTTCGGAACAACCGTATTGAGATAGCGCGCCGCCTCGTTACGCTTTCGAATTTTGTCCTGACGCGCAGCCTGCACATCGCGCGCCGCGTCCAAGACCTGGGGCGGCGGGTTAACCTGACGGATGTTCACGCGCTCGATCGAAACACCGGCTTTGTAAAAATCCAGCGTCGCCTGCATGATTTGTTGCACGCGGGTTTCGATTGCGGCACGGCCGGGCGCCAGCATCACATCGTAGCGCGATTGACCCGCCGCTTCGCGCATCGCGCTCTCGGCGACGGCCTTCACGTTTTCCTCGCCCTCGGCGACGTTCAGGCTGAACTCTGCCGCGTCACGAACGCGCCATTGCACCGTGAAATCTGTGTCGACGATATTTTCATCGCCGGTCAACATCAGGCTCTCGCCCGGAACGTTGGACGTGGCGCGCGTATCGGGATCTTCGGTGAAGCCGATATGAATTTGCCGCTGGCGAATGTCTTGGCGGATCACGACTTCGATCGGTTGCGGAAAGCGCCAATGAAGCCCCGGCTGAAGCACACCAACCGCTTTGCCGAAACGCAGGATGACGCCGACTTCGGTCTGCTGAATGACGTAGATGCCGGTCCATACCCACATCAATAGGATGAAGCCGCCAATCCCGGCGAGCATCATGCCGCCCGGGGGCTGGTTCGGGAACATCGTCTTCAACCAGTCGCGCGCCCGCTTGAAGACCTCATCGAGATCGGGTGGGCGCATGTTCGGGCCGCGGCCACCGCCGCCGCCATTCGAGGGCCCTTGCCCCCACGGTCCACGGCCGCCGCCACCGGAATTCCATCCGCCGCCGCCGCCCTTATTATCGTTCCAAGGCATGCCGTCCTCTCATCCCGTCAGAAAACGGGTCGTGCCAAGGCGGCCGGGCGATCAAACTCACCGTACGCAAACAAGGACACATCCCTTACGAATCACGCGAAACACACCACATTGGATGTACCGTTAGGCCGGGTTTATAAGTTCCTAATGCCCACCCGCGCAACGCGTCACCGCAACAGATCGCAGAACGCGATCAACCTGCTATGTGGAGCGTCTCGAAATCGCGTCAAGGGCTAGGAAACAACAGAGTTTTTCGAATGTCGAACCTCACGCCTGACGACGTTCTGGCGGCACTGAAGTCGGTCGTCGATCCCGCACGAAATAAGGACGTTGTTGCACTTGGGATGATCCAGGGGTTGCAGGTCAAAGACGGGCACATCTCTTTCGCACTCGAGGTTGCACCCGAAGAGGGCCGCACCAAAGAACCGCTGCGTCTCGCTTGCGAAAGTGCGGTCCTAGCGCTCAAGGGCGCGCGCTCTGTGACTGCAGTCCTAACCGCCCACAAGCCTGCCGCAACCCCGCAAGCCGGTCGTGCTGGTGCGCCTGATCGCCAGGGGCCGCCGGGCGTGAAGGCCGTAATCGCGGTGGCAAGTGGCAAAGGCGGCGTCGGTAAGTCGACTGTCGCCGTCAACCTCGCGGTCGCCCTGCACCAACTGGGCCGCAAAGTTGGGCTGCTCGACGCCGACATCTACGGCCCATCGATCCCTCGGATGCTTGGCCTGACCGGCAAGCCCAAGTCGAAGGACGGCAAAATCCTCCAACCGATGCAAGCTTGGGGCCTTAAGGCAATCTCGATCGGCTCGCTCATCGACGAAGATCAACCCATGATCTGGCGCGGACCGATGGTGATGACTGCGCTGACGCAACTGATCTACGACGTCGAATGGGCTCCGCTCGACGTGCTGGTTGTCGACATGCCGCCCGGTACGGGCGATGCGCAGCTAACTCTGGCCCAGCGCGTGCCGCTCGCCGGAGCTATCATCGTATCGACGCCACAAGACGTGGCGCTCATCGACGCCCGCAAGGGCCTTGCGATGTTCAAGAAGACGCACGTGCCCGTTTTCGGCATTGTCGAAAACATGTCGACGTTCTTCTGCCCGAACTGCGGCCACGAAAGCCACATCTTCGGTCACGGTGGCGCACGCGAGACGGCGGCCACGCTCGGAACCGATTTCTTAGGTGAGATCCCGCTTCACATTGCTATCCGCGAGACCTCCGACGGCGGCACCCCGATCACGGCGCGCGACCCAAAGGGTCCACAGGCTCGCGCCTTCGTCGAACTCGCGCAGCGCGTTGGCGTCAAACTCGACGCAGGCGACACGCGTATACCGCCTCGCATCGTCATCGAATGAAAAAAAAAGGGCCGGCGAATGAACGCCGGCCCGAGGAACAGATCACTCGAGCTATTGGCCAGCGACGAGCGCGATCTTGGCCTTCGAGCCGTCGGCCATCGTGATTTCCCAGGTGTCGCCCGGCTTCTTCGGACCGGAGAACGGGTTGCACTGCTCTTGACCTTTTTGCGGACCGGCGTCCGCAGTCACGCAGAGTTTGCCATCCTTCAGTACCCACTTGCCGGTCGCCTTCGTGCCGTCGGGCAGGATGACGGCCATCGTACCGTCCTGATTGTAGTGTAGCTTCGTCACTTCGCCCTTCGCGTTCGTTACAGTGGTTGTGTTCCCGTAACGGCCAGCCATCGGATCGTCGGCCGCGATCGCGAGCGAGGTGCTCAAAGCAAGGGCGGCGACGCCCAGAAGAATGCGCTTCATATGTTTCTTCCCTACCTGTTTACACAAGTCCGAAATGGACAACGCGGCTGTAGGGGTAACGCCGCTGGCAAGCAAGCGGCTACAAGTGTCAGGCGCGCCGCATCGCACTAAATTTCCGTAATGTGCAACCAGGGCAAGCGTTCTTCACCGCACGCGTGTCCCCGTAACGAAAAATCATGCGGCAAATTTGAACGCCTTCACCAGCCGGAATAGTTGAGCTTCAACCCCGGTCGCGCCCATTGCGTCTCGACCAACTTGCCGGTCGATGAGAGACAGACGTAAGCCGTCTTCATGTCCTTGCCGCCGAAGCAAATGTTCGTCACCAAGGGATCGGCGAACGAGGTTTGCTCATAGGTACCGTCCGGCGCGATCGATGTAATGCCACCGGTCGGAAACCCGATCGTCGCAACGCATACGCGCCCGTTAGCCTCGACCGCCAACGAGTCGAACAGCTGTAGGCCAGGCAATCCGCACACGAGCTCGCCGTGCAGCGGCCCAGCGGGCGGCGCCACTTCGCCCGGTGCCGTGATCGTGAACTTCATCAAACGCCCAACCATGGTCTGTGCCGCATAGAGCGTCTTCTCGTCCGGTGACAAACCGCAGCCGTTCGGCATGTCGATCGGAAACACCAGTTCCTTGATCCGCTTGCCGTCCGGCGTCGCGTAGTAGATCGCGCCGCGATCGTGCAGCCGTCCATATCCTTTGCCGAGATCGGTAAAGTAGAAACCGCCCTTCTTGTCGAACACGAGATCGTTCGGCCCGTTGAGTTTCAATCCGCTACATTTGTCGTAGAGTCGCTCGACCTTGCCCGTCTTCAGATCGACCCGTTCGATGCGTCCGGTCTCATAGTCGTGCGGCCGGTCGCCGGGGAACAGCAACCCGCCGCGATCATGCCACTCGAATCCGCCGTTGTTTGTCACATAGACCGCACCATCGGGCCCAAGCGCCGCGCCGTTCGGTCCGCCGCCAAGCGTGGCGATCACTTCAGTCTTACCGTTCCAAACGCGCGTGAGCGTCCCGCGCGCGATCTCGACAAGCACGATGCTGCCATCCGGCATTGCGATCGGACCTTCGGGAAACTTCAAGCCAGTGGCGATTTCGCGAACGGACATCTGCGCGCTTCCTCTCATTTCTTATCCAGAATGATGAAACTGTAGCCGACCGCCCTCGTCTCTGACGAGGGATAAACGCCAACGATCGTCTCGTCCCAGTCGCCGCGATCAAGCGCGGGAAAATAGGTGTCGCCCTCAATCTCGCCGTGCACGCTCGTGAGATAAATGCGCCGCGCGAACGGCAGCGAGGCCCGATAAATCTCCGCCCCGCCGATCACCATGATTTCCTCAGGCGCCTCGCCGGCGGCGACCTCAAGCGCGGCAGCAAGCGACGTAACGACAACACCACCATCGGCCGTATACGACGCATCGCGTGTGATCACGATATTCGTCCGCCCGGGCAGAGGCCGCTTCGGAAAACTCTCCCACGTCTTGCGGCCCATGATCATTGGCCGGCCTTCGGTGCGGGCCTTGAACCACTTCATGTCCTCAGGAATGCGCCACGCCAGCTTTCCGTCGCGGCCGATGACGCCGTTCTCGGCAACAGCAACGATCAGCGCGACAACCGGCTCGATCACGCGCCGAGCTTTCGCAACGCATCGCCCGTCAACCGGAAGATCGACCATTCCTCCATCGGGATGGCGCCCAATGACTCATAGAATTTGATCGACGGCTCGTTCCAATCGAGCACCGACCACTCGACCCGCGCACAGGTCTCGGCGACCGCGCGTTTCGCCAGATTGACGAGCAGCGCTTTGCCGATCCCCTTGCCGCGGAAAGCGGGGCGCACGAACAAATCCTCAAGATAGATTCCATGCCGTCCGCGAAACGTCGAAAAATTGTAGAACCAAAGCGCAAAGCCCGCCGCCGCGCCGTCCCACTCCCCGATATCGCAGAACACGCGTGGGTTAGGCCCAAACAACGCGCTCTCGATATCGGTCTGCGTCGCAGCAACATCGTCTAGCAGACGCTCGTACTCGGCCAGGTCGCGGACAAACGAATAGACGAGAGCGCCGTCCGCCTTCACCGCGGGACGAATCCTCAAGCCACTCACACGGCCACCGGCGCGGCGATGTGCGGGTGCGCCTCGTAACCTTCAAGACGAAAGTCTTCGTACTTGAAACCAAAGATGTCTTTCACGCCCGCATTGGTGTGCATCGTCGGTAACGCGAGCGGCGCGCGCGAAAGCTGCAGTTCAGCCTGCTCGACATGGTTCAAGTAAAGATGCGCGTCGCCAAACGAGTGCACGAACTCGCCTGCCTTCAATCCGGTCACCTGCGCGACCATCATCAGCAATAACGCATACGACGCGATATTGAACGGTACACCGAGAAAGATATCGGCCGACCGCTGATAGAGCTGGCAGGAAAGCCGTCCGTTGGCGACGTAGAATTGGAACAGACAATGACACGGCGGCAACGCCATGCGGTCGACGTCGGCGGGGTTCCACGCCGTCACAATCAGCCGACGCGAATCCGGGTTGCGCTTAATCTGCTCGATCAACTTCGCGATCTGGTCGATTGTGCTGCCATCGCGCGCGGGCCAGGACCGCCATTGCGCACCGTACACAGGGCCCAAGTCACCATTCGCGTCCGCCCATTCGTCCCAAATCCGAACGCCGTTTTCCTGCAGGTACCGAACGTTTGTATCGCCCTTCAGGAACCACAAGAGTTCGTGCACGATCGACTTCAGGTGCAGCTTCTTTGTCGTCAGCAACGGGAACCCGTCGTCGAGATCGAACCGCATCTGATAGCCAAAGATCGAGAGTGTGCCAGTACCGGTTCGGTCCTGCTTCTTCGCGCCGTGGCGCAGCACGTGCTCCATCAACTCGTGATACTGGCGCATGAAACCCTCGTCGGTTCGATCGCATTCTATCGACCGCGGCCAACATTCACATAGGCGCAAAACGGGGCTTTCCCCAATGGGAACAGCCTTCTTTTATTTACCCCGGCACCCTATATTAGTCGTGCCGGTTCGCCGGCTATGGCGATAAACGCGCGTGTAATAAACGGATCGGACCCGGGGGCGGTACCCGGCGCCTCCACCAACTGGACAGGGTCATGCTGTCCAGCTGTGGGGGCGAACTAGGATCGACGAACGCGTAAAGACGTTGCTTTTGCTCGGCAAGGCTCACCGTTATCGGGCTGTCTGTATAGGTGCCAACGACAATGAAATGGCCCTCGCTGCCTAATAGGTAAGCGCGGCTCGGAGGGGCGCCGGGCAACAGAAGCCCCTCCACCTATCTTCGCCAGTAGGCGACCGCCGCCACCGCTATCGTGAGCGCGCCACCAAGCACCAATGTCTTCGGCGCCCCGATCTGATGCGACAGCGCCCCCGCACCAAGCGCGCTCAGCGGCACCATCCCAATGAACGACATCACATAGTAGGCCATCACGCGGCCGCGCATCGCGTCGTCGACGGAGGCCTGCACCAACGTATTCGTCGAAATACCCATCATCATCATCCCAAATCCCGCCGGCACCAGAAGCGCCAGCGAAACGGCAATTGCGGTCGACTGCGAGAACGCGACAAGCGCCGCACCGAAGCAAGCGGATGCCAGAAACGGCACCCGCGACAACCACTCATGCGGCACGCGCGAAACGACAAGCGCACCGATCAACGCGCCGCAACCGACGGCCGCCATCAAAAACCCCAGCGTGCCGGAGTTGCCGTGCAGAATATCGCGCGCGAAAACCGGCATCAGCGTCAAATACGACGTTCCGAACAAGCTGGAGCTGGCCAGCAGTAACAGCATCGTCCGCATCTGCCGGTGGCCCGCGACGTAAACAAATCCTTCGCGAAGGTCGGTCAACGGATGACTGGGCGCACGCGGCGGCTGCCGCTCGATGCGCATCATCGAAAGCCCCGCCAAGACCCCGATATACGACACACCATTCAGCGCGATGCACCACCCTTCGCCCACCGCCGCAACCAGTAAGCCGGCGATGGCCGGCCCAATCAGACGCGCGCCATTGAACATGATCGAGTTCAGCGCAATCGCCCGCGGCAAATCTTTTCGCCCCACCATCTCGATCGTGAACGACTGACGCGTCGGCACGTCGAACGCGTTCGCGGTCCCCGTGAATGCCGCAAGCGTCAGGATGTGCCAGACTTCGACGAGGCCGGTCAGCGTCAGCGCGGCTAGCACGCACGCGCTGGTCATCATCGCGCCCTGCGTTACGAAGAGGATGCTTCGCCGGTTTAGCCGATCGGCGATCACGCCCGCGAACGGCGATACCAACAGCACCGGAACCTGACCCGCAAAAGCGACCAACCCCAGCAGCAACGGCGAGTCGGTCAGCCGGTAGACGAGCCACGACTGAGCGATGGCTTGCATCCAAAATCCGACCAACGAGATCGCTTGGCCGGTGAAAAAGAGCCGGTAGTTTCGGTGCCGAAACACGTCGCGCAACGCGCTTCGAACCGGCGCCGGTTCCGCCTCAGAAAGATCACTCATGGACGAGCGTCTTAGCCCGTCCATGAGTCCCATTGAAAGCCCTACGTCAGCGCTTCACGAGCAAGTCGCGAATCTCGGTCAGCAATTTCACATCCGCAGGCGGTTCGGACGGCACGGCCGGCGCCGGCGGCGGTTGCCGCTTCAAACGGTTGATCCCCTTGACGGCCAAGAACAACACAAACGCGATGATCGCGAAATTGATCACTGCAGTGACGAACTTGCCCCACGCGAGCACCGCGCCTTGCTTCTTTGCCTCTTCGAGCGTCGCTTCCGTCACGGCGGCGTTGAGCGGGAGGAAGTAGTTCGAAAAGTCGACGCTGCCCAAAGCGCCGATCAGTGGCATGATCATGTCGGAAACGAGCGAGCTTACGATCGTCCCGAACGCACCGCCGATGATGACGCCGATTGCCAGATCGACGACGTTTCCTTTGAGTGCGAATTCTTGAAATTCTTTCAGCATGCCGTAGGGTCCTTACTTTGCCTCGAGGATGCGCAAACTACCACGCGTGATTGCAATCCACGAGCGCAGTGTATTGAATTCCACGCATCAATCGTCGCGCCACTGTTAACGTCTGTCACCACTCACAGGTGGAAGCCAATGTCCCTGTCACCGAAATCCCTTTTCACATCCTTCAAGTTGAAGACTCTGACACTGCCCAACCGAATCGTCATGGCTCCGATGACGCGCTCGAAGAGCCCGAACCAAATTCCGGGCGACGACGTGGCGGCTTACTATCGCAGGCGCGCCGAAGGCGGCGTTGGTCTCATCATCACCGAAGGCGTCGCGCCCGATCATCCCGTCGCGCTCAACGATGCAAACGTGCCGAACTTCCACGGCGACGCGCTCGATGGTTGGGCGAAGGTGCTGAAAGCAGTGAAGAGCGCAGGCGGATTCATCATGCCCCAGCTTTGGCACACGGGCTTGATGCGCAAACCGGGCGCAGGTCCCAACCCGCATCTGACGGGTGTCGGCCCTTCAGGCCTTGCCAAGCCCGGGAAGAAAGTCACGGAGCCGATGACTTCAGCAGACATCGACGATGTCATCAAAGGCTATGCGACGAGCGCGCGCCACGCCGAGGATCTCGGCTTCGACGGCGTCGAGGTTCACGGCGCGCACGGCTACCTGATCGACCAGTTCTTCTGGGAAGGCACCAACGAACGTCCCGACATGTATGGCGGCGACATGGTCAGGCGCACGCAATTCGCCGTCGACATCATCAAGGCGATCCGCGGCGTGGTATCGAAGGACTTCCCCGTCATACTGCGCTGGTCGCAATGGAAGCAGCAGGACTACGCGATCAAGCTGGCCCCAACACCCCAAGCGCTTGAGAAATTCCTCGACCCGCTGGTGAAGGCGGGCGTCGATTGTATGCACTGCTCGACGCGCCGCTTCTGGGAGCCGGAATTCGAAGGCTCCGATCTCAACCTCGCCGGTTGGACGAAGAAGATCACGGGCCTACCCACAATCACGGTGGGCTCTGTCGGGCTGAACGAGGAATTCATCGCTGCATATCGTGGCGTCCCGGCGAGCCCCGCTTCTCTCGATCGTTTGATCGAGATGTTCGAGCGTGGCGACTTCGATCTCGTGGCCGTCGGCCGAGCGCTGATCGTGAACCCGAACTGGGCCGAAATGGTCAAAGCCGGCCGCTTCGACGAACTGAAGTCGTTTTCGCTGGAGGCGCTACCGGTCTTGCACTGACGCCAACCCGCGAGATGCAAAATCGAATCCGTTATTTGAGTCATTCCCGCAGAATTTAGCCGTTTCATCCATCCGTTCGGTCGAGGTGGTCAGCCGGATTGGCGACTGGCGCCTCCGTGGTCAGCACGCCCTCGACGCCCCACGCCGGCGCCACGCATCTACTCCGCTTTCAAGATGCTCGCATCCAAAGTCAGCGATACAAAGTCGCTCGTAAAGCGCGACGCAGCATCCTTCGGGGGTGCAATGAGCACGGCAGTCAACATCAGCGGTCCGGAAAGAGTTGAAGGTAGCGCGACCGTTCCCTCCTTATCGGTGCGAAAGCGTTCGCGCTCCGTCAGCTTGCAACACGGCGACTGCGGCATTTGCAAGCGGCGCACCTGCGGCGAGCAGGCGGAACTTCGGCCTATCGCTTCCGAGACTTTCCGCAACTGCGACAAACTCGGCCTTCGCTCCCGTCGCGCACACCAGTTCGTTGGCAGTGGAGCACGACACCACGCACACGACTGTCTTGGCGTGCTTCGTGTAAGTCTCGCGCCATTGTCGCGGCTCGGGCATCGCCGCGTACGTGTCGCGCAAACTCTTTGGTGCGTCGATCTCCGCAAAATATTCGGCCACCTTGTCAGGTGTCAGATCAATGTCATGCGGTGACAATTCGACGGTAGCGACATACGTACCGGCCTTCCGCGCTTCAAGCCTGAATTGCAGGGCCGTCTTGGTCTCGGCAAAGACCTTGAACGTGGCCTGAGAATCGGGTCCCGAAACGCCCGTTTTTGAAACCCGCTTTTCCTTGGGTCCGTATTCAAGTGCCGGGAATTTCATCGAGCTCGTCAGGGGTATTGATAGCGGCGACGGCGAAACGAATTTTGTTGGAAACAGACGAGAGCGTCGCCATCGGCATTGGCATTGCCCGAGGCGGGTGATTGCGTAGGGGCGCATTTCTTTTCGTGTCGCATTTCATGGTGTTACCTTATCGCACATTCGCTACTTGTTGGCCGCATTCTCGATCTTCGCGATCCATCCCGCCTTTGCGCATACCGGTCAAGGCATCGAAGGCGGTTTTGCAACGGGATCGCCACAACGCGCGTATCCGCCTGCTGGCAGACCGCGCTGCAGTTTCAGTGACCATGGCCACCGGCGCGTTCCTCGACATAGAGTTCGACGTTGACGTTGAGGCCGCCTTCGAAGCGAAGCGTCAGCGCAACGAAGTCCTCGGCGATCAGCCGGCCTTTAAGGCCGATGAGCATCGCGTGCATTCCACCCGGCGCTAGCTTCACTTGTCCGC
The DNA here is from genome assembly GCA_044220975.1 of Micropepsaceae bacterium. GTDB lineage: Bacteria > Pseudomonadota > Alphaproteobacteria > Micropepsales > Micropepsaceae > SZUA-430. The sequence goes on along the minus strand of JBGAPZ010000011.1, from coordinate 26,027 downwards.
CGGCAGGGATAAGCAGACCACCGGCGATCGGCCGCATACGCATAATTCCGCCCTCCATCGACATTGTATGAATCTCGACGCGCTCCGCGACGGGCGTGCTCGCGCCGATCAGGCGGAGAGGCGCCCGGCCGGTATTGACGATGACCATGTAGGCTGCGCCGACAGCGGCCGCCGGCGGCGTTGCTGCGGCCCAAGGGTGTTCGACGCGGATAGGCCCGGCCGAATAGCCGTGAGCCACGGCCACGCCGGTGAGTAGCAGGAACGCCACGAGGGGCGCGGCAATCATGGCAAGGATTTCGCTTCGCATTGTACGTCTCCGTCTGTTTGTTGTTGTGTCGTTGTGGCTTGGGTCGCCTCAATGCGACGCCTCTTCGCGCCGGCCCGTTCAGCGATCTCGCGCAGGGCCGCCATCGTCGCCGGACCGCAATTCGGCAGCGCACGCAGTTCGCGTTCCGGCCACTCGATGATATCGCCCACTGTTTCGATGCCGCCGGCGCGCAGCGCGTTGACCGCTCTCACCGGCAACCCGAGATCTGCAACAGCGAGCGCCAAGTTTGGCACCGCGTTCTTTGATGTCTTGGCCATCTTTTGTTGCTCCTTCATCGGCTCACCCAGCTGTCGTCGCCAACCGCCGCAGCTTCTCAAGCGCGACGTCTGCGTTCTCGCCGTAGGAAATAGTGCCGGCGAACCGACCGCGGGCATCGAGCAGGAACAGCGACGCCGTGTGGTCCATCGTGTACCCGCCGCCCGGCAGCTGTTCGCGCCGGTAATAGACGCCGAGGCCTCTTGCGATCCGGGCGATTTCGCCGCCCGGTCCGGTCAGACCCCGGATGCGTGGATCGAACGACGACAGAAATTCAGACAACGCCTGTGGCGTGTCGCGCTCGGGATCGACAGTGACAAAGACGACGCCGAGCCTGTCTCCGGTTGACCCCAATCGACCAAGCAACGCCGTGAGCGACGTCAAGGTTGTGGGGCAAATCTCCGGACAGTAAGTGAACCCAAAGAAGACAACCGTTGGGTGCCCGAGTATATCGCGCTCAGTTACGTGACCGTTCTTCTGATCGATCAGGTTGAACGGAACAATCGCCGGTGTTCCGAGGCTCGGTGTCTCGCGCCCCGTTGGTATGATGTCCAGTCCGACAGCTATCCACGCGACGGCGATTACAGCGATGAGCGCGAGCGCGCTCAACCGCACGATCCGCAAGACATCGATGTGCGAGTTCATAGTCCGCGTTCCCGGCGCGTATCGGGTGGTCCGATGCGATGGCCTGCGTGGATGGGTCTCATGCGTGAAGAAATCATCTCATTCCCTCGATCGAAACGAACGGCAACACGAATCTCGTGACTTCGGCTGAACAAACGAAGACGACCCCAAGAGCGATAACGACGACCGCGTTGTCGGGGCTAGCGACGGCGACGAGCACGAGACTGATCGCAGCCGCCAGCGCGAGCGACCGCGCCATCACCGCCGTGGCCGCGAATTCGCGCGAGACGAACCCAAGCAGAACGCCCGCAACCGCAATGCCGCCCGAGCCGAGCAAAGCTTCGGCGTCAAAATCGCGAACAGCGGACAAGATGAAAGCGGCCAACAAACCCTCGAGGAAGATCCCCGCGATGGCGGCCGTTTCAAGAACTGTGATCTGTCGTTTCATGCGTCTTGCTGACGGTTGCCTCGACGTCACGTGCGCTTCCCCATGGAAAACGCGAATGAGACGCGGCATCGTCCAAGCTTGTGGTGTGATCGGCTCCGCGATCTTCGCGACGCCGGCGAGCAGCTCTAGATCGTGCTCATGGCGCGCGGCGGAGCGCGGCTCTGCCAAGGCGATCTCGGGACATGGCGCTCTGCCGCCGCAGACTTGGAAAACTCAACGACGGCGGTTTCGATCGAAATCGGCGCAGGCACGGACGTTGGCGTGGGCGGCGTTAGGCTGGCAACGGCCACAAAGGCGCACGGCCGCTGTGTGTCGTTGGAGTCTTGATGCTCGCCAGCTGGGATCGGCCGCCCGTTACCGTCGAGAATGATCTGCTTTTCGCCATTCCCCGTGCAAATAACGATCGGTACGCCGTCCGACAGTTGTGTGCTCGGCATCCAACCAACGGGCACAACCGCACGCAGGAGAATGGCAACAAGCGTCGTCACTGCAGCGAAGCGCCGCCATGCAGATAGCCCGGACGATGAGTACCTTGCCGACTCCATCGAAGAATTCGACCACACTGGCGGCCAGCCGCTCAATGCGGCCCAATCGCACACAGCGCCACGGGCTTCTATGCGCCTACTCTCGCCCCTTCGTATCCATCCACACCTTCAACCGGTCGAGCTGCCGCGCCAACGCCTCCATCTCCGCGTCCTCCCATCCCGAGAAAACGTCCGCGAACTGCGGCAGGAACGCGCCGACAGCGCGCGTGTGCATCTCAAGCCCCTTCGGCGTGATCGTGAGCAGTTTGGAACGGCCATCGCCGGGTGCCGGATCGGCTTTCAGAAACTTGCGCGCGATAAGCTTGTGCACCGTCTTCGTCACGCCGGGCTGCGGCTGCTGCAAAGCGGAGGCCACACTCGTCACCGTCTTCGCTTCCGCCGGCCGGTGGCTGAAATGGTTCAGCATCACGAACTGCGGAAACGGTAGCTTGAGTTCGTCGAGAGCCCGCGTGGCGCGGTTCTGCGCTAACTGGTCGATAATGCCGATCCAGTTGAAGATGCGCCAGCCGAGCGCTGCTTGAGCTTCTGTCGGTCGTGTCGCCATGCGCTATGTATGCGTCAACTTCGTATGATCGCGTCAAGAGGCCGCCGCGGCGCGGGTTCGACTGGCGCCGCTCGGCCAAGTCGGAAAAACATCTGCACCGTCTCGCTCTCCTGAGCGCCAACCGCACGCTTGTGCTCGGCAAGAACCGGCAGCATCTCCGGAAACTCCTGCAACGCTTGGCTGAGCGGCTGCATTGCAAGGCCCAGCTCTGTAGCTTTCAAATTTGCGCGCGCATAGGCCGACCCTGCGGCGAGTTGCGCCCGCCGGTCGTTCGCTGCGGTCACGATCCACGCGAATGCCATGACCGCCAGTTGAGGATCGATCTGCGCCAACGCCTGGCCGCGCGTGAACGGTTCCATCGCATTCTGTTGCGTGAAAAGCCCAAGCTTGTTCGCCCACCAAAAGAACGGTCCGTGCATGGAAAGACCATCACGATGCTTCGCGATCTCGGGACCCGTGATGCGAAAGACGTCGACGCTTTCTTTGAACGTCGCGTCTTTTTTCACTTCAATCTCCCAGGCGCGCTTCGCGATGGCAGCCAACCGCACTATTTGCTGTGCATTCCCCGTCCAGCCGAACTGCACCGGCAAAGTCTGTGCGGGGCCGATCATTGTTCCGGCCGCTGCCAACAGCGTCGCCTCACCCGGATCAATCGCGGTGCCGTCGAACGCATTGCGGTTGGTCCGTCGCTTCAAGATCTGGGCAAACAGCGGATCGCGCGCAACTCCGGGATCGGCCACAAACGTCACGCGGCACACTGGCTGCTCGCCGACACCGTTCTCCGGCCAATCGCCGCCAGGAAAAGCGGTCACATCGGCACGCAGCCCCTGCTCGGCCGCCGCAATCCGCAACAATTCCAAGAACGCCCCACATCCAACTGTGATCTGGCGCGCATAAGGATCGGTCTCCGGCAATAGACGTGACCGATCACAATAGAAGGTCGCCGCGCCCGGCTCTCTCAAGTCCACGATCCATGGCTGCTTATTATGCGGATTGGGCGCGAGTAAAGCGTAGGACAGCGCGCGCACCCTCGGGTCGCGCACGTTAGGAGCAGGCCCGCGCCACGCTTCCACCGCCGCCTCCGGCATCGGGTCGCATTGTGTTAGGCCGTATCCGCCCGCCGCCAAAATCACTGCCGAAGTTCCGGCGACACGAAGAAATGTTCTGCGCGTGGTCATGAAATCGTCCTCACATCAAAGCTGTCGAAGCAAGCCCGCCCATGAGCGCGGCGAGCGCGAGTGCCGAAAAAATAAAGAACCGCGGCCCCACACCGTTGGCCTGTGTCCGCGCAAGCGAAACGCCACACATCAAGAGCCAGCCAAGCCAGGCCGCCGACACCGGCGCTGACAAAAACCCAATCGCCTCAAATGGCCCGCCAAGCTGCTCAAACGCGCTGATCGCGATAAGCGCGCCCAGCAACAACCCCACCAATCCGTATGGCCACGCGAACAACGGCCCCCGAAACATGGCCAGCGAAATCAGCATCGTCCACGCACCTTGCGCCAAGAAGCCCAGATGCTCGCCCACCACCATCCCGGCATAGCGATTGAGCAACCCTTCAAGCAGCGCCACGACGTTGCGCATCTCTGCGGTTCCCGCACTCGCCATCTGTTCCGCCAGATAAGGCACCGCAATCGGCCAGCGCATGAAGCCCATCGTTTGAAACGCGCCGGCCAGTACACCCGCCACCAGGGCTGCGACGAGCAGCGTGCTGCCGGTCTTGGCAAAGCTCTGATGGAACAACACCGCCAGGATGATCTGGGTTAGCCCCGACAAACCCATCATGTAGTAGGCGGGCACGATGAGGGCCTGGTTCTGACGAAAGAGCGCAAGCCTTTCCTCGGATGGAGCCCGCAATATCTCAGGAAACGAAAACTGGTCGGCGAGGATCAGGAACCCCACCGACAACAACCCAACATGCACCAACGCTACCGCAAACGCCGTCCCGTACTCTCGCGTCCGATCCATTGACCTCTCCGATACATTCCGCGGAATGAAATAAACATTCCAAAGAATATAGTCAAGAGACCCTGGATTTATGCCGCCTTGCGGAGCAATGGGCGGCGGCGCTACACCCTTCTCCCATGTCCAAGGATTTCATCGGCTACCAGGCGCTTGTGGACAAAGCGCTGAGGGGCGTAGTGCGCGATGCGCTGACCCATGCTGCCAAAGGCGGCATAATGGGCGCGCACCATTTCAACATCGTCTTCGCGACCGGCATGGACGGCGTCGAAATGCCGGACTTCCTCAGGGAAAAATATCCGGAGGCAATGAAAATCGTTCTGCAGAACCAATACGCGAACCTGATCGTCGAGGGCGACCGGTTCGAGGTGACGCTGAGCTTCAACAAGCTCCCGGCAACCCTCGTTGTACCGTTCGCCGCCGTCGTCGCGTTTGAGGACCCCTCGCAGAAATTCCAACTCGGCTTCCAAATGGCGATGCCCGCGCCGAAACCGGGCTTGCCTGCCCCCAAAGATCCCGCCCCTTCCCCGACCGAGCAATCCAAACCGGAACCAACCCCCAAACCGGAACACGGCGAGGTCGTGAGCCTCGACAAGTTCCGCAAGAAGTGACTTGGACCCAATGAGCACTCGCACCGAGACCGACACGTTCGGCCCCATTCCCGTGGCCGCGGACAAGTATTGGGGTGCGCAAACGCAGCGCTCTCTTGAGAACTTCAAAATCAGCGGCGAACGCATGCCGCTCGCCCTCGTCCATGCGTTCGGCATCGTCAAGAAGGCAGCAGCGATCGCGAATGTCGGGCTGAAGGACCTCGATCCGAAGCTCGGCGATGCGATCGCCAAAGCGGCCGACGAGGTCATTGCCGGAAAACTCGACGATCATTTCCCGCTCGTCGTCTGGCAAACCGGATCCGGCACGCAAACGAACATGAACGCGAACGAGGTGATCTCGAACCGCGCGATCGAAATGCTCGGCGGCGAAATGGGCTCGAAGAAGCCCGTGCACCCGAACGATCACGTGAACCGTGGCCAATCGTCGAACGATTGCTTTCCGACCGCGATGCACATTGCGACCGTGCTCGAAATTCATCGCCGCTTGATGCCGGGCTTGCGCCGCCTGCACGGTGCCCTTCTCTCGAAGGCGCACGACTTCGCAAAGATCATCAAAATTGGCCGAACTCATCTGCAGGACGCAACGCCGATCACACTCGGTCAAGAATTCTCTGGCTATGCCCGTCAAGTTGAACTCGGCATCGACCGCGTCGTGACGGCGCTCCCGCGCCTCTATCCGCTTGCCCAAGGCGGAACGGCAGTCGGCACCGGTTTAAACGCGCTGCCCGGCTTCGCCGAACGCTTCGCCGACGAGGTCTCGAAGATCACCGGGTATCCGTTCACAAGCGCCACGAACAAATTCGAAGCGCTGGCCGCTCACGACGCGTTGGTCGAATTCTCCGGTGTCCTGAACACGGTCGCGACCTCGCTCTTCAAGATCGCAAATGACATTCGCCTGTTGGGCTCAGGCCCACGTTCGGGCCTCGGCGAATTGATCCTCCCGGAAAACGAACCTGGCTCCTCGATCATGCCGGGAAAGGTGAACCCAACGCAGGCCGAGGCACTGACGATGGCTTGCGCGCAAGTCATGGGCAACAACGTCGCCGTCACGATCGCCGGCAGCCAAGGGCATATGGAGCTCAATGTCTTCAAGCCCGTGATCATTCATAACGTGTTGCAGTCGATCCGCTTGGTCGGCGACGCGGCTGTCAGCTTTACCGATCACTGCGTCGCAGGCATCCAGCCGAACTTGAAGCATATCGACGAGCTGATGCGCCGTTCGCTGATGCTCGTGACCGCACTGGCGCCGAAGGTCGGCTACGATAACGCCGCTAAGATCGCCAAGACCGCACACAAGAACGGCACGACGCTGAAGGAAGAGGCCGTGAAAACCGGGCTCATCACGGGCGACGAATTCGACCGCATCGTCCGCCCCGAAGACATGATCGGCCCGAAGTAAGTTCGTCAGGCCTTACACACAATAGGAGCCGACGGTGTGAGCGGCGTGAACAAAATCGCAGTGCAAATTTTGGACAAGAACAAGGGCGGTCATGTTTTGGTCGGGCCCGCGTTCAACTACGGTCGAGGTCCAGCGTTCATGGTTGTGGTCGGTGGCACGACTGAACCAGGCGAGATAGTGGAGATCGTGTGTGCCGAAGCCCAGAATTTGGCCGAAGCGCGTTCCTGGCGGGAAGAAGTCTTCGCTGAAGTCGCCCGGCTTGCCGTTGAGCGTGACCCGCCACTGATACTCCACAACTTCGATGATGATCGCGAACTCATAAAATGGGCGTGCGAAATCTACCCGAGCCCTCGTTTTGAAGGCTTGCGCTCGCGAGTTCTCGGCGGGGGCACGGCTTAGAGCGCGCCGATTAGGTCTAGGTGCGAAACAGCCCCGTCATCGCGCGCGCCTGCGCGCTGTCAGGAAACACAATCCGCTCCACAAACGCACCCGGAATCCCAAGATGATCGATGAGCGCCGCCTTCATGAGCGCGCGCAGATCGCTTGTCGGCTTCAGATCGCGACCCTCATAGAGATTAGGCGGCGCTAGGCCCGGCCAGTCGGCAATAACACGGCCGCCGGCGACCGCCCCGCCAAGCAAGAACGCAGCGCCGCCGTTACCATGATCGGAACCGCCGGTGCCGTTCATGGCGACCGTGCGCCCGAACTCCGTGACGATTAGAACCCCGGTCTGTTTCCACCGATCGCCAAGTCCGGTTGCGAGCGCGTCGATACCTTTGTCCAGCGCCAGCAGATTGCGATTGAGCACACCGTACGGGCCGACCTGATTGGCATGCGTGTCCCAGCCGGTGGATTCTACCATTGCAACGCAAGGGCCGGATGGCTCCGCTAGGAACTTCGCCGCCGCGCTCATCAGCGTCGCGAGATCGTTCACCCTGCCGTCCTTATCCGCGCCACCCATTCCGGTGACGCCGTTCGCTTGCGCGGCACCGTCAAGCGCCTGTGCCAACTTCGGATCCGTGTCGCGGTAAAGCCGCCCGAGCCGCGCGATCAAATCCGCCCGCGGCGCCGGCAGGATCGACGGCGACCACGATGTCACCGGCGCCGGACCGCGCAGCATCAGCGGCATCGCCGGTGCGAGCGCAACGCCGAACTCTCTCCGCGACCCGCGAAGCGGCCCCGGCAAAGCGGTCAACGCGCGGTTCAACCAGCCGTCTGCCAACCCGAACGGCTTCGCCGATCCGTTCTCGAGAAGATTCTGCCCGTCGAAATGCGAACGCTCGCGATAGGGCGACGCGATCGCGTGAAATACCAGCAGCTCGCCGCCGGCATAACGCCTACCGAATCCCGCAAGCGCGGGATGAAGCCCGAAATATCCGTCGAGTTTGAGCGCGCCGTCTCTCTCGCCCGGTCGAGGGGTCGCCAACCCCGTGCGCGCGCTGGCGTAGTTCGGATCGCCAAACGCCGGAACCGCGGACAGGCCGTCCATCGCACCCCGCAAGAGGACGACGACAAAGCGCCTATCTGTTTCACCGGCCGCGAAGGCGACTCGCGCCTGACCTGCAATCAACGTGCTTGTGGCCGAAGCCAGAAAAATTCTGCGATCGATCATGACTGTCACCGGCGTTGGAACTCCGGACTGGCGAGGAAGATGGCAAGGCCTTGCGCCGGACTTTCGGCGCCGGCGATGGCAGATTGCGTATTGGCGGAAAGCTGCGGACCGAGCGCGCGCGTAGCGATTTCCAAGGGATCGAGATTGGCCGAGGCCATACCCTTCGCAAGCGCGTCCGCCCATTCGAGGCGCTTCCAAATCGCGTCCGCGCTGATCCAGTGGTCGTCCGTGTCCGCCCATCCATCCGGTGCCGAGGCCCAAAAAGGTCGCTGACCCATGCGGTCCAACAACGCGACGAGCTTTTGACCGTCCAACTTCGGCGCACCCAATGCGCGGATCGTCGAAATCAAAAGCTCTTCTGGCTGCTTGAACTTCCGAGGTTGCGGCGTCCAAGCGTCCGGAATGTCAACGATAGCGGAAGCCGTCGCCGCGAGGTCGCCGTTGCTAGCCCGAAATGCGCGCGCGATGGCAGCGACCGCACTCGGGGGCGGTGTATCCGCAATGAAGTGCCGCGCGAGCTTCGTTGCCAGATGCTCGGCGGTCGCCGGATGCGCCGCCAAGTCCCGCAACGCGGCTTCGCCCTGTACTTCCCCTTGTTGCGCATAGGTCTTGCCCAAAAGAACGTGAGCGCCGGGCTCGTGCGCGGGCCCAAGAAAGCGAAACTTGCCCGGCGTGCCGTTCGATTGATTGGGACCGTAATAGCCCCACCCGGTGATGATTTTGGCGAGCGACGTCACGTCGGCCTGCGTGTAGCCGCCGCGAACGCCAAGCGTATGCAGTTCTAAAACTTCGCGAGCCAGATTCTCGTTCAGACCCTTCATCAGGTTCCGCACATACTCGGGCAGCACGCTAGGGTTCTTGGCCAGATGCGAGTTGGGTCCGATTGAAATATAGTTGTCGAGATAGAGCAGCATCGCAGCGTGGCGGCACGACGCCAGCAGCATGTCGGCGAAGTTGCCGCAGACATGCGGCCTGATCGCATCGCGCTCGAAGACCGGCGCCAACACGATGACCGAGGGCTTTGCAGCCGACACCGTGAAGTGGTTGCTCCAGAACCTGACCAAGCGTTCGAAGAACGGACGTTCGCTCGTTTCCGCAACAGCAATCCGCGCACCAACAGCGGCGGCATAACCCGGACCGAACGCCTTGACGTAGGCTTGTTCAACGCCGACGCGATTGCCGCTCGCGCCTCCGTCCATCGCAGCGCCGCCGACTGCAGAGCCCATGCGCGGAACGCCCTCACCGCCGGGGCCGATCCCCAAATCCTTGAGCCATTTTGAAAACGCCGTCGTCGCAGCTTCAGTCGACGGCAACACCGACAGCGGCGCAGGCAGTGCCGTCTCGGGCCGCAGCTGTGCCTTCAGCCATCCGCGAGGATCGCCTGCGATCGCGTTCAGATCCTGATTGCGCGCACCAAGCCCGAACCGGTTGGCCGCAACGGCAGCGAGAGCAAGGCTCATGCATCCCCCAGGCAAGCTGTTGCCGACCCTTATACACCGGACGCATCGAACGCGCTTGGCCGGTCATTGCCCCGCAAATCGGCCCTTATCCAGAGCTGTACTCGTGATGTCAGCGTGACGCGGCGCGGCCGCCAGGCTAGACAAGCCGCGAACTTCTCAGGGGCTTCAAGACGATGTTGGATTGGTTCCGCCGGATCATGCCGCGCGAAGAGCGCTTCTTCGACATGTTCGAGCGGCACGCACAATGTTTGAAGAACGGGTCGAACGCCTTACGCGGCATGCTCGACGGGGGCCCAAAGACCGCGGAATTTTGCGCCAAGATCGCCGCGCACGAACATGAGGCCGACCTCATCACCGAAGAAGTGATGCAGGCGATCCGGCGCAGCTTCATCACTCCGTTCGACCGCGGCGACATACGCGGCCTCATCAGTTCGATGGACGACGCGATTGACCAGATGAACAAGACGGCGAAGGCCGTTTCGCTTTTCGAGGTCGACGCGTTCGAGCCGCAGATGCGCCAAATCGGCGATCTTGTGGTAAAGAGCGCAAGCTTGATGGGCGAGGCGGTACCGCTGTTGCGCGCTCTTGGACCGAACGCTCCCCGCCTCAACGTCATAACCGACGAAATCGTTCGCATCGAAGAACAGACCGACCAAGTCTGTCTGGAGGGCCTGAAGGCACTGCTCCACGGCCCCGCCCGTAACGACGCGCTCGTCTACATTAAGGGTTCCGAAATCTACGACCATCTCGAGAAAGTTGCCGACTGCTTCCAAGATGTCGCGAACCGCATAAGCGGCCTCGTCATCGAACACTTGTAAGGCACCCCCACATGGAAATCGGCGGGGTCGAGGTTACGCTCATACTTCTGATCGTCGTGGCACTCGCATTCGACTTCTTCAACGGTCTGCACGACGCGGCAAATTCAATCGCCACTATCGTTTCCACCCGCGCACTCAAGCCGTTTCAAGCGGTCATCTGGGCCGCATTCTTCAACTTTGTGGCATTCTTCGTTTTCGACCACCTAGTGGCCAAAACCGTGGGTGCCGGGATCGTAGCACCGACGCTAATCGACGATGCCGTGATCTTCGGCGCGTTGTCGGGCGCGATCGCATGGAACGTCATCACCTGGCTTGCGGGCATCCCTTCATCCAGCTCGCATGCGCTGGTTGGCGGCATCGTTGGCGCGGGCGTCGCCAAAGGTGGCTTCGAAGCGATCGTGTGGGGCGGGCTCAGCAAAACCCTCTACGCGATCGTCGGCTCGCCGCTTACGGGCTTCGTGCTCGCGATGCTCTTGATACTCATCATTTCTTGGATCTTCGTGCGCGCGACACCGGCCTTCGCCGACACCACATTTCGCCGGCTGCAATTTGTATCGGCGGCGCTTTACTCTCTGGGCCACGGTGGCAATGACGCGCAAAAGACGATGGGCATCATCGCGGCGCTACTCTACGCCCACGGCATGTCGGAGGGTCAGTTCCACGTGCCGCTGTGGGTGGCGTTTCTGTGCTACGCGGCCATGGGCCTCGGCACCATGTTCGGCGGCTGGCGTATTGTGCACACGATGGGTTCGAAGATCACGCGCCTGAACCCGATGCAAGGCTTCAGCGCCTCATTGGCGGGCGCGATCACGCTGTTCGGCGCGACCAGCCTCGGTATCCCCGTATCGACGACGCACACGATCACCGGCGCGATCGTCGGCGTCGGCACCGCGCGCCGCGTTTCGGCGGTCCGTTGGGGAATCGCCCGTGGCATAGTCGTCGCCTGGGTGATCACCATGCCGGCTTCGGCCATGATCGCGGCAGTCGGCTACTATATCGGTACCTTCATTCTTTAGGTACAACTATGCCGGTCAAGAAGCTCAAACGCTCAGTCACAATCTCAGGCCACCGCACCAGCGTCTCGCTTGAGGCTGAATTCTGGCAGGCATTGACTGAAATCGCAGCCGAACTGAAGCGCCCGCTGGCCACCTTAATCGACGAGATCGACAAACGCGAAGGACGCGGTAACAATCTCTCCGGCGCGCTGCGCGTGTTCGTGCTGGCGCACTATCGAAAGAGGACGTGATGGGCGAAGTCGTAAACCTAAACCGCGCACGCAAAGCGCGCGCGAAGGTCGCTGCCGAAAAGACAGCCGCGAACAATCGCGTCAAACACGGCACGCCAAAACATCTGCGCAAACAAGGTGAGACCGAGCGCGAACGCAGCGAAGCAGAAATCGAAGGCAAGCGCCTCGACGACGAAGCGAATGACTGACGGCCCATATAGTGGCCTCAAGGTCGTGGACCTCACGCGTGTTCTGGCCGGCCCCTATTGCACGATGATGCTGGCCGACCTCGGCGCGACGGTCATCAAGGTTGAACCTCCGAAAACTGGCGACGACGCCCGCCACATCGGCCCATTCATCAAAGGCAAGTCCGCTTACTTCATGTCGCTGAACCGCGGCAAACACTCGATCGCCCTCGACCTGAAAACCACCACCGATCGCGCGGTCTTCGAACGTTTGCTCGGCGAAGCTGACCTCCTCGTCGAGAACTATCGCGGCGGCGCCATGGAGAAACTGAAGTACGACTGGCCCACCCTGCACGCGCGCTTCCCGAGACTCATCTATGTCGCCATCTCGGGCTTCGGCCACACCGGCCCATACAAGACAAAGCCCGCCTACGACATGGTGGTGCAAGGCATGGGTGGTGTGATGAGCCTGACTGGCCAACCAGGCGGACCGCCGACCCGCGTCGGCACTTCGATCGGTGACATTGCGGCCGGCCTCTTTGCGCTCTCGAGCATTGGTGCAGCTCTCTATCACCGCGAGCGTACCGGCGAGGCGCAAAAGATCGACATCGCCATGCTCGATTGCCAAGTCGCCCTCTTGGAAAACGCGATCGCCCGCTATGTCGCGACGGGCACGCCGCCGGCGCCGCTGGGCTCACGCCACCCCTCGATCACCCCGTTCGCAGCATTCCAAACCGCAGATCGACCCATCATCATCGCCGCCGGCAACAATGGGCTCTTCTCGAAGCTCTGCGAAGCCGTCGGGGCACCTGGGCTCGCAGGCGACGCTCGCTTCGCAACGAACGATCTGCGCAACGCCAACCATGCCGTCCTCACCCAGGACCTCGAACGCGCGCTCGGCGCGAACACGGCCACACACTGGCTCGCCAAGCTCGAAGCAGCGGGCGTCCCGTGCGGCCCGATCAACAACGTTGCCCAAGTCTTGGCCGATAAGCATGTCGCGTCGCGCAACATGGTTGTCACGATGCAAGACGCCGATATTGGGGAACTTAAGCTCGCCGGAAACCCAATGAAGCTCTCCGCGTTCAGCGACGCAAAGACACGCCCCCCGGTCCAGGATCTTGACGAAAAAGGTGCGGAAATCCGCGCAAACGGCTTCGCCGCGATTGCGGATTGATCCTCGGCGATCGTGCTAGTGTCCGCCTGAATCATGACCAACCCCGTGCCCGCCCACACGCCCGCGACCGCGGACCCGCCCTATTTGCGCGGCCTCAATGAGGCGCAGCGCGAAGCGGTGATGGCGCTCGACGGTCCGGTCCTCGTGCTCGCCGGCGCGGGCACCGGCAAGACGCGCGTACTCACCACACGCCTCGCCCATCTGATCGCCTCGCGCAAAGCGTGGCCCAGCCAAATCCTGTCGGTCACGTTCACGAACAAAGCCGCGCGCGAAATGATTCACCGCACCGGCGAACTTATCGGAGGCATGGTCGAAGGGATGCCTTGGCTCGGCACGTTCCACTCTATCGGTGCCAAGATCCTGCGTCGTCACGCCGAACTCGTCGGTCTCAAATCGAACTTCTCGATCCTAGACGTGGACGATCAACTGCGCCTCTTAAAGCAGGTCATCGAGGCCGCCCGCATCGATGAGAAGCGCTGGCCCGCACGCCACCTTTCTTCCCTGATCGACTCATGGAAAAACCGCGCCATGACGCCGAAAGACGTGCCTGCGGGTGAAAGCTTTGCCTACGGCAATGGCAAAGGCGCCGAACTTTACGAGGCATACCAGCAGCGCCTCAAAGCCTTGAACGCGGCGGACTTCGGCGACCTTCTCCTCGATGTCATCACGATCCTGAAGACGCACCCGGAAGTGCTTCAGGAATACCGAAACCGTTTCGCCTACATCCTGGTCGACGAGTATCAAGACACAAACGTCGCGCAGTATTTATGGCTGCGGCTGCTTGCGGGCGAACGGCGTAACATCTGCTGTGTCGGCGACGACGACCAATCGATCTACGGTTGGCGCGGCGCGGAGGTCGACAACATCCTGCGCTTCGAACGCGACTTCCCTGGCGCGAAAATTATCCGCCTGGAGCGCAACTACCGCTCGACGCCACACATCTTGGCGGCAGCTTCCGGCCTCATCGCGGCCAACAAAAGCCGCCTCGGCAAGACGCTTTGGACCGAACTCGGCGAAGGCGAGCGTGTCTCTGTTCGCGGCGTTTGGGACGCCGAGGAAGAAGCGCGCCAAATCGCCGACGACATCGAGCAAGTCGCGCGCAACCGTCAGAAGATCAGCGACATTGCCATTCTCGTACGCGCATCGTTTCAGATGCGCGCTTTCGAAGAGCGTTTCGTGCAACTCGGCATTCCCTACCGCGTTGTCGGCGGCCCGCGCTTCTACGAGCGTCAGGAAATCCGTGACGCCCTCGCCTACCTGCGTGTCGTCGTCCAACCCGACGACGACCTGGCCTTCGAGCGCATCTTCAACAAACCGAAGCGCGGCCTCGGTGATGTCGCGCTCCAATCCGTGCACAAGATGGCACGCGCCCTGAAGAAGCCGTTGTTCGCCGCCGCCGACGCCATCATCCAAACCGACGAGCTGCCATCGCGCGCTCGCTCAGCGCTGCGCGACCTCGTGCAAAGCTTTAAGCGCTGGAGAGATCAGGCGACCGCGCTCAGCCACATTGAACTCGCCGAAATGGTGCTCGACGAAAGCGGTTACACCGCTATGTGGCAGGCCGACCGCTCGGCCGAGGCGCCAGGCCGCCTTGAGAACCTCAAGGAACTCGTGCGCTCGATGGAAGAGTTCGAAACCATCGAAAGCTTCCTCGAACACGTCTCGCTGGTCATGGAAATCGAACAGTCCGACACAACCGACAAGGTCACGATCATGACCTTGCACGGCGCCAAGGGCCTTGAATTCCCGACCGTGTTCCTCCCCGGTTGGGAAGAAGGCCTGTTTCCGAGCCAGCGCACCCTCGACGAAAACGGACTGCAAGGTTTGGAAGAAGAACGCCGCCTCGCCTATGTCGGCCTCACCCGCGCTCGCGAACGCGCGAAGATTTCCTACGCCGCAAACCGCCGTGTCCACGGCATGTGGCAGAGCGCGATGCCGTCGCGCTTCATCGCCGAACTACCGCCTGATGCAATCGTTCTCGAAAGCGATCCCGGCTTGCCCTACGGCAACTCGAACCTCTCGACCGCACCCGCGTTCGACTCCGGTTACTCCTCGCCCGGCTGGCAACGCGCTCAGGCCCGCCGTGGCGAAACGTTCGGCTCCCGCCCGGCGATCGAAGCGCACGCCGAACTTGTCGCCACATCCGATCCCGACGCAGAGACCTACCGGCGCGGCGAACGCGTGTTCCACCAGAAATTCGGTTACGGCCGCGTCACCGCCATCGACGGCAACAAACTGACTGTCAGCTTCGAAAAGGCCGGCGAAAAGCGCGTCATCGCAAACTTCCTGGCGCGCGCCTGATGCCTGTTTGCTGGAAAGCCCGCGCGGTCCTCTCGAAACGCGATGCACAAACGCTCAGCGACGCGCTGGAACAACTTGAGCCCACACCCGTCGTTTCCGCCTTCGAACTCGGCGAACGAGGCCAGTGGGAAGTTGAAGCGTTCTTTACAGAGCAACCAAACGAAGACGATTTGCTGAGGCGCTTCGGCGTGCCGATGCGCGTGATCGCTATCGAAGACGAGAACTGGGTCGCCCGCGCGCTCGAAGGCCTGCCGCCCGTCGTCACCGGACGCTTCTTCCTGCACGGCGATCACACAGCCAGCCGCGTGCCTGCGAACGCAATCGGCCTCAAGATCGAAGCCTCCTATGCCTTCGGCACCGGCCATCACGGCACGACGCGCGGTTGCCTGCTCGCCTTCGAACGCCTGGCCAAGCAACGTACGTTTAGGAATGCCCTCGACCTCGGCTGCGGCACAGGCGTCCTCGCGATGGCCTTTGCGCGCCTCACACGTCGTCCAGCAGTCGCCACCGATATCGACCCACTCGCAACGGCGAAGACAACCGAAAACGCAAAGCTGAACCGAGGCGCTCCATACATGCGCGTGGCAACCGCAAGCGGTTTTCGCACGCCATTGATCGCGGAGCGCGCTCCCTACGATCTCGTCTTCGCGAACATCCTCGCCGGTCCACTGATGAAACTGCTGCCGGGGATCAAGCAAAGCCTCGCCCCCGGCGGCCACGCGATCCTCTCGGGCCTCCTCGACGAACAAGCGAACGCCATCTGCGCCATGGCCCGCGCGCAAAACCTGCGCCTCGTCCGCCGCAGCGCGCTCGAAGGCTGGGTTACGCTGACCCTGCAGCGCTGACAGCCAAACAAACAACGATCGCAAAGACGACAGCAAAGCGCACAAATTGAAACTGAAGCGTTCCGCCGCTCACGACACACTCTCCCTTAACCGCGCCGCAGCCTGTGCATTCACGATCTCGCGCTCGCCCAAGATGCCCTCAAGCATCTTCTTCGCAAGCGCCGTCCGCTCCGGCCCTGCGCGTTCCGGCGAACCACAATCGAACGGCGGCTGCGGGTCGTACTCGAAGCCGAGCTGCATCTGCTTGGCGACTTCGTCGCCCCATATTTCGGCGACAACCGTCAGTGCGAAGTCGATACCCGCCGTCACGCCACCACCCGAAATCCGGTTGCGATCCTTCACCACCCGCGCATTGACGGGCGTTGCACCGAAGGCCGTCAGATAGTCGCGCCACGCCCAGTGGCACGCTGATTTATAGCCTTTCAGCAAACCCGCTGCGCCCAGCACCAGCGAACCGGTGCACACAGATGTCACGTACTTCGCGCCAGCTGCCTGTTTGCGCAAGAAATTCAGCGTCTCGTCGTCTGTCATCAAGGCCACCTGGCCTGCGCCGCCCGGCACGCAAATAAGATCGAGCTGCGGGCAATCCTTGAACGTCGTCGTCGGCATCAGCGAAAGCCCGGCGTCAGACGGAACTGGCCCCAACGTCTTCCAGGTGTAATGCGCCTTCGCCCCCGGTGCGCGCGCCAAGAACTGCGCGGGCCCAGTAAGATCGAGCTGGGTCAAGTTCGGATAAAGCAAGAAACCGACGTGAAACGGATTGGTCATGAGAGGCTCCTTTTGTTGTCCCTTGCGTAGCATGGCTTACTCATGGCATAAATGACAAGTTATCGACGTTTTATGCCATGGTCATCCGATGCCTAAACCTCACATCGTCGCAATCCCGATCTTCCCCCATCTACAATCGCTCGACGCCGTAGGACCCGCACAAGTGTTCGGCAGCGCGAACCAGTCCCTGGGTCGTGAGGCCTATCGGGTCAAGTTCGTCGCGACCGACGCCGGTGCCACACCCACATCCGCAGGCTTCGCGTTGCACGCGGACAGCTTGCGCAGCGTTCCGGCCGCGAGCGTCGACACCCTGATCTGCCCGGGTGGCGAAGAAGAGCCGATCCGCGCCGCGCTGCGCGACAAAATCCTCATGCGGTGGATCAACGACGCGGCTCGCGCGGCGAAGCGCGCGTGCTCCGTTTGCTCTGGTGCATTCTTGCTCGCCTCGACCGGCATCTTGCACGGTCGAAACGCTGCAACGCATTGGAGCTCCACCGCCGACCTGCAACGCGCGTTTCCGGATCTGAAAGTCGACGCCGAATCGATCTACGTCACGGATGGAAAATGCTGGACGTCTGCTGGCGTCACGACGGGCATCGACATGGCCCTCGCGATCGTCGAGGAAGACCACGGGCGCAACGTCGCGATGGAAATCGCCCGCCGTCTCGTCGTCTATATGCGCCGGCCAGGGCACCAAACGCAGTTTTCGGCGGCGCTTAATGCGCAAGACGTCAAGGACGACAAGCTCGCAAGCCTATCCACTTGGGTCGAAGACAACCTGACCAAGCGCCTCGACGTTGAAACGCTGGCCGCCCGCGCGGCCATGAGCCCCCGGTCCTTTCACCGCCACATGCAGGCCGAACTCAACATGTCGCCAGCGAAGTTCGTCGAATCCATTCGCCTGGACGCCGCCCGCCGCTGGCTGGACGAAGGAAAATTGGACCTTGCCACCGTGGCAAGCCGAGCAGGCTTCTCCGGCCCCGACCACCTGATCCGAGCGTTCAGCCGCCGTTTTGGCGTGACCCCTGCCGCCTACCGCCAAATCCACGTGACCGGCCTTGAGAGCCGCGTCGCAGCCGAATAGGTTGCTGCCATGCTGCACCAAACCAAATTCCAATCCTTCGCCGAGACCACGAGCCCCCACCTGCTGCCCGCCCCGCCTCGCGGCCCTTCGTGCGGAACTCAAGCGCCGCAGTCTCGACGGCTTTGTCGTGCCGCGAGCCGATGAGTACCAAGGCGAGTACGTACCGGCCCGTGCCGATCGCTTGGCCTATCTCACCGGTTTCACCGGGTCCGCCGGCGCCGCTGTCGTGTTGATGGAGAAGGCCGCGATCTTCACCGACGGCCGCTACACGGTGCAGACCGCAGAACAGGTCGACGGCACCGCATTTGAGTATCGCTCGCTCGTCGACGAACCGCCGCCGGATTGGATCGCTGAAAACCTGCCGAAGGGTGCAAAGCTCGCCTACGACCCGTGGCTCCACACCGCGTCCGGCGTCGAGTCGCTACAAACCGCAGTTGGGAAGGCCGGCGGAACGCTCGTAGCCGTGACCGACAACCCGCTTGACGCAACCTGGGACGACCAACCCGCCCCGCCGCTTGGCGCGGTGACGACCCAACCGCTCGAATACGCCGGCGAATCATCGGAATCGAAACGCGAACGGATCGCCAAGTCGCTGCGCGACGCAAAAAACGACGCAGCAATACTGACCTTGCCCGAGTCGATTGCGTGGCTGCTCAACATCCGCGGTTCCGACGTCCCGCATACGCCCTTCCCGCACGCGTTCGCGATGCTGAACAGCGACGGTCATGTTGAACTCTTCATCGACCGACGCAAATTCACACCCGACATCGATGCCTGGCTCGGCAACCGCGTTACGGTGCGTCCGCAGGAAGAACTCGCATCCCATCTGAAGGCGCAAAAAGGCCGGCGCATCCAAATCGACCCTGCGACCGCGTCTGCGTGGTTGTTCGACCAACTGGGCGGTGCCGGCGCGGAAATCGTGCGCGCGGCCGATCCGGTCCTGTTGCCGAAAGCTTGCAAGAACCAGACTGAGCTCGCCGGCGCACGGCGCGCGCATGAGCGTGACGGCGCATGTGTCTCACGCTTTCTCGCCTGGCTTTCGAAGGAAGGGCCGAAAGGCAACATCGACGAAATCGAAGCCTGCCGCCTCCTCGAGGATTTCCGCCTCCAAACCGGCGCGCTCAAGGACCTGAGCTTCGGGTCAATCTCAGGCGCAGGCCCGAACGGCGCACTGCCGCATTATCGCGTGACCAAAAAATCGAACCGCAAGATCAAGTCGGGCGAGATCTACCTGATCGACTCCGGCGGGCAATACCTCGACGGCACCACCGACATCACGCGGACAATTGCGATCGGAACGCCGACAGCCGAAATGAAAGATCGCTTCACCCGCGTCTTAAAGGGCCACATTGCGCTCGCGCTCGCGCGCTTCCCCGAGGGAACCACGGGCGTACAACTCGACACGTTGGCTCGCATGTCCTTGTGGCAAGGCGGCTTCGACTACGACCACGGCACCGGCCATGGCGTAGGCGCCTACCTCAGCGTTCACGAGGGTCCACAAAACATCTCGAAGCGCATGATCAACGTGGCGCTGAGACCGGGCATGATCGTCTCGAACGAACCCGGCTACTACAAGGTCAACCACTACGGCATCCGCATCGAAAACCTGATCGTGGTCACCGAACCCAAAGACGTCGGCGGCGACCGCAAGATGATGGAGTTCGAAACGTTGACCTTGGCGCCGATCGATCTAGCCTTGATCGATCTTAAACTACTGACCGAAACCGAACGTGCATGGCTGAACACCTATCATGTTCGCGTCCGTGACACGTTGAAAGGAAAAACCGACGCGACAACTGAGGCGTGGATCGTCGAGTCGACCCGCGCAATCTGATGGCGCCGCTAAACCGCCTCGATCATATCGTCATCGCAGTCAAAAACCTCGACACGGCGGCCGCCACCTATCGAAAGCTCGGCTTCACGCTGACCCCGCGCGGGTTGCATGAAGGCAAGGGCACCGGCAACCACTGCATCATGTTCGGCTCGACCTATATCGAGTTGCTTGGCGTCGTCGACGAAACCGGCGCTAAGGGCCGCCTCGCCGACCGCGTCAACGCCCGCGGCGATGGCGCCATCGCCATCGCCTACGGCGCCGACGACGCGGACCAAACCTACGCTGCCCTTCGCGCAGCCGGCATCGACGCCGAACCGCCGAACGACCTCGCCCGCCCCCTCAACCTCGACGGCAAGCGCGACATCGTCCGCTTCCGCAATATCATGCTGCCGAAGCTCGCACTCCCCGAAACGATGCAGTTCGTTTGCACGCATCAAACGCCCGAACTGACGCGCGCCCGCCACGAGTGGCAGCTTCATCCCTCCGGCGCCACCGGCGTCGCGGAAGTGATCATCGCAGCCGACGACGTCACGGCTGCAAAACGCGAACTCGCAGGTCCGACGCTTTCGAATTCAGTAATCGCGCTGATGACACCCGCCGACGCCGAGCATCGCTTCGGCAAATCTCTCCAAGGCGCGCCGAAACACGGCATCGTCGCACTGAAAATCCGCGTCAACGAACCTGATGCAGCCGCCGCGATGCTTTCAATGGCGAAAGTCCCGCATCACGAGACACGCAACACCGTGACTGTGCCGGCAAACGCCACCCACGGCGTCGTGATCGAGTTCGCAGAAGACTGAACCTACCGGATCAGCTTCAGCCAGTCGTCCTCGCTGATCACCTTGACGCCATGCTTCTCGGCTTCTTTCAGCTTCGACCCGGCACCCGGCCCCGCGACAACGAGATCGGTCTTGGCCGACACCGAGCCTGCCACCTTCGCGCCAAGCGACTCGGCGCGCGCTTTGGCTTCGGGGCGCGTCATCTTTTCGAGGCTACCGGTGAACACAATCGTCTTGCCCGAGACGGCTGTGTCCGTCTTCGGTTTTTCGGCGTCCTCGATGTCCAGCATGTCGAGCAGCCGGGCCACTTCCTCCCGATTGTGATCCTCGCCGAAAAACTCGGCGATCGCTCTCGCGACCGTATCACCAATGCCTTCGATCGCATCGAGCTCGGCGAACGCGCTGGAATCCTCGTCAGCGGCCGCAATCATCGCCTTAACAAACGCCTTTGCCGAACCATAGTTGAGCGCCAACAATCGCGCGGTGGACTCGCCCACATGCCGTATCCCCAGCGCGTAGATGAACCGGTGCAGCGCGATTGTCCGGCGCGCCTCGATCGCGGCAAAAAGCTTCGCTGCCGACTGCGGCCCCCACCCCTCTCGCGCCGCAATTGCCTTCGGTCCCGAGCCGTACTTCTTTTCCAGTAAGAATATGTCGGAGGGATGCGCAATCATCTTGTCCGCCAAGAACGCGTCGACGTGCTTCGACCCGAACCCTTCGATGTCGAACGCGTTGCGCGATACGAAATGTTTTAGCCGCTCCGCCGCCTGCGCCGGGCAAATCAGCCCGCCGGTGCAGCGCCGCGCGACCGACTCTTCCCCCGCTTCATCCACCTCACGCACGGCATGGCTGCCGCAGGCGGGACATTTGTCGGGAAATTTGAACGCCTTCGCGGTCTTCGGCCGCTTTTCCTCGATCACCCGCACGATCTGCGGAATAACGTCGCCCGCGCGTTGGATCACAACCGTGTCGCCGATCCGAACGTCCTTGCGCGCGATTTCGTCCTCGTTGTGCAGGGTCGCGTTCGTGACAACCACGCCACCCACCGTCACCGCCTTCAATCGCGCGACGGGTGTCAACGTCCCCGTTCGCCCGACCTGGATATCGATGCCGAGCAACTCGGTCTCGGCCTGCTCTGCCGGAAATTTGTGCGCAACCGCCCAGCGCGGCGAGCGGCTCACGAAGCCCAAGCGCTGCTGCCAATCCAGCCGGTCGACCTTGTATACGACGCCGTCGATGTCGTAGCCAAGAGACGCTCGCTTGCCCGCGATCTTGGCATAGTATTTCAAAATCGCCTCGACGCTCGTGAAGCGCTTCATCTCCGGATTGGTCGGAAACCCCCAATCGGCAAACGCCTCGATGACCTCACTCTGCGTTTTGCCCGGCACTTTCGAGATCTGTCCCCACGTATAGGCAAAGAACTTCAAAGGCCGCCGCGCCGTGATCGACGCATCGAGTTGGCGCAAGGATCCCGCCGCCGCATTCCGGGGGTTCGCAAACGTCTTCTCCTCCCGTGATTCTTGATCCTTATTCAGCTTCGCGAAGTCGGCGTGACTCAAGAACACCTCACCGCGCACCTCGATCAATTCCGGCACACCGCGCCCCTTCAACGCGTGGGGGATGTCCTTCAATGTCTTGAGGTTGGCAGTTACGTCCTCGCCGACCGCGCCGTCGCCGCGCGTCGCACCGAGCACGAGCTTGCCGTCCTCATAGCGCAAACTCGCCGAGAGCCCGTCGATTTTAGGCTCGGCCGTGAACGCGAGTTCTTCATCTGCCGGCAGGTTCAAGAACCGTCGCACTCGGTCTATGAAATCGGACACGTCCTCGTCGTCGAACGCATTGTCGAGCGACAACATCGGCACGCCGTGCTTGACCTTCCCGAATTTCTCGACGGCGGCGTAACCGACCCGCCGCGACGGGCTGTCCGCACGCATCAGCTGCGGGAACTTCGCCTCGATCGCCGAATTCCGTTTCTTGAGCGCGTCGTAGTCGGCATCCGAGATCGAGGGCGCATCTTCGGCGTGATAGCGCTTGTCATGCGCTGCAATTTCGCGCGCGAGCCGCTCAAGCTCGGCCGCGGCTTCCTTCTCGCTAAGCTTCGTGACCGGCGTCGGCTTCGTCACGTCGCGCGTCGCCGCTTCGGAAGTTGTGCGACCGCGCCACCGATCAGCCGGTCGGCCGCAGCCCGCGCCTCATCCGTCACCTTCGCACCGGCAAGCATGCGCGCAATCTCTTCGCGGCGTCCGCCCGCATCGAGCAATTCCACCCGCGTCGTCATCGCCCCTGCCGCCATTGCCTTGGAGACCCTGAGATGATGCATCCCGCGGGCTGCCACTTGCGGCGAGTGCGTGACCACCAGCACCTGCTCGCCCTTTGCAAGCCGCGCAAGGCGCTCGCCAACGGCATCAGCCACCGCCCCGCCAACGCCGCGATCGACCTCGTCGAAAATCAACGTCGACGCAGATCCTTCGTCAGCCAGCGCAACTTTCAACGCCAGGATAAACCGCGCCAACTCGCCGCCCGATGCGATGCGCGTCAAGCCACCGAACGGTGCTCCCGGATTGGTCGCAACCATGAACTCGACCCTGTCGCGTCCGGACGGCCCCGCCGCATCCGTCGTTTCGATCTGCGTGCGGAACAGGGCATGCTCAAGCTTCAACGGCGCGAGCTCCTTCGCGACCCGTTGATCCAACCCTTCCGCAGCCTTTGCGCGTCCCGCCGACAGCGCGGACGCCGCTTTATCGAAGGCCTTGCGAGCCTGCACCTTCAGGCGCTCGAGCTCCGCCGCCCGCGATTGCGCGCTGGCCAACACTTGCAGCTTCGCGTCCGCTTCCGCACGTTTCGCGGCTAACCCGTCGCACGAACCACCGTATTTCCGTGCTGCGGCGCGCAGCGCGAAGAGCCGCGTCTCGGCCTTCTCCAATGCGTTGGCGTCGAACGCGAGCCCGCGCACGGCCGCGTCAACCGCCCGCCGCGCCTCGGCCGCTTCGATTGTCGCACGGTCGAGTGCTGCGACCGCCGCATCGAGCCGGCCTTGCGCCACCGCCTGCGCGCGGCTTAACCGGCGCAAAGCCAAACTCATCCGCGCCTCGACACCGCCGTTGCCGGACAAGGCCTCCACCGCCTCATGCAGGTCGCTTGAGATCTTCTCGGACGCCATCATCACGGCCCGTGCGTTCGCAAGCTCCGCCTCTTCGCCCGCGCGCACGTCGAGCGTCCGCAATTCGTCGGTCATGTGCTTCAGGTAGTCGAAATCCTGAGCCGCGCGTTGCTGAACGTCTGCCTCGGCACGCGCAGCTTCGTCGGCCGCAGCCAAAGACCGCCAAGCGCTTTCGACGGCTGCAACCTCGTCGTCGAGGCCGCCGAACGCATCCAGCAAGTTGCGATGCCCACCCGCATCCAGAAGCCCACGATCGTCATGCTGCCCGTGAATCTCCAGCAGCATTGCCCCAGCCTCACGCATAAGGCCGATCGACACCGGTTGGTCATTGATAAAGGCTCGGCTTCGGCCGTCGATTGCGATCGAGCGGCGAAAGATCAACGCCCCTTCGCTCTCGAGCCCGTTGCCGCCTAGTGCCGCCCGCGCCGGATGCCTCGCCGGCGGATCGAACACAGCTGTGACCGATGCCTGCGCGCCGCCCGCACGGATGAACCCTCGCTCGGCACGACCGCCGGTCGCCAGTCCCAAGGCATCAAGCAGAATGGACTTGCCCGCCCCCGTCTCGCCCGTGAGCACGCAAAGCCCCGGTGCGAACTCCAAATCCAACCGCTCGATCAGCACAAAATCGCGGATCGAGAGAGACGTCAGCATATGAGGCGTCGGGCCCTTACGTTAGAACCAGTCGAACCAGCCGCCGTCCTCGTCCTTCTTGTCGCCAGAGGTCGGCGCAGAAGGCTTAGCGCCGGCTTCCGGCGGCGGCGGTACGTCTGTCTTTGGCTGAGCAACGGGTGCTGCCGTTGGCGTCGCATCGGAAGGAATAGAGGCGACTGCCGGTGCAGTTCTGATCTGTGCGACCGATTGCCCGCCGTCCTTCTGGCCGTATTCCTGCATCAGCGCGAACGTATCCTCATACCACTCGCTGCCCGGATAGTTATGGCCGAGCACCGCAGCTGCCGCGCGCGCTTCTTTGATGACGCCGAGCGAGAGATACGCCTCTACCAAACGGTGCAGCGCTTCAGGCACGTGGCTCGTCGTCTGATATTTCTCGATCACGCTGCGGAAGCGACCGATGGCCGCCACCTGTTCGCCGCGCTTCAAGTAATAGCGCCCGATCGACATTTCCTTGCCCGCAAGGTGATCGCGCGTGAGGTCGAGCTTCAACCGCGCATCGCGCGCATAGTCCGTCTGCGGGAACCGGCGGATAAGATCGCCGAGAGCGGCCATCGCCTGTTCCGTCCGGCGCTGATCGCGACCGACGTCGACGATCTGCTCGTAGAGCGACACGGCCTTCAGGTAATAGGCGTACGGTGCATCCTTATTGCCGGGGTGTAGCGTGATGAAGCGGTCAGCCGCTTGAATCGACTCCGTGTACTTGTTCGCCTGGTAATAACAAAACGCCGACATCAGGATCGCGCGCCGCGCCCAAACCGAATAGGGATGCTGCCGCTCAACCTCGTCAAAGGCCTGCGCACACGGAATCCAGTTCGCCCGGTCGAGTTGAACGAGGGCATCTTGATAGAGCTGCTCGACGGGCGTTTCGCGCACCTCGGCGCGCGGCTTCGGCGTGTCATCGCCGGCGCAAGCGGTCAGAGGCATTGCGAGCGCCAAAGCGACGCCGATCGAAAGGGTACGCAAACGAAGCGGAACAAGCGACATGGGAACCGACGAGTTTGAGGGGCTACACCAGGCACCCGTCCAAGGACCGGTAACGGTCCCTTAACAGGCATCTTGCACGCATCTTTACCGTAAGACCGGCCCGTCCGCCACCCTGCCAAACGGCAGCAGACCGCCCATTTTCGCGCTCTCTTAGCCGCGCAAGAAGGTTCGGCCGCGCCCCCAGCCCAACCGTTGGTACCCAAACACCTAAGGCCCGCAATCGAATCGCGCAGATCGCCGCCATTCGTTACCAATTCCTTAACGAGGCATTCCTATTTATGGTGTCCCCGAAATACCCGCGAGCACCAACCACAGGGCGAGATTTCCGGTTGCTGGTAATCGCAAATTTTCTTCGACCGTTGTCCGTTGTCGCTTAGTTCGGGAAGAGTTCTCCGAAAACCTCCGGC
>JBGAPZ010000064.1:0-16081 GCA_044220975.1 Micropepsaceae bacterium | reverse complement strand
CGGTCCGTGTACGGAGCATTCGCGCGCAAGTTCCATCAAGGCTTCGTTCAGGCGCCAGAATTCGGGCCCGGCCGGGATGTTCGAACCTTCGCGCGAAATCAACGCGTCGTACGCGTCGTCGCCGACCGGCACGAGCAGCAGTTCCGGATGCTTCAGCTTGTAGACCGGGGCGTTGTCCATCGCGCGCGAGAGAGCGATGGCTGCGCGACGCTTGGTTATGAATGTGGCGATGACGTGGGTCATGACTTTTAAGCGCGGGGTGGGACGCCTTTGGCGAGGACGATGACGCCGGTCGAACCGTCCCAGCGGTCTTCTACGATTTGGCGGTAGCCGGGCGAGTCCCACCAGGCGCGAAACGACGGTTCGTCGGGGAACGACGCCAGCACGAAGCGCGAGTGCGGCCAGTCGCCTTCGATTACGTGCACGCTGTCGTCCACGGACAGCACCGTGCCGCCGAACGGTTTGAAGACCTCCATGAAGCGCGCTTGGTAGCGATCGTACTTCGTGCGGTCGGTGATGTTCAGTTGGGCGAGTATGTATACGGTCATGGGTGATCCTTGGTCAGGTCGCGGCGCGTTCGCTGTTGCGGCCGGCCAGCGCCACAAGCGCCACAATGAGGACGCTCAATACCGCCGTCGCGATATAGCGATCGAGCGCAAGGCCGCCGTGGTCGAGCGGTTTGTCGAGGAAATCGCCCAGCGTTGCGCCGAGCGGGCGGGTGAGGATGAACGCGCTCCAGAACAGAAACGTGCGGGAGACTTTCGTGAAGTAGTAGAGCGCGGCGAGCACGGCGAGGCCCGCGCCGAACACCAGCGCAGCGCCGTCATAGCCGAAGCCGTTCGTGTCGGCCATCCAATCGCCGAGCGCGGTGCCCAGCGTTTGAGAGAAGAGAATGGTGACCCAATAGAACGTCTCGTCCCTGCGGTTGGCGATGCGATCGACGGAGACGGAGCCGACCGTGAAATACCAAACCGCGAGTGACGTCATGAGGGCTGCGAACAGCATTGTGGACCCGCCCGGATAGCCGATGCCAAGCGAGCGCGTCGCGTAGTCGGCCATCGTGGTGCCGGCCGTCGTGGTCGCCACGATCACGAGCCAATAAAGGTAGGGATTGAAATTGCGTGCCGAGAGTTGGATCGCGACCGTCACGGCGAAAGCGGCGATGAAGATCAGGCTTGCCACCGCATAGCCGAGGTTCATCGACATCGAAACCGCGTCGCCGCCGGTTTCGCCCAACGTCGTGGCAACGATCTTGATCAGCCAGAACGCAAGCGTAACGGCCGGGACCTTGTTGAGGAGGGCGGTGCTTTGCGTGGCGTTTGTCATCGAGCCCTTCTGACACGGACAACGCGACGCAGCAACTGGCGCGGGCTTCTATCGCGGGCGAACTGCGGCTATGTAGCGATTGCATTTCGGCAACACAGACTTTGAGGGTTTCGGGCGTGCAAAATCTTCTCACCATCTTCATCACGGTTTTCCTCGCCGAACTTGGCGACAAGACGCAACTCGCCACGTTGTTGTTCGCGTCCGACAACAAGGCTTCGCCGTGGCTCGTTTTTCTGGCGGCGGCGAGTGCGTTGGTTGCGAGCACGGCGATTGCCGTCGTGCTCGGCACGATGGCGGAGCGGTATTTGGCGATGATCCCGTTGAAGTTGATCGCAGGTATCGGCTTCGTCGCCATCGGGTTGTGGACGATCGCCGACTACTATCGCGCGACGTAGCGTGCCACACTTTGGTCGCATTCGGCCGGAAGATTGCGGCTAAGGCATTTCGGGGAGCACTTCATGACACGCCTTCTGCTTGGTCTCGTCGTTGTCGGCGCGCTGCTTGCGGCCACGAATCCCTCGCGAGTGGAGTTCAATGGGTTCGTGCAAAGCTATGTCGCGAAGAAGATCGAGGATCAGGCGCGCAAGCGGGGCGAGGACAATCCCGACAGCGCCGGCCAGATCGGCGGCGCGCTGCTCGGGCTGGTGTTGCCGGCGCTGCCGATCGAGCGGCGGAACTTCCTCGCGTTTTCGATCTACGACGTCCATCTGTCGCAAAGCGATTCTACAAAGACCTGCAGCTTCCTCGGCATCGCTGGGCAGTTCGTGCCGGTGGGCGAGTGTAATTTGAACTAACGCGGCGGTTGGCTTTTCCGCTTGAGCGCTCGTATTGCTTCGTCGATGTCGGGTTTGAACCGTTCGGCCAGTGAGCTTGATGCCTTGGCGACGGTGGTGGTGATGTGCGGCGCGACGCCTCTCACCTCGGGGATCGTTCCATCGGGCATTTGGAATATTTCGTTCGAAAGCGTAAACGTCCAGCCGTTCGGCAGTTTCTTTTCCAGAACGTCCGAAAGCGCGCCTTGCGTTGGCTGACCTATGAGCGTCGCGTTCGGCAGTGTGTGGAAGACGGCGGCTGCGGTCTCGCCGGCGCTTACGGTGTGCTCGCCGATGAGGACGGCGACGGGCTTGTTTAGGCGACGTGGCTGCGCCGGTACCAGGGGGATAGAGTATGCGGGCGCGGTCGCGCCATGGGCGCGCTTTCTGAAGGCGATGCCGGGCCGGCTTGCGAATAGACTTACCAAGTCGAGCGAAACCGCATCGTAGCCGCCTTGATTGCCGCGCAGGTCAACAACGACACCTTGTACGTCACGGAAGTCGCCCGCGATTTCTTGAAAGACCCCGTGGGCGCTTTCCGCGTGATCGGATGCCGTGACGTCGTCTTCTTCGAACCCGCCCATGGCGAAGACGACGATGTAACCGATCTTGCCTGGGAGTTCGCCGAACCAGACGCGATTTCCCGCAATCGGTCTTGCGGGCTTGAGGAGCGGGGTCGTGGGTCCGGACACATAGTCCTTCAGCGCAATTTGAAGTGCTTTGCGTGTGAAGGCCGGAGCGGCCTCGCGTTCGACCTTAAAGGTCGCGTCACCCGCGGTCAGCGACACGTGTGCGTCCCTCAGGTGCGCCAGCATCGCAGACACTATCGCGAACAGTTGTTGCGGTGACTTTGCGGCCGCCGCTTGCGGGCGGTATTTGGCACGCAGTGCCTTCCAATCGACGTTACGCTCTTTGAAGAATGCGTAGTGTTCGTCGAACGTCGTCCAAAGGTGATCGAAGTTGCGCAGCGGGTCTTGGTCTTCGGCCCACGGCTTGCAGACAGCGGGCAGCGTTGGCAACTTGCTCACCGCGGTTCGTGATGTGCGTTGCTGTAAGAGGGCGTGAATGCCGTCCCGTGCGAGCGCGACCTTGCCGATCCAATCTTCGATTTCGCGCCCTTCCACCGTATCGTTGAGCAGGCAGCTCGTTTTTGTTTCGTCGAAGATTTGAAGCTTCTCGCCGTTGTTCGCCAGCACGTAGCCATAGCCGTCCGTACGCCAGGCACCCAAAGGCAGCGGCGCATCGGCGTGTGTGGGCAGAGCAGTTGCCAGGCCTGCGGCAAGTGCGAGGTGTGTGGCTTTCATTGCCAACGCCGTAGCACGATCGTGCTTGCGCATCTTGGCGAAATTTGAGCATGAAGTGGCGAATTTCGCCACGAGGATTGTAGCCATGAGCGGGCAATTGGACGATTTCGACTGGGCCATTCTGAGTATCGTTCAGGAGAACAATCTTCTCACCCACGGCGAGATCGCAGAACGCGTCAACCTATCACCGTCGTCGGTGCGGCGGCGTCTTGCAACACTGCGCGCGGCCCGCGTGGTCGCCGCCGACGTTTCGATTGTTGATCCGGCCGTGCTGGGGCGCGCCATCACCGTCATCGTCAGCGTTATGTTCGAGAAGGAGACGCCCGAGGCTTACGAGGCGTTTCGCAAGCGGGTTATGAAGGCGCCGGAGGTCAGCCAGTGTTACTCGGTGGCCGGGTCCGTGGATTTCGTTCTTATCTGCCACGCGCGCGACTTGGCCGAGCACGAGAAGTGGTCCGAGCGTGTGTTGATGAGCGACCCCAACATCAAACGTTGCACAAGTCAGGTCGTGTGGTCGCGAACGAAGTTCACGACGCGGATTGCCGTTTGAGCGTTCGCACGCAATAGTGCCTCTCTGCTCAAGGGAGATGGTGCGTGGATCGGTTGCGGATTGCCGGGGATCGGTTTGTCGATACAAATGGGCGGCAGGTGTTGTTGCGCGGGGTGAACCTGGGCGGTGACTGTAAGGTGCCGTTCCCGAATGGGGGCACGAATTTTCCTTCGGATTTCTCCGATCATCGCGACGTCAGTTTTGTGGGGCGGCCGTTTCCGTTGGCCGAGGCGGACGAGCATTTCGGACGGTTGAAGGGGTGGGGGATGAACTGCCTTCGGCTCTTGACCACGTGGGAGGCGGTGGAGCACGCGGGGCCGGGGAAGTACGACACCGCCTATCTCGACTACTTCGCGGAGATCGCGCGGCGAGCCGGCGACTATGGGCTCTATGTGTTCGTCGATTTTCACCAGGACGTCTGGTCGCGCATGTCGGGCGGCGACGGTGCGCCGGGGTGGACGTTCGAGGCGGTGGGTCTCGACTTCACGACGTTCCATGCGTCGGGTGCCGCGCATGTGATGCAGCGCAAATACGACTACGCACGTGGCGGCGCCCAAGAAGACCGCTATCCGATGATGACGTGGGCGAACAATTATCGCATGCCTGCCAACGCGATTATGTGGACGCTGTTCTTTTGCGGCGACACGTTCGTGCCGGACTTCAAGATCGAGGGGCGGACGGCGCAGGACTATCTGCAAAGCCACTATATCGGCGCGATGCGCGAGGTGGCCAAGCGCGTGAAGGGCATGCCGCATGTGCTGGGCTTCGACACGCTGAACGAACCGGGCACCGGGTGGACGGGGCAGTCGCTTTCCTACGCCCATGTGGAACGCACGCCCGAGCATCCCGATCCGGTGCGGCCGGGGCCGGCCTGGTCGGCGCTCGACGGGTTGCTGGTGGCGCGCGGTGTGCCGCGGATGATTCCGCAGTTGGCGTTCGATCCGTCGAAGATGAAGGTCGGCGTCGTGGGCGAGGCGCAAGTGAATGCCGGGCGCGTTTCGATTTGGCGCAAGGGCGTCGATTGTCCGTTCGAAAAGGCCGGCGCCTATCGCTTGACCGGCAACGGGCATGAGGTGTTGCGGGAAGATTTCTTTCAGACGGTCCGTGGGCGGACGATCGATGCGGACCATGACGGCATGGCGCCGTTCTTCCAGCGTGTCGCCGCCGAAGTGCGCAAGATCGATAACGATTGGCTGATCTTTGCAGAGCTTGATCCGTTCAAGGGCATCACGGGCGAGGGTTTTCCGAAGGGCACGCCCGAGCGCACGGTCAACGCCAGCCACTGGTACGACATCGTCACGCTGGTCACGAAGACGTTCATGTATCCGGCCTCGATCAACCCGTTCACGATGAAGGCGTTGAACGGCGCTGAGGAAATCGAGGGCAACTACGCGGTGCAGCTTGGGCGCATCAAGGAAGCGTCGAAGTCCATTCCCGGCGGCGCGCCGACCTTGATCGGCGAGTTCGGGATTCCCTTCGATCTGGATGGGGCGGCGGCCTATCAGGCATGGGCTGCGGGTGACCGGTCCGAGGGGCCTTGGGAGAGGCACGTCATCGCGCTCGACCTTATGTACAACGCCTTGGACCGGCATTTGCTGAACTGCACGTTGTGGAACTACACGGCTTCGAATCGCAACGAGGCGGCGTGTGGCGACGGCTGGAACCAGGAAGATTTGAGCGTGTTCTCGCGCGATCAGGAGGGCGGGCGCGCGGAGGCAGGCTTTGTGCGGCCGTTCGTGCGGCGAGCCCAGGGCGTGTTGAAGGAGATGCGGTTCGACCGTGCGAGCGGCGAGTTCACGTTCGTCTTCGACGCGGATCCGAAGATCGGTGCGG
Source organism: Micropepsaceae bacterium (assembly GCA_044220975.1). Lineage (GTDB taxonomy): Bacteria > Pseudomonadota > Alphaproteobacteria > Micropepsales > Micropepsaceae > SZUA-430. The sequence goes on along the minus strand of JBGAPZ010000064.1, from coordinate 10,256 downwards.
CGACGGAAATCTATTTGCCGGTGACGCAGTATCCGGACGCGTTCGCGATGGCGGCACCGGGATTGCAGGTCGAGCCTTCGCAGACATCGCCGTGCGTGTTCTTGCGCGCGGCGAAAGGCGGCGAGCATCGGGTCACAGTGAAGCGGGCGAGCTAGTCCTCGACGACCACGCCTTGCGCGTGAGTTCGTGGACCAGGCAATCGTCTTCGCCGTTGAAGTGGCGGCGGCCGACGGGCACGAAGCCCAGGCGCTGATAGAATTTGTGCGCGCGGGTGTTGCTGGCCAACGGGTCGATGAGGACGGTCGAGACTGCCGGATCGGCGAAACAGAGATCGAGCGCTTGGCGCATCATTTCCTTGCCGTAGCCCTTTCCCAGATCGGACGCGGCGCCGATCCAGATGTCGAGCGCGCGTTGGTTTGGAGCGACGTCGCCCCAGTAGTGCGTGGGTTCGAGGTGCGGGTCGATGATTTGCATCGCGCCGATCGGGCGGCCGTTGCGTTCGGCGATATAGTAGCGCGAGACGTCCGATTGTGCGGCCACCTCTTCTTCCCAGACGATGCCTTCGAATGCGGTCTTTGCGGCGCGGTCGTCGGTCGTCGCGCTGATGACGTGGGGCTCCTTGTCCCACGCCTGCAAGATTGCGGCATCGGCGAGCGATGCCGGACGAAGCACGATCACGGCTTCTCGAGTTTCAGCGCGTGGCCGTTCATGCAATAGCGTAGGCCCGTCGGCTTCGGACCGTCGGGGAAGACGTGGCCAAGATGTGCGTCGCAGCGCGCGCAGAGCACTTCGGTGCGGCGCGAGAAGAATGTGTTGTCGGCTTTCTCGGCGACGGCGTCCTTAGCGATCGGGGCAAAGAAGCTCGGCCAGCCGGTGCCGGAGTCGTATTTTGTGTCCGAAGCAAAGAGGGGCAAGCCGCAGCATTTGCAGGTGTAGGTGCCTTTGTCCTTGGCGTCGTGATACGGACCGGTGAAGGCACGCTCCGTCCCGTGCTTGCGGGTGATTTGGAATTCCTCAGGCGACAGCTGCGCGCGCCATTCGGCTTCGGTTTTGACGATCTTTTGCAAGGTCACGATCCTCCAATTTGCGAGCACCATATATAGGCGCCGTCGCGAACGCGGCCAGGTATGGCGTCGATAGTCTTCAAGAATGCTTGGCCCAAAAGCCCTCGAGTGCGTCGGCGACGGCGGCCGGTTTTTCGATTTGATACCAGTGGCCGGTGCCGGGAATGAGTTTGAACGCGGCCTTGGTGTTTGCGGCCAGCTTTTCGCCGAAAAGGGACGCCGCGTAGGGGTCGTTCTCGCCCCACAGGATCAAGCCCGGCGCCGAGACTTTTTTCAGATCGGCGAACCAGTCGGCGGCGACCGAGGTGGCCGAACGGTAGAGCGCCAGAATGCACGTCTTCATTTCGTCGTCCATGAGGCGGGCGGTTTCGCGTGCGTCGGCCAGCGGAATACCTTGCGCGGCGAGGCCGGGCGCCATGAGCTCCGCCGTCATCATCTTCATCAGCTCTTCGCCTTTGCCAGGCGTCTGCCAGGTTTGTGCGGTGTCGTGCCAAACGTAAGTTGGATCAAGCGGTGCCGCGCCGGCGCTCCATGTGCGCGCGAGTGTCGGTGCGATCGACACGACACGCGTGACGAGAAGCGACCCCCAATCGTGGCCGACGAGATCAATCGGGCCGTCGATTGCCTTGAGTTGGTCGACGATCCACGCGGCGTAGCTGTCCTTGTCGGGCGTGAAGCCTACAGGCCTTTCGTTGCCGAAGCCCGGCAGCGAAAGGCACACCGTGTCCTTGCGCTTCAATTGCGCGAGCAAAGGTTGCCAGACGCGCGCCGTGTCGGGCACGCCGTGGACGAAGACGGCAGGCATGAGCTGCTCCTATGGGTAGACGATCCCGATCGTCTCTGCGATGCAGGCGGGGCGGTCTTGGCCTTGGATTTCGATCGTGTATTCGCTGGTGAGTTGTTTGCCGGGCGGCTTGGCATCGACGCTGAGCATTTTCAGCTTCGCCCGCACTTTGGAGCCGACGGGCACCATGTTCGTGAAGCGGACCTTGTTCGAGCCATAGTTGATGCCGCGGCTGACGCCGTCGACCTTCATGATTTGACTGCCGAGCCATGGGATCAATGAGACGGTCAGATAGCCGTGCGCGATCGTGCCCTTTGTCGGCAGTTCGCGTTTCGCGCGTTCCACGTCCAAGTGGATCCACTGATGATCGCCCGTTGCGTCGGCGAATTTGTTCACGCGGTCTTGGTCGATCGTGACCCATTCGGAGTGGCCGATCTCTTGACCGGCGAATTGTTCGAGTTCGGCGTATTTGATGACTTTCATGATTCAACGTTCCTCAAGTTGTTTGATCGGTAAGCGCGCGCACGCGCGTATGGAGATCTTCGAGATAGTGGTCCTTGAGTCCCGCGCCTTCGAGGGCGGCGACCGTGCGGAACAGGTAATCGCGGCTGGTGCCGAGATGGCCTTCGGCCTTGGCGATGCGTTCGGCCTGCACATCGTGGGGGAGGCCGGGTTGGTAGCGCGGGTGGGCCGTGTTCATCACGAACGTCACGCCGCGCACGTGTCGGTGTCCCAGGTCGATGTCGACCCAGGTCGGGATGTAGGCGCCCGACAACATCTCGCGCATCCATAAGATTTGGCTTTCGCTTTCGACGTGTTGGGCCGCGATGCGGTGGGCGATGCCGGCGCATCTGCCGCCGGGAACGAGGCACAGCATCAAGCCCGGGTTGTCGGGCATAGCGCGGCCGAACATCAGACGCATGCAGAACGAGCGTTGAAAACCATCGACGTGGGCCGGCAGACTTTCATCGACATGGACGGCCGGGTTCCACATCAGCGAGCCGTAGCCGAACACCCACAGATCTTGGCCCGGCACATACGATGCCATCACTTCGGCGCGCGACTTTTCGCGTTCTTCTTCGGACAGGAATTTTGCGTCGCCGAACTGCGCGGCGAGTTGCGCGTAGGCAGCGATGCGTTCGGGCGTAAAATCATTGCGCGCAAGCTGTCCCTCCGGCCCGGAGGCACGGAGCGGCGGCGGTGCTGCGTCGTCAGACGATTTTCGAGTCACGATTGCCCCAATAGCGGTCGCGGATCAGGCGCTTGTACAATTTGCCGGTCGGGTGGCGTGGCAGTTCGCGCTCGAAGTCGACCGAGCGCGGGCATTTGATCGCGGAGAGATGCTGCTTGCAATATGCGATCAGGTCTTCGGCCAGGGCCGGCGTCGCGTCGGCCCAATTCATCGGCTGAACCACGGCTTTGACTTCTTCGCCGAAATCCTCGTTTGGAACCCCGATCACGGCCACGTCCGCAACTTTGGGGTGGTTGATCAAAATGTTCTCGGCTTCTTGGGGATAGATGTTCACGCCGCCCGAGATGATCATGAAGGCCTTGCGATCAGTCAGATAAAGGTAGCCGTCCTTGTCGACGTAACCGACGTCGCCCAACGTCGACCAGCCTTTTTCGTTGCGCGCCTCGGCCGTCTTCTTCGGGTCGTTGTGGTAGGAGAATTCTGGGCCGTTCGCGAAGAAGATGGTACCCGGCTCGCCGCTCGGTGCGTCCGTTCCGTCTTCGCCGACGATGTGGAGTTCGCCGAGGAGCGCTTTGCCGACGCTGCCCGGGTGCGCGAGCCACTCTTCGCTGGTGATGGCACAGAAGCCGTTGCCTTCAGTGCCGGCGTAGTACTCGTAAATCACCGGACCCCACCATTCGATCATCTGCTTCTTGACCGGCATGGGGCAGGGAGCTGCGGCGTGGATTGCGACCTTCATGGCGCTCACGTCGTATTTCAGCCTCGCGGCCTCGGGCAGTTTCAGCATGCGCACGAACATCGTCGGCACCCATTGGCTGTGCGTCGTTTGGTATTTGCCGATGAGGGCGAGCGCTTGCTCAGGGTCGAAGTGTTCCATCACGACCGTCGTGCCGCCGAAGCCGTGCACCGTCATGTTGTAGCGCAAGGGTGCTGCGTGATAGAGCGGCGCTGGCGAGAGATAGGTCGTGTTTTCGTCGAACCGATAGAGCATCTTGGCCAGCATCATCAGCGGGTTCGGTTGCCCGAGCGGTCCGCCCGAGAGTGCGCGCTTCACGCCCTTCGGCCTGCCCGTGGTGCCCGAGGAATAGAGCATGTCGGCGCCCGGCGTTTCGCCTTCGACCGGGGTCGCGGGCATCTGGCGCAGCGCTTCCTCAGCACTCTCGTAGCCCGGCATCGTGCCGCCCAGCATGAGCTTCTTCACGCCGGGCATTCTGGCGCCAAGTTCGCGTGCGACATCGCCCATCGCTTCGGAGGTGATAAATATCTTCGCGCCGCAATCTTTGACGATGTATTCGATCTCGCCCGCGGTCAGGCGCGAGGACATGCAGGTGAAATAGAGACCCGATCGCTGCGCCGCCCAGCAGAGTGGCAGGTAGTGGACATTGTTCTCCATGAAGATCGTGATGCCGTCGCCGGTGTTCAGCCCAAGCTTGCGGAACAGCTGCGCACCTTGGTTCGAGCGTTCGTCGAGTTGACGATACGTTACGGTTTCCCCGCTCGCCGCCATGATGAAGGCGGGCTTGTCCGGCTGCGTCTTCGCGTGGACGGAAGGATGCATGGGCGGTTCCTCGGGCAGGGGTTTCAATGGCGCGTTGGTGGCACCATAGCGAACCTGACGGAAAGCAGAAAGTCGTGGGTGGTCGCCTGCGCGGACCATGACAACTAGTGGTGCGACGCCGACTCCAAAATCATTGTCATGGCCCGCGCAGGCGGACCATCCACGACCTGCAAACGTCGAATGACGCGCGCCGCGCGGTTCGCTAGTGTCGAAGCATCACGCCATCATCAAAGGAACGTCCCCATGTCTTTCACCGAGATCAAGTACGAGGTCGCCGACAAGATCGCGACGCTGACGCTCAACCGGCCCGACAAGTTGAATGCGTTCACGGGCACGATGATGATGGAGATGATCAAGGCGTTCGATGTGGCGGACGCGGACGACAATGTGCGGGTTGTCGTCGTGACTGGCGCGGGGCGCGGGTTCTGCGCCGGCGCGGATCTTAGCGCAGGCGCGAAGACGTTCGATTACGAGTCGCGCTCTGACCGTCCGGAGAAGGCTGGCGTTCCGATTAAGAACGGCGAGGTCGACTGGAGCCATGAGGGTGTGCGCGACGGCGGTGGGCGCGTGACGTTGCGCATCTTCGAGTGTCTGAAGCCCGTCATCGGTGCGATCAACGGTCCTGCGGTCGGGATCGGCGTCACGATGCAGCTGCCGATGGACATCCGCATCGCCAGCGAGAACGCGCGCTTCGGTTTCGTGTTCGCGCGGCGCGGTATCGTGCCGGAGGCTTGCTCAAGCTGGTTCCTGCCGCGCCTTGTCGGCATTTCGCAGGCGATGGAATGGTGCGCGACGGGGCGCGTGTTCGATGCGCAAGAAGCTTTGCGTGGCGGGTTGGTATCGAAGGTCGTGAAGGCTGAGGAGCTGCTGCCCGCGGCCTACGCGATTGCGCGCGAGATCGCGGACAATACGGCGCCGGTGTCGGTGGCGCTGACGCGCCAGATGATGTGGCGCATGCTGGGCGCAGATCATCCGATGGAAGGCCACAAGATCGACAGCCGCGCGATCTATGCGCGTGGACGTCAGGGCGATGCGAAGGAAGGCGTCGTGTCGTTTCTCGAGAAGCGTCCGGCGGCCTTTCCCGACAAGGTGTCGAAGGATATGCCGGCGTTCTATCCGTGGTGGGACGAGCGGAAGTATTCCTAAGCCGGCGCCGCGCGGGCGACCGGTTCTTCGTGGCGGAAGTGCCAGAGGCCGCTGAAGAGGCGGAAGCTGAGCCAGAGCGCTGTGACGGTGGCAGGTACGACCAGGACGGCGTTCTCGATGCCGACCCATTGCGCGAGTGCGCCGTACATGAAGGAGCCCGGCGGGCCGCCCGCGACGTTGGCGAACTGCAGCATGGAGAGCACGCGCGCGCGGTAGGCATGAGGGGCTGCAATCTGGATCATCGCGCGCGTCAGCGACATAGAGATGCCCGAGGTTAGACCCCACCAGAACATGAGCCCTGCGAAGAACTCGAACGCCGGCACGAAATGGGCGACCGTGAAGACGAAGAAGTTGTTCAACGAGAGGCACATGAGCAGGCGACCCGGTCTTTCGACAGGCGGGATACGCGAAAAGGCGAACGCCGAAAGCGTGAGGCCCAGCAGGAACGAGACGTAGACGATCGACATCGCGCCTGAGCTTGCGTGATAGACGTCGCGTACCATCAGCGGGATGCCGACCATGAACCAACCGTTGAACAACGGCGCGCCCAAGACGAGGTAAAGGATGATCGTGCGCAAGCGTTCATGCGCCCAGGCAACGGCGAAGCCTTCGCTCGTCAACGCGATCCAGCGCGACAGCGGCGCTGGTGTGTGTATGTCGAAAGGCGTGACGACGGTCAGCCGCGAGGAGAGGACGCCCGCGGTTGCCAGAAGTCCTGCCTGGAGGCAGAGCAAGGGGACCGCGCCCACTTGTTGGGCCGCCGCGCCAAGCCCGGTGCCCACGAGCTGACCGCCAAAAGTCGCGGCGATCGTCATCGGCACGGCACGGCCGAGGCCTAATGTGTGCGGCACGACGTGGGAGAGCAGCGCGTCGCGGGCCGGCATGATGAAGGCGCCGAAAATCGAGAGCGCGAACATGCAGCCCGTGATCGCCGTAAAGCTCAGCAGCTGAAGCGCTACGACGAGCGCAAGCGCGATCGTGGTGATTGCTGCGCCCATCTGGAGCCGGGCAAGGTAGCCGCGCAAATCGCGTCCATCGGCTGCCGCGCCGCCGAAGAACACAAGGCACATCATCGGGAACGACGCGATCATCTGCGCGGTTCCGACCATCATCTGGCTTTCTTGCAATTCGTGGGCGATGAGCCACGGGAAGACAACACCCATGGTCCCGCCAGCCGCAAAATGCGCCGCAAGAGACAGCAGATAGGGTTGCATCGACGCGGGTTTCGTCATTCGGCGGGTTCGTGCTTCAGCGCGGCGATGTGCCAGATCCTCGTTTGCGTGACGAGCCAGAGCAGCACTAGCGCCATGACGCCCGCAGGCACGAGCGTCGCGGTGCGGGGGCCAAGCGCATGAGCGACGACACCAATGAACAACGCGCCCACCGACATGCCGCCGGTGAACCCCAGCTGATAAAGCGACAGGATGCGTGCGCGGTGTGCGGGTGGCGCGTATTCTTGCACGGTGGTGCGCGTCATCGACATCATGACACCCGCGCCCAAGCCCCAAATGAATACGAGCGCGTATAGGACGGGTAGGGGTGCCGGTATGCTGATCAAGCTCAAGATCAAGGCGCCGTTCGAGACTGCGAGGACGATGAGACGGCCACGATTGACGATATTGCCGATGCGGCTGATCACGATCGAGGAGATGATCGAGCCGCCCCAGAAAGCCGCTTGCATCGTTGAGATCTGCTGGACGCTGGCGCCGAACTCGGCGCGCAAGATCAGCGGTAGGAGGACCAGGAACCCGCCGATGAAGAGCACACCGATCGCAAGCGTCAGCACGTTGATCGGCAGTAGCTGCTCGGAGTGCGCGACTTCACGCAAGCCCGCGGCGATGCGTTGAAGCGGCGTGCCCTCGCTCGTGTGAGCATGATCGGTGTGACGGGTCGATGGCCTCATCCGATAGGCGGCGTAAACGCCGACGAGCTGCGCGACCGCTTGCAGCAAAATGATCGGGCCCGGACCTGTCACTGCGGCGAGGCTCGCGAACAACATGCCTGCGATCTGGCAGAAGAACGTTATGCCGATCGTGGTCGTGACGGCGCGCTGGATGCGGGTGCGGTCGTCGCCGAGCACGTCGCCGAGCATTGCTTCGCGCGCGGGCATCGTGAAGGCCGTGATCGAACCCATCACGAGGCCGTAGGCGATCAACCACTCGAAGCGCAGGATGCCACTCCACACGACGGCTGCGAGCACGAGGGCAGGCAAGAGCGCCAGCGTGTGGCAACGAATCAGCAGGCTTCGGGGGTCGGATTGGTCGGCGATGTTGCCACCGAACAGAATCAGCAGCATCGACATGATCGTGAGCGACATCTGCGCGATGCCGACTTGGATCTCGCTGCCGTGAAGCACGGTCGTCACAAGATAGGTGAACATCACCATCTGAACCCCGGCGGCGAGGAACCAGGCGCCACCGCCGGCGAGATACCAGGCGAATTGCCGATCGTTGGCGGATGGGGACATAAGGTTCGACGAGCCTGACGCGTGTTGTGACCACGGTTACCAGGTGCGTGCTTCGTCCCCAAGCCCGTTCGCCCGCGTCTCGCACCCCACCCAGCGCACAGCGGGCGCCATAGCCGATCTTTGACGCCCTCCCCGAACGTGGTAAGCGACACAGCGACGGTGATTTGCTCTTTCGCGGGCCGGGCCGATGCGGCCAGAATGACCTCTGCTCGCGACTTCTAAGGGTTGTAGGCTCCGACTAAATGAAGCCCGTCATTCTCATTGTACTCGGCTTTGCCACTTTGCTCGTGCTTGTGAGCATGCTGGTGCCTATCGCACGGCGGCTGCAGGTGCCGTTTACGGTGTTGCTGGCGGTCGTCGGCGCGGCCCTAGGCTTTGCGCCCTATTTGAGCGGCGGCGAGTTGGGGGCGTTCCAGGTCATCATCGACGCGCTGGGCGCGTTGAAGATACCGCCTGAGGGTTTCCTCTACGTTTTCCTGCCGCCGCTGTTGTTTGCCGGCGGGCTCACCGTCGATGTGCGGCGGTTGTTCGATGACATTTGGCCGGTCTTGGTTCTCGCCATCGTCGCGGTTTTGATGTGCATGGTCGCGGTCGGCGTGACCTTGAACCTCATCACCGGCACGTCGCTGATCCTGTGCCTCTTGCTCGGGTCGATCGTTGCGACCACGGACACGGCGGCCGTGCTCGGCATCTTTCGCGACATCGGCGTGCCGAGCCGGCTCTCGGTGATCGTCGAAGGCGAGAGCCTTTTCAACGACGCGGCCGCAATTGCCCTGTTTGTCGTGATCTTGGGTGTGCAGTCCGGGCACGGCGAGGCGAACCTGTTCGAAGGCTTGCTCGAGTTCGGGTGGGGGTTCTTAGGCGGGTTGGTGCTCGGCTACGTGATGGCGTGGCTGTGCGGATTGCTGATCAGCCAACTGCGCGGCGCGGCGGTCACCGAAATCACGATCTCGGTCGCGTGCGCCTACATGACGTTCGTGGTGGGGCAAGATTTCCTCCACATCTCCGGCATCATCGCGGTGGTTACGGCGGCGATGGTGTTCGCGTCCGATACGCGCACGCGGCTGTCGCCCGGTACGTGGGACACGCTCCTCATCACCTGGCGGCAGCTCGAATTCTGGGGCACGTCACTCATCTTTATCTTGGCGGCGATGTTGGCGCCGCAGATGCTGGGCGACGTTCAATGGATCGACGGGGCTGCGATCGCAGCGCTTTTCGTTGCGGCGCTGTTGGCGCGGGCGATCGTGCTGTGGGGGCTATTGCCGATGCTGTCGTGGTTCGGCCTCTCACAGCCGATCTCGAACGAGTACAAGATCGTGCTCTGTTGGGGCAGTTTGCGCGGCGCAGTGACGGTTGCGCTGGCGTTGCTGGCGGCATCCGAGATCGGCGGGAGCGCCTACGAGACGCACCTCTCGGATGAAGCGCGCTTCATCTTCGTGATGGCAATGGGTTACGTGCTTGCCACGCTCTTGATCGCGGCGCCGACGTTGCGGCCGCTGATGAAGTTCCTGAAGCTCGACAAGCTGTCGCCGGAAGAGCGGTTGGTGCGCGATCGGGTGATGGCCCTGTCGCGAGGGCGTGTGCACGAGAACCTCGTGCAGGTGGCGCACACGTTGGGGCTCTCGAAGGCGTTGATGCCCCACGAGCATCCGCTGGCCGACCAAGAGGAGGCTAAGGGCGGAAAGCTTAGCCGCGACGACTTGGTGCTGGCCGGCCTTATTGTGGTTGCAAACCGCGAGACGGAGCTCAGCCTCGAATATCTGCAGCGCGGGCTTGTCGGGCGGACGGTTGCGGAGCGGTTGCGCGCGGATGCGGGCCGAGTGCTCGACGGCGTACGGCAATCGGGCAACGTCGGCTATCTGTCGGCGGCGCTCGGCAATCAAAAGCTCACGCGGCGGTTTCGAACGGCGCTTTGGCTGCAGCGGAACTTTGGGTGGAGCGGACCGCTTGCCGAGGAAATTGCGAACCGGTTTGAGCTCTTCCTGGTGAAAGAGCTGAGGCTGCGCGAACTGCTGCAGTTCGCCGACGCGAAGGTCGCACAATTG
>JBGAPZ010000010.1:0-101067 GCA_044220975.1 Micropepsaceae bacterium | reverse complement strand
CGCGGCCCGGCAGACGATCGTGAAAGGCGCGGTGCTGATGGTGGAGCAGGCGCTTGTCCAGCTCTCCGAACGCGATGTGGTGAAGCTCGACGACGAGCGGCGCGCGCAGATGGTGTCGAACCTGCTGGTGGTGTTGTGCTCCGACACGCAAACGCAACCCGTCGTGAACACGGGAACACTCTACCAGTAACATGCCCGTCGAACGTAAAGCCTTTGCCCTGAGACTCGATCCCGCGCTCTTCAACGCTTTGTCGCGTTTGGCGAGCGCGGACCTGCGTAGCGTGAACGCTGAGATCGAGTTTCTGCTGCGCGAGGCGTTGAAGGCGCGCGGCGTTAAGGTCGAACCGGTCAAGGACGGCGATCAAGATCGTTAACGCGTTGACTTTGTTTGGCCTTTTCCATGCTGCATTTGCTTGCATCGGCGAGGCCGAGCGATCAGATTCCGCGCGCTAGCGACAAGGGCCGTCCATGCGGACCAGCATTCTCGATTTGCAGAAGTTGAAAGGTGAGGGCCGGCGCGTCGCGATGGTGACCGCGTACGACTATGCCTCAGCCAAGCTTGCCGAGCGGGCAGGGTTTCAGCTGCTGCTCGTGGGCGACTCGCTCGGCATGGTCATGCAGGGGCACGACACGACGATCCCGGTCACGCTGGACGATATGGTGCGCCACGCCGCAGCCGTGGTGCGGGGCACGGAGCGGGCGCTGGTCGTGGGCGATCTGCCGTTCCTCACGTATTCGGGCATCGATGACGCGATCAACGCTGCGGGGCGGATGATGCGCGAGGCGGGCGTGCAGGCGGTGAAGGTCGAAGGCGGCGGTCCGGTCGTGAAGGTGGTGCGGCGGCTGGTCGAGCTTGGCATTCCGGTGATGGGGCATCTGGGCTACACGCCGCAAGCAACGCATCAGATCGGTATCCGCGTGCAGGGCAAAGACGCGCCAGGTGCGCGCAGCATCACGGCGGACGCCTTGGCGCTGCAGTCGGCGGGCGCGTTTGCGATCGTGCTGGAGCTTGTGCCGATCGAGTTGGCGGAAGCAATCACGAAGCGGCTTTCGATCCCCACGATTGGTATCGGTGCGGGTGTGGGCTGCGACGGGCAGGTGCAGGTTTGGCACGACATATTGGGCCTTTTCGAAAAGTCGCCGCGACATGCGAAGCGTTTCGCGGAGGCCGGCACGCTGATCGAAGAGGCGCTGCGCAGCTATCGCGAGGAGGTCGAAGCGGGTACGTTTCCGGCCCGGACCAATGCCTCGACGATTGCCGCGGGGACGTTGGCCGAAGCGCTCAAGGGTTTCGAAGAACCGTGAAACTTGTTCGCACGATCGGTGCGATGCGCGAGGCTCGCGCACCGCTCGACGCGCCGTTCGGCTTCGTTCCCACGATGGGGGCGTTACACGAGGGGCATTTGAGCTTGGTGAGGCTTGCGCGCGCGCTTTGCCCGCGCGTTGCGGTCAGCATTTTCGTGAACCCCACGCAGTTCAACGACAAGCGAGACCTGGAGCGCTATCCGCGCAATCTCGAGCGCGACGCGGAGATGCTGCGCGAGGCGGGTTGCGACGTCGTTTTCGCGCCGGAGGCTTCGGAGATTTATCCGGACGGGTTTTCGACGGCGATTGACGTCGGGCCGGTGACGCGACCGCTGGAAGGCGCGATGCGGCCGGGGCATTTCAACGGTGTCGCGGTCGTGGTGACGAAGCTTCTCAATATCGTGCGGCCGACGCATGCGGTGTTCGGACAGAAAGATGCGCAGCAGCTGGCCGTGATCCGGCGGATGGTTCGCGACTTGGATATGGGGCTCGAGATCGTGGCCGGACCTACGTCGCGCGAGGCGGATGGCCTTGCGATGAGCAGCCGCAATGCGTTGCTGACGTTTGAGGACCGGGCGGCGGCGCCTGTGGTGTGGCGTGCGCTTAGCCTTGTGCGCGACGCCTATGCGGCGGGCGAGCGCGATGCGGGGGTCTTACGCGCGCGGATGAACGCGATCTTGGGTGCAGAGAAACGTGCGACGCCGGAGTATGCGAGTGTCGCCGATCCTGTGACTCTCGCCGAGATCGAGCGTATCGGTGCGGCGGGTGCGCTGGTGTCGCTCGCGGTGCGCTTTGGGGCTGTCCGCTTGATCGATAACGTGGTGTTGCCGGCAACGTGACGTTTCGAACGTTCATCATGTGGAGCCTTCCGTACACAGAGGAAGCGTGACTCCGCTCACGCATTTGTGCGGTGCGAACTAGGGGCATTGCCGGAAACCCGAATTCAGCGCATGCTCCCCAGAACATGTGAGCCGAATGCTCCAGTTGCGCGCGCCGCGGCGTTTTCCGCGGGGCGAGCCGACGGCTCCATCGATGAAGGAGGAGCTATGACCGTTGCCACCATTCTGAAGCACAAAGGGGCCAAGGTCGAAACCGTGCGCCCGACCGCCACACTGCAACAGGTGTGCGACATGCTTTCGACGAAGCACATCGGCGCGGCCGTTGTGACGGGCGCGGCAGGCGAGGTGATCGGCATCGTCTCGGAACGCGACGTCGTACATGCGATTTGCCAAGGCGGCCAGAGTGCCCTCACGCGCTCCATCGACGAGATCATGACGCGCGAAGTCGCCACGTGCCGGCTGACCGACAGTTCGGAATCTCTCATGGAGACGATGACGCTTGGGCGCTTTCGCCACGTGCCGGTCGTCGAAGGCGGGCGGCTGATCGGGATCGTTTCGATTGGCGACGTCGTGAAGCGGCGGATCGAGGACGCCGATCTCGAGCGTTATGCGATGCGCGACTACATCGCCCAGGCGGGCTAGGGACCTTAAGGAATTACGCCCGTACTGCGGAGCCGCGCGACGATCTGGTCGGCGGCGGCTTCCGGCGTCATATCGACCGTGTGCACGTGGATCTCGGGCGCTTCGGGGACCTCATACGGCGAGTCGATGCCGGTGAAGTTTTTGATCTCGCCCGCCTTCGCGCGCTTGTAGAGCCCCTTCGGGTCGCGCGTCATGCACACCTCGATCGGCGTGTCGATGAAGACTTCCAGGAACTCGCCAGGTTCGACCAATCCGCGCGCCGTTCGCCGCTCGGAGCGGAAGGGCGAGATGAACGACACCAGCACGATCGTGCCGGCATCGACGAACAATTTCGCAGCTTCCGCCACGCGGCGGATGTTTTCCACGCGGTCGGCATCTGTGAAGCCCAAATCGCGGTTCAGGCCGTGGCGGACGTTGTCGCCGTCCAGCATGTAGGTGTGGTGCTGCAAGTCGTGAAGCTTGCGCTCGACGATGTTTGCGATCGTCGACTTGCCGGAGCCCGATAGCCCGGTGAACCACAGGATCGCCGGCTTCTGGCCCTTGATCGACGCGCGCGCGGCTTTGTTCACGTCGATCGCCTGCAGGTGCACGTTCGTCGCGCGGCGCAGGCCGAACGCGATCATGCCGGCGCCGACCGTGCCGTTCGTGAAGCGGTCGATCACGATGAAGCCGCCGCCCTCGCGGCTCTCGCCAAAGGAGTCGAAAGCGAAGGGCGCCGAGGTCGAGAAGTTGCAGAAGCCGACTTCGTTCAGTTGCAGCGTTTTCGCGGCAAGAGAGTCCAAGCTGTTGACGTCGATCTTGTGCTTCAGGTCGGTGACGGATGCGGGCACGGTCTTCGTGCCGATTTTGATCAGGTATTGGCGGCCCGGCAGCAGTTCTTCTTCCGCCATCCAGAGAAGGTGCGCCGCGAATTGGTCGGCGACCTCCGGCCGCTCGTTCGGTGGGGCCAGCACGTCGCCGCGCGAAATGTCGACCTCGTCCTTTAGCGTCAGCGTTACCGCGTCGCCCGCGGCGGCCTCGGTCAAGTCGCCGTCCATCGTTACGATCCGCGATACGATGGATGAGCGACCAGAGCTCGCGACGACAACCGGATCGCCTTGGCGGATCGTGCCGCTGGCGATGGTGCCCGCGAAGCCGCGGAAATCCAGGTTCGGCCGGTTCACCCACTGCACCGGCATGCGGAACGGGCGCGCGAGCCGATCGGATTCGATATCGACCGTCTCAAGGTGCGAGAGCAGCGTCGGCCCTTTGTACCAAGTGAACACCGCGCTCGGCGCGATCACGTTGTCGCCGCGTAGCGCCGACATCGGGATTGACATGATCGACGCAAAACCGAGCTTCGATGCGAAGGCGCGGAACTGTTCGTCCCAAGCCTTGAACACCTCTCTGGCTTCTGCGTCTTTGAGGTCGAGTTTGTTGACGGCCAGCACCACATGGCGGATGCCCAGGAGCGAGCAGATGTAAGCGTGCCGCCGGGTTTGCGTGAGGACGCCCTTGCGCGCATCGAGCAGGATGATGGCGAGGTCGGAGTTCGACGCGCCGGTCGCCATGTTGCGCGTGTATTGTTCGTGGCCCGGCGTGTCGGCGACGATGAATTTGCGCTTTTCGGTCGCGAAGTAGCGATAGGCGACGTCGATCGTGATGCCCTGTTGACGCTCCGCCTCCAGCCCGTCCAGCAGCAACGCGAAGTCGATATTCTCGCCCGTCGTTCCGTGTTTGCGCGAGTCTTTCTCGAGCGTCTTCAGCTGATCTTCGAAGATTCCCTTCGTGTCGTGCAAGAGACGCCCGATCAGCGTCGACTTTCCGTCGTCGACGGAGCCGCAAGTCAAGAACCTGAGCAACGACTTGTCGTGCTGCTTGGCGAGATAGGCGCGCAGTTCGTCGGGGCTCATCAGAAATAGCCCTCGCGTTTCTTTTTCTCCATCGACGCGTTTTCGTCGCGGTCGATCACGCGGCCCTGGCGCTCGGACGTGCGCGCGGTGAACATCTCGGCCACGATCTCTTCCAGCGTCGTGGCGGGCGACTCGATCGCTCCGGTCAGCGGGTAGCAGCCCAGCGTACGAAGGGTAGCAGCCCAGCGTGCGAAAGCGCACCAGGCGCTCTTCCACCCTTTCGCCCGGCAGCAGCTTCATCCGCTCGTCGTCGCGCATGATCAGCGCGCCGTCGCGCTCCACGACCGGGCGCTTCGCCGCAAAGTAGAGCGGCACGATCGGGATGTTCTCGGCCAGGATGTATTCCCAGACGTCGAGCTCGGTCCAATTTGACAGCGGGAAGACGCGGATGGATTCGCCCTTCTTGATGCGTGCATTGAACAGGTTCCAAAGCTCCGGCCGCTGGTTCTTCGGGTCCCAGCCGTGGGCTGCGGTGCGGAAAGAAAAGATGCGCTCCTTGGCGCGGCTCTTTTCTTCGTCGCGCCTGGCGCCGCCGAACGCCGCGTCGAAGCCGTATTTGTCGAGCGCTTGCTTCAGGCCCTCGGTCTTCATGACTTGCGTGTGCACGGACGAACCGGAGTCGAACGGATTGACGCCGGCGCGGACACCGTCTTCGTTGATGTGGACGAGGAGCTTCAGCCCTAGGCGCTTTGCCGTCGCGTCGCGGAACGAGATCATCTCGCGGAACTTCCACGTCGTGTCGACGTGGAGCAGCGGGAACGGCGGCTTGGCCGGATAGAACGCCTTCATCGCCAGATGCAGCATGACCGACGAGTCTTTGCCGATCGAATAGAGCATCACCGGGTTTTCGAACTCGGCCGCGACCTCGCGCATGATGAAGATGCTCTCGGCCTCCAGCCGCTTCAGGTGCGGACTGCGGGTGCGCGTGATGGGGCTAGGCGCGGCCAAGCGGAGAATCCTCGAATACTGGGGTAAAAATGGTGCGCATCCCCTATTTGTGCAACTGCGCGGTGTCAATCGGCCATCACACGGGCGTCCGTGTGAAACCTCAGGGCTTCACCAAACCCAGTTCGATCTCCAGAGCCGCGCACAGCATTTGTCCAAGTGCAATGTGCATCTCCTGGACGCGTGCTGTCACCGCGGACGGCACCACCAGCGCATGATCGGCAACGCGTGCTGCTTCGCCGCCGCCGCCCTGAGAAAGCGACGGTCACGAAGTCCCATGCGCGCGCGCCGGCCAGCGCTTTGATGATGTTCGGGCTCTTGCCGGATGTGGTGATGCCGATCGCGACGTCGCCGGGACGCCCCAGTGCCTCGATCTGACGCGCGAAGATATTCTCGAAACCGAGGTCGTTGCCGGCAGCTGTCAGCGCCGACGTATCCGTGGTCAGCGCCAGCGCCGCCATCGCCGGGCGATCGGCAACTTGTAGCGAATGGTGAACTCGGTCGCCAAGTGCTGTGCGTCGGCGGCGCTGCCGCCGTTGCCGAAGAACAGCAGCTTGTGACCGCCCTTGAGCGACGCCGCGCATGCCGCCACGACGCGCGCGAACGGTTCATGCAGAGCTGTCTTCGTTGCCTGAGCCACCGCGATGTGTTCGGCCCATTCGAAATCGAAAAGGGTCATGGGGCTTCGGGGGTTGCCGCGGCACGGCCGACGCTGTGGTACTCGATGCCGGCATCCGACATTTCGCGAAGGGTGTAGATGTTGCGCAGATCGACGAGCAAGGGCCGTTTGAGTTTCGTTTTTAGCTGCTTGAGATCGAGGGCGCGGAACTCGTTCCATTCGGTGAGGATCACAACGCCGTCGGCGCCTGTCATTGCGTCGTAGGCATCTTCTGTCCAAGCGACGCCGGAAAGGAGTTTGCCCGCTTCCTTCATACCCTCGGGATCGAAGGCTCGGATTGTGGCACCCGCCGCCTGCAACGCCGGAATGATGTCCAGCGAGGGGCTGTCGCGCATGTCGTCGGTGTTCGGTTTGAACGTCACGCCGAGGACTGCGACCGTCTTGCCCTTCACGCCGCCGAACGCCGTCATGATTTTGTCGGCCATGCGCTTTTTGCGTTTCGCGTTGACGTCGACGACCGCTTCGACGATGCGTGACGGCGCGCCGCATTCGTCTGCCTGACGCACGAGGGCCAGCGTGTCTTTCGGGAAGCAGGAGCCGCCGTAGCCGGGTCCCGCGTTCAGGAACTTCGAGCCGATGCGGCCGTCGAGGCCGATGCCGCGCGCCACGTCTTGGATATCGGCACTCGATTTCTCGCAAATGTCGGCGATCTCGTTGATGAACGTGATCTTCATCGCGAGGAATGCGTTCGAAGCGTATTTGATGAGTTCCGAGGACTCGCGCGTGGTGAACACGAACGGCGTTTTGTCGTTCAGGAACAACGGCCGGTAGAGCGCGCGGATAACGTTGCGGGCGCGTTCGCTCTCGGTGCCGACGACGATGCGGTCTGGGCGCTGGAAGTCTTCGATCGCCGAGCCTTCGCGCAGGAACTCCGGGTTCGAGGCGACGTCGAAGTCGGCATTTGGCCGGCGTTCGCGGATGATGTCCGCGACCTTCTTGCTGGTGCCGACGGGCACGGTCGATTTGGTGATGACGACTGCGTAATTCTTGAGGCCGTCGGCGATTTCGGCAGCGGCGTCGTAGACGTAGCTCAAATCGGCGAAGCCGTCGCCGCGGCGGCTGGGCGTGCCGACGGCGATGAACACGGCTTCTGCGTCCGGCACGGCGGCAGCGAGGTCGGTCGTGAAAGCGAGGCGGCCCGCTTTCACGTTGTCGGCGACGAGCGCATCGAGGCCCGGTTCGAAGATCGGCATCTCGCCGCGCTTCAAGCGGGCGATCTTGCCCGCGTCTTTGTCGACGCACACAACGTGGTGACCGAAGTTCGAGAAACAGGCACCCGAAACGAGTCCGACATAGCCGGTGCCGATCATCGCAACGCGCATTTCAAAGTCCTTGGGCGTGCCTGCGTCTTAGAACTGCAGGTCTTTCAAGATTGCTTTCAGAGGGCCTGCAGTGTCCGGGTGGCTCAAACCGACAGCGATGTTCGCGTGCAGGAAACCCACCTTGTCACCGCAATCGTAGCGCTGACCGCCATAACGGAAGCCATGGAACGGCATGCGACCTATAAGCTGCGCCAAGGCGTCCGTCAGCTGAATCTCGTCGCCCGCGCCGCGTTCGTGGCGTTCGAGTTCGGTGAAGACTTCCGGCTGAAGGATATAGCGTCCGATGACGGAGAGGCGCGACGGTGCTTCGGCGGGCAACGGCTTCTCGACGATGCCGCGCACTTCGATGATGCCGTTCGCTTCGGATACGGGGTCAATGACGCCGTAGCGCTTCGTTTCTTCGAGCGGTACCTCGCGCACCGCAATGACGCAACCGCCGACCTTCCGGTAGGCGCCCATCATGCGGGCGAGGCAGCCCGGCTGGTCTACCAGAAGCTCGTCGGGCAACAGGACCGCGAACGGCTCGTCGCCGACGAAGTGGCGGGCGCACCAGACGGCGTGGCCTAAGCCCAAGGGGTTTTGCTGACGGGTAAAGCTGACCGAGCCGCTTGGCGGCAGCGCTTCGAGCAGGCTGCGCAGCTCATCGGTTTTCTCGCGGGAGGAGAGGAGCGCCTCAAGCTCGTAGGCGTGGTCGAAGTGGTCTTCGATGATGTGCTTGCCGCGCCCGGTGACGAAGATGAACTGCTCGATACCTGCGGCCTTAGCCTCTTCGACGGCGTATTGGATGACGGGCTTGTCCACGACGGGCAGCATCTCTTTCGGCACCGCCTTTGTTGCGGGCAGAAAGCGCGTGCCCATGCCGGCGACCGGGAATACCGCTTTTCGAACCGGTCTGATCTCTTTCGTCGTCATTGAGCGGGGACCCTAAACATCTCGCGAACATCGCATGCGTCGCGACTAGATTTTGTGGCACACACCTAGCAACCGCTGCGATGCAATACCATCGGCAGTATGGACTGTGCCCGAATCACTATATCCTGGCGGTTATGCTGCGGGTGGCGCTAGTCCTTGTAAGTCTTATGGTTTCCGGTGTCGCCGCTCAAGCGGGCGGCCTCGCGGATGCCGACGCCGGTATCGCGCGCCTGACGGCGGGCGATCCAGAGACTGCCGTCGCGTTGTTCACGCGCGCTATCCAAAGCAAAGAACTCTCGCCCGAGAGTCTGGCGCTCACTTACTATCATCGCGGGATGGCGTTCTATCGCGAGGGGCAAGCGGGGCGCGCAATCCTCGATTATGCGACGGCGCTCTGGAACGAAGATCTGCCGCGCGAGTTTCGTCCTCGCACGCTGAACAATCGCGGCCTGGCGTTCGAGGCGATCAGCGATTTCGAATCCGCCCTCACGGACTACAGCCTCGCGATCAAGATGAACCCGAACTACGCAGAAGCGTTCGCCAATCGCGGCAACGTGCATCGGCGGTTCAGTCGCTTCGACCTTGCGATCATCGATTACGACAATGCGCTGCGGAACGGGCATCCGCATCCGCAATTCGTGTTCGCGTGGCAGGGCATGGCTTTGGAAGCCCAAGGCAAGCGGCGCGAGGCGATGGATGCATTCCGCCGGGCGCTTGCGATCGATCCGAACTTTGCGCTGGCGAAGTCGCGCCTCGACAAGCTTGAAGACACGCAGCAGATGAGCAACGTGCTGCAAAGGCGCAAAGTGGCGAAGGGTCCGGTGTTGCCGTTCGTGCTGTCGGCCGCACCTGGCGTTTCGCCGGTTGCGGCTGCGGAAGGCAATGTACAGCTCACGCCGTGGACGCCGCCGCCACCGACTGCCGACCTGGGGCTGCAAACGCCGGCGGTGCAGCCCGCAACGCCCGCGCGCAATCCTGTATCGCTCCGGCCTGCGTTCGACGATCAACCGAAGCAGGCTGCGCCGACGACGCCAATCGTTTCGTCCGCTGCTGTATCGCCTGCTCCGCCGGTGAAGCAGTTGGCTGCGGTACCGGTTCAACCGGCGCCGCAACGGAACAAGCCGCGGATCGTAACGATCGCCCCTCAGCGTGAAGTATCGTCGGTTCCGGTAACAGCAACCGGCGAAGGCGGCAGCGATGTCGCGTTCGCGATCCAACTCGGTTCGTTCAAGTCGCGCGACACGGCAGAGGCGGGATGGGCCAAGGCGCTGAAGGTTGCCGGCGAATTGCTCAACGGGCTCAGCCACGTCGTTGAGACGGTTCCGGCGTCCGACGGCGTCGTCTACCGGCTGTTCGCGGAAGCGTTGCCGGACCGGCAGGCCGCGCTCGGGCTTTGCCGGACGCTACGGGACAAAGGCACGACCTGCATCGTCGTGCGCCGCTAACTTGCGGCAGCGTTGAGCCACCTCTCCAAATCTGTTAGGCGAACCTGAGCCTCACGCTCAAGGATCGCTTTGCCATGACCGATGCCGGGATCACCGCCTTTGGAGCTTATCTGCCGCGCCTGAGGTTGCAGCGAAAAGCGATGGCGGCGGCGAACGCTTGGTTCAACCCTTCAATCATGGGGCAGGGCAAAGGCGAGCGCACGATGGCCAATTGGGACGAGGATGCGGTCACGATGGCGGTCGAAGCCGCGCGCGATGCGCTGCCCGGCGGGGATCCGTTTGTC
This sequence comes from Micropepsaceae bacterium, assembly GCA_044220975.1. Classification (GTDB taxonomy): domain Bacteria; phylum Pseudomonadota; class Alphaproteobacteria; order Micropepsales; family Micropepsaceae; genus SZUA-430. The sequence continues at coordinate 90,802 of JBGAPZ010000010.1, read as the reverse complement.
GGGCGCCGTCATGTCGAGGCGCTCTATTTCGCGTCGACCACGATGCCGTTTGCCGACCGGCAGAACGCGGGGATCGTTGCGGCGGCGTTGAGCTTGCCGGAAGACATTCACACCGCCGATGTGGCCGGCTCGCAGCGTGCGGGTGTCTCGGCGCTGATTGCGGCGCTTGAGAAGGTGAAGTCGGGCGGGGCGAAGACAGCGCTCGTTGCGTCGGCAGACCGGCGAAAGACGCGGGCGGGGTCGGTGCAGGAGTTTCAGTTCGGTGACGGCGCTGCGGCGCTGGTGGTCGGGACGGATCGCATCGCGGCGAAATATTTGGGCAGCCACTCGCTCTCGCTCGATTTCGTCGATCACTTCCGCGGGGAGTCGGAGGAATACGACTACAATTGGGAAGAGCGCTGGATCCGCGACGAAGGCTATTCGAAAATCGTGCCGCGCGCCGTGAAGGGCGCTCTCGAGAAGGCGGGCGTTGCGGCCAGCGCGATCGATCATTTCATTCTGCCGTGCCAATTCGCGAAGCTCGACCAGCAGCTGGCTGCCAAATGCGGAATCGATGCGGCGAAGGTGCGCGACAATCTGGCCGCCACGGTTGGTGAGTGTGGGACAGCGCACGCGCTCGTCATGTTCGCGCATGCGCTTGAGGACGCAAAGCCCGGGCAGAAGATTCTGCTCGCGGCATTCGGGCAGGGCTGCGATGCGGCCATCTTCGAGGTGACCGAAGCGATCGATCGGGCGCGGCCACATAAGGGCGTGAAGGGTTGGCTCGCGCGCCGGAAGGAAGAGACGAACTATGTGAAGTGGCTTGCCTTCAACGGCCTCGTCGAAATGGAAAAGGGGATGCGAGCGGAGAAGGACAACAAGACCGCGCTCACCGTCACCTATCGCAAGCGCGACATGTTGTTCGGGCTCGTGGGCGGCAAGTGCGAGAAGTGCGGCACGGCGCAGTTTCCACGCACGCGCATTTGCGTCAATCCGAACTGCCGTGCGGTCGACCAACAGAAGCCGTTTTCGTTTGCCGAGTTGAAGGGGAAGATCCTGTCGTGGTCGGCTGATTACTTGACCTACTCACAAGATCCGCCCTCGCATTACGGCATGGTGACCTTCGAGGAGGGCGGACGCTTCTTGTCCGATATCACCGACGTCGACATCGGCACGATCGATACGGGAAGCGCCATGCGCATGGTCTTTCGTATCAAGGACTTCGACGATAAGCGCGGGTTCCGGCGCTATTTCTGGAAGGCGGCACCGGTTTATTGATCCAAGTTTTGACAGCGCCAAAAGCGCGTCGTTAGATGCATTCATCCAGGTATTCGGAGAAACGTCATGGCCACCGGCATCAAAGACAAAGTCGCCATTCTCGGCATGGGCTGCTCGAAGTTCGGGGAGCGCTGGGACATGGGCGCGGAAGAGTTGATGGTCGAGGCCTATATCGAGGCGCTAACCGATGCGGGCATCGAGACGAACCAAATCCAGGCCGGCTGGTTTTCGACCCACATCGACGAGATCGGTGTCGGCAAGGGCGGGACGCCGATGTCGGTTGCGCTGCGGTTGCCGAACGTTGCGGTGACGCGGGTCGAGAATTTCTGCGCCGGCGGGTCGGAAGCGTTTCGGGGTGCCGTCTATGCGGTGGCGTCGGGCGCCTATGACATCGCGCTGGCACTTGGGGTGGAGAAGCTGAAGGACACCGGCTATGGCGGGTTGCCGACGGGGCAGCCGGGCACGCTGTTGCCGCAGTGGGGCGCGAACGGATCGGCGCCCGGGAACTTCGCGCAACTTGCGTCGGCCTATCGCGCGAAGCATGGCGTGTCGAAGCAGGATCTGAAGCGTGCGATCGCGCATGTTTCGGTGAAGAGCCACGAGAACGGCGCCAAGAACCCGAAGGCGCATTTGCAAAAGCCGATCACGGAAGACATGGCATTGAACGCGCCGATGATCGCCGAGCCGCTCGGCCTTTTCGATTGCTGCGGCGTGTCGGACGGTGCGGCGGCCGCGATCGTGACGACACCCGAGATTGCGCGCGCGATGGGCAAAAAGAACATCGTCACGGTCAAAGCGATGCAGCTTGCGCTCTCGAACGGCCTGGAGAGTATGCACAACTCGTGGGACGGCAGTTACTTCCACACCGCGCGCATCGCCTCGAAGAAGGCGTATGAGGAAGCGGGCATCCGTAAGCCGCGCAACGAAGTGTCGATGATGGAAGTGCACGACTGCTTCTCGATCACCGAGCTTGTGACGATGGAAGACCTTTTCATTTCGGAGGAGGGCCGCGCCGTCCACGACGTGATGGACGGGTTCTACGATGCCTCCGGTAAAGTGCCGTGCCAAATCGATGGCGGTCTGAAATGCTTCGGCCACCCGATCGGAGCGAGCGGTTTGCGCATGCTCTATGAGATGTATTTGCAGCTTCAGGGCCGGGCGGGTGCGCGGCAGTTGAAGGACCCGAAGATCGGACTGACGCACAATCTAGGCGGTGCGCCGTCGATGAATGTGTGCTCGGTCGCGATCATCGGCGCGCACGGCGCCTAACTTTTACTGCGAGTTCACGACGCTGGGGTTTTGGGTCTCAGGCTCAAGCCCCGCGTTTTCCGGCGGCGCGGGCAGACTTGCTTGCGCCGCAAACGATTCAGCGCGGCGCCTAACGTTGTCGCGAATGTCGGCAAAGAACGGGTTGATCTTCGAAGGGAACAGTTCGCGATAGCGCGGGCCGGTCCAGAAGAAGATCGGATCGGCCACCACATCGGTGAACAGCAAGCCATTCCAACAGTCAGCCGACGTCACGGCGCGCGTCGTCGTGACGCCGTTGGTGACGAAATCGGAAAGTTCGGCGGCGCCTAAGTTCATATCTGATGTGCCGGCACGGCCGTCCACGGTCCAGGTGAGCGGGTTGACGCAAGAAAGGTCCCGCCCGCGCGTGGGCTCGAAGCCGCCGCCGTCTTTCCAGACCAGCGCGTTCTGACGCGGCATGTCTCCGCGCGCGTGTTGGGTCGTCGAGTGCCAGATCACGAGGCAGCCGGTTTGATCGGGATTGTTGCACAGCGGCGTTGCGGTCGAGATCAACTCGGCTGGGATCGCGACTTCAAGCAAATATCCGGCGATCAGGCGCGTGCGATCTTGGGGTTTCAGTTCGGCGATCAATCGAAAGCCATAGAGCGCCCCTTGGCCGTAGCCGGCGACGACAAACGGGCGGCCGTTGTTGCGGGTTGCGAGGAATGTTGCGAATGCGGTTTTGACGTCGTCGTAGGCGAGCTCGCGGGCGCTGCGTCCGTCTCCGGCGGCGGACATGAAGCTGTAGGGTCCCGCCTGCCGGTAGAGCGGCATGAAGACGTTCGCACCTTTCTCGAACGGCGCGACATAGAGCGGGTTGATCACGCCGGCGAGACGCTCGCGCACGGCGGCGTTCGTGATTGGCGCGTTCCAGTACTCGCCGGAGAAATAGATGGTCGGGTAGATGAAGAAGACGTCGAAGGGCTTGTCCGGTTTCGCGCTCAGCAACGCCCATGCGGTCGGCTTCGCGTAGTCGGGCGCGGTGGCTTGCGCGCCTTCGCCGAACCCGTGGCTCGGGTTCAGTACGTAACGGATAAGGTTGTCGCGAGCGCCAAACGCCAGGGCGGCTGCGGCTGCGACCAGCCCCAGCACAATACCCATCACGAACAACCACGTGCGACGGCCGGCTACCATTCCGCCCTCAACTTTGAACCGGCCAGCTACGTATCACGCGGCGTGAAGCTCGCGGCCTGCCGGCAACATTCATCGGTGGAACGTGCCATGGGGGACACAGTTATTTTGGGGGCCGGTGCGGAGAATACTGAAACCCAGAGTAAGTTGGCTGATCTATCGCAACTTTTGCGAGAGTCGTTTGGGTGAGATGAACGCCAAGCGCCGGATCGTCTACCTGAAGGCCATTTGTGCGAATACGGCGACAGAGTTCGCGATTGAGTTCGTCCAGTGTGCCGTCGCGAGCGAGCAAGTCTTTCAAGCGGGCATGTTCTTCGGCGTCGGCCTTGGGCCCTTGCTCGAGTTCGCGCGCGACGATGGCTAGCGCGTTCGCTGCAACGCGCGCGTGGAACGCGGTGCGTCCCTGCAGCTCCGGCATCGCGTGCTTTTCGATGAACTCGCGTACGGCGGTGACGAGTTCGAGACTTGAGGGTTGGTCCATCATGGCCGCACCTTCGGATAGAGCAGATTGACGAGATCGATTTCGGTTTCGGAGGAGCGGCGGCCGATCGCGGCGCGCTCAACGCTGCGGTCGGAACCTCCGGCGAAGGCTTGGTACATCGTCATGCACATGATGCCCCATTTCAGCGTACCGAACATCTCCCAGAATTTGACGCGCTCGGCGGTCATATTCTTGCCGCCGGCTTCCGCGTAACCGGCCAGCAGATCGGCCACGTCGCCGAAGCCGCCAACGGTTTTGTGCGTTTCGCCAAAGCGCCACGAGTTGACGCAGATCCAACCTAGGTCTTCGGCCGGATCGCCGATATGGGTCAGCTCCCAGTCGAGCACGGCGCGTACGCCGTCAGGACCGATCATCAGATTGCCGTGACGGAAGTCGCCGTGCACGAGCGTGAGGTCCGGCGTCGCGGGAAGCCGCTGTTCCAGCCACTTAAAGGCGACTTCGAAGACGGGGTGCGGGTAGTCGTATGTGTCGTAGATCGTGCGGTATTGGTCGAACTGGGCGCGCGGGGGCACGACGGTCAGATCGCTGACCTGCGCTCTATCGATGGCGTGGATCTTGGCGAGGATGCGGCCGCACTGGCGCGCCAGCTTTGGGCGGGCTTCGGCGAACGCTGCGTCGCGCAGGATTTTGCGCGCGATCGTCTCGCCTTCGACGCGACCCATAATGTAACCGGGACCCAGATCGTCCGTGTCTTGAAGAACGTAGGGAACGGGCGGGACGGGGACGCCTGCTTTTTCGGCGAGACGGATCACCTTCGCTTCGGTCGCGAGCGGGACGGCTGTCGCCGTTCGCTGCACGGTCTTCCCGTAGGGCGCGCGGCGCAGGATCAACGGCGTCGTGCCGTTCGCGCCGGCGCCGTCGAACGACCAGGTTTCCTGGCTGGCGCCGCCGGACAGGCGCTTCAAATCGGTGATCGAGGCGACGCCCGCGATGGCGCGGGTGATGGCGCGCTCGAGCGCGGGGGCGAAGTCTGGTTGGCTCATCGGCTAAGAGTGGCGGCCGCTTCGCTAGCCGTCAATGCGGGGCGAGAATGAGCCAGACGCCCTGGGCGATCGAGATAGTGCCCACGATCAGCACGATCGTCTTCGTCCAGCGGCGGAAGTTCTCATTCGACATCTTTTCCAGCACTGGGCCCGCCAATGTCGTACCGATAACTGCGGCTACGATCGCGGCACCATAGACATCCAAGCCGAGCTTCGGGGCTTGCGAGAGAAGGACGCCGTAATAGCCCACCTTTAGCGTGTGGCTGAGGGCCTGCGTCGCCGCTTTGGTCGCGACGACCGCGCGCCGGTCGGCGAGGGCCACATAAGGAACGAGCCCCAACAGGATCAGCATCGTTGGCTTGCTGGGGACATAGGCGAAGACCAGCGGCAAGAGGATCGCGGGCAGGGCGCCCAGCGTGTAAAGGCCAATGATGCGCCAGTCGATCCACTGCCGCCACATGACCGCGCGCCAGCCGTTCGAGAAGAACTGCGTGATGCCGTGCAGAACCATCGCCGCCTGCACTGCCAGAAACTGGCTCAGGATCAGCATCAGAATGAGACCGCCGGCCATCCCGAAAATGCCCGAGATGATCGAGGTGACGATCACGACGGCGCCGATGGCGAAGGGAAGGGCGAGGGACACGGTGGACTCGATTTGCGATTCAATATGTGACGTTGGCGAAGCGCTGCGTCGAGACGTGATCAACGGAATCAACGTGTGACAAACGTTGCAGGCTTGCTGGTTAACCGGACTTGATCGTTTTAACCGCGTCGTCTTGTTCGAACAGGTAAAGCAGAACGCGTAGCGCCTCGCCGCGCGGCGTTTGCAGGTCGGCGTCGCGGGCAACGATCAGTCTTGCATCGTCGCTGGCGGGTTGGACCAGGTCGCCGTGGACCTCCAGATCGGCGAGGCGGAATCCGGGCAGGCCAGATTGCCGCTGGCCGAGGAGTTCGCCGGCGCCTCTGAGGCGCAGGTCTTCCTCCGCGATCTTGAAGCCGTCTTCCGTGGTACGCAGGCAGTCGAGGCGCGCGCGGGCGGTTTCGCCGAGCGGGGCCTGATAGAGCAGCACGCATGACGACGGTTTGTCGCCGCGACCGACGCGCCCGCGGAGCTGATGCAGTTGTGCCAGACCGAAGCGTTCGGCGTGTTCGATGACGATGATCGTTGCATCGGGGACATCGACGCCCACCTCGATCACCGTCGTTGCGACGAGGATGCTGGCAGAGCCCGAGCGGAAGTCGGCGATGGCGGCGTCTTTCTCGGCAGGCTTCATGCGACCGTGGATGAGGCGGACGCGGTTGCCGAACGTCGCGCCCAAGACGTCGAAGCGCTCTTCGGCCGCGGTCATGTCGAGGTCTTCGTTTTCCTCGACCAACGGACAGACCCAGAATGCGCGGCCGCCGTCGTGCACGGCACGTTCGATAGCGTCGACCACTTCGTCCAGGCGGGTGAGCGGGATTGCGCGGGTTGCGATCGGCTTGCGGCCTGCGGGCTTTTCGGTGATGCGCGACATGTCCATGTCGCCGTAGGCAGTCAGCGCCAGCGTGCGCGGGATCGGCGTTGCCGTCATCACCAGGATGTCGACGGGTGTGTTGCCTTTGCCGGAAAGGGCGAGGCGTTGGTGCACGCCGAAGCGGTGCTGTTCGTCGACGACGGCAAGCGCCAAGTCGTTGAACACGACCGTCTCGGAAATAAGCGCGTGTGTGCCGATGAGGATTTTGAGATCGCCCGAGGCGAGGCGCTGGAGCGTGTCTTCGCGCTCGCGTCCCCGTTCGCGGCCGGTGAGGAGGGCGACCGAGACGCCGGCGGCATCGCCCAGCGGCTTCAGCACGGCGAAGTGTTGACGGGCGAGCACTTCGGTCGGTGCCATCAATGCCGCCTGCGTGCCGCATTCGATTGCGTTGAGCATGGCGAAGAAGGCGACGAGCGTTTTGCCGGCACCGACGTCGCCCTGCAGCAGGCGCAACATGCGTTCGGGGGCGGCCATGTCGGCGAAGATTTCGGCGAGCGACTTTTCCTGCGACTTGGTGAGCGTGAATTTGAGCGCCTTCAACGCGGTCGCGCGAAGGCGGCCGTCGCCTTTCAGGGAGCGGCCCTTCGTCTTGCGCATGCGGGCGCGCGCGAGGGCCAGGGCGAGTTGGCTGGCCAACAATTCGTCGAACGCGAGGCGGCGGCGCTCAGGTGTCGTCGGGTCGAGGTCGGCGAGACTTTGCGGCGCGTGCAGGCGTTTGAGCGCGGTCAGCCAATCGGGCCAGGCTTGCTTCTTCAGCCAAGCCGCGTCCTGCCATTCAGGTAGTGCGACGGCTTTGTCGACGGCTTGCGTGACCGCGCGGGTAAGCGTGCGCGGGGGCAGGCCTTCGGTGCCGCCATAGACAGGCTCAATCGTCGGCGCGGCTGCGAACGCCTTCTCATCGAGGATGCGGTCGGGGTGTGTGATCTGCGGGCGGTTGTCGAACTGCTCGACCTTGCCACTGACGTAGCGCGTCTCGCCGGTGGGCGCCGTGTTCTTCAGGTAATCCTTGTGACTGCGAAAGAAGACGAGGTCGATGAAACCCGTCTCATCGCTTGCACGGATCTTGTAGGGATGGCTCTGCAAGCGGCCTGGCTTGTGCTCTCCGATCAAGAGCTTCAGCGTCACGATTGTGTTCGGCGGGGCGTCGCGGATCGTCGACTGCGCGCGCCAATCGTTGATCGACACTGGCTTGTGCCAGATGAGATCGACGAGCCGCGGACCCGCAAGCTTGCCGATCAACTTCGCAAAGCGCGGACCGATGCCCTGAAGCGTTGCGACGTCGGCAAAGAGGGGAAAGAGAATCTGGGGGCGCATGTCCGGCGGAGGTTAGGACGGCGCAGCGCCGGTCGCAAAGATGGCGCTAAGGTGCGCGCAAGTCGCCGATAATCGCCTCGATGTAGTTCGTGATGATCGAGACGTGGCCTTCGCTGTCCGGGAAGGTTGAGCGGACGTTCGGGATGAATTTGGCATAGTGGCGACCGATGGAGACGGGCACCTGAATGTCGTGGGTGCCGTGCCAGATCGTGACCGGGACTTTGATGTCGGAGAGGGTGAACGGCCAAGGTTCGCCGTAGATGCGCGCGTCCGAAGTCGGCCCCTTGGCGGAAGCGCGCAGACCTTCGCGAAAGCTGGTCAGCAGCATTTGCAGGAAGTCCGGCGTCATCGCCATTGCGTCGCGCGAACCGGCGGGTACGCGCGCGCGGATGCGATGGAAATGCCGCTCGGCCCTCGGGTTTCGGATCAAGGTGCGCATCAACGTGCCGAGCACCGCCGAGGTCAAGGGCCGGTTACCGACGTCGAGCAGAAGGCCGACACGGTTCTTGCTCATGCCCGGCGCTTCCGGTGGCCCGAGGCCCGCGATGATCGCGACCTTCGTCAGGCGATCTTTGAGGAAGTATGCGCATGACGCTGCGTACGGGCCGCCACCGGACATGCCAATGACCGCGAACTTGTCGAGCCGCAAATGATCGGCGAGTTGTTCGATGTCGCGCGGCCAGTCGGCGAGTTTGCGGTTGGGCTGCGGGTCGGACAGACCATAGCCGGGCCGGTCGACGCCAATCATCTGCGCGCCGGGCACTTCGAAGAAACCGGCTTCAAGGCGCGAGCCGGGCCAGCCGTGGAAGTAGAAGACGGGGAACGCGTTCTTCGCTCCGAACTGTGCGAAGCCCAGGCGCCGGCCGTCGCGCAGCACGACGGTTTGCATCGTGCGTGCAAGGGCGCCGTCAGGCCTTGCACGGGACAACGGGATCGGGGCGTTCATGTTCATGGCTTACGGCCCAGCGAATCTTAGGATCGCTTTATGTGGGTTGGCCCTGAGACAGTGCAAGGCGAGGCTGGCCACAAGGTTAGCTTTCGGCCTAGATACCCGGGCTATGGACGTACGGCGCAAAAGGCTGAAATTCCGGGCGTGGCACCGGGGATTGACGGAACTCGACCTTATTCTAGGGCCGTTTGCCGATGCGCATTTGGAGCATCTTGACGAGACGGGGCTTGATGCGTTCGAACAGTTGCTGACCGTCCCCGACAACGACCTTTATGACTGGTTGTGCGATCGCACCAACCCGCCCGAGCGCTATCGCACCAAACTCTATGAGCAAATTCACGATTTTAGCCGGCGCGCCCGAGGGCTATGACGCGCTTGTGATCGCCGAGGCGGTCACGAAGTCCGCGGCTTTGCACCTCCACATCGCGCGCGACGATCAGCGCGCGGCAGCGCTTGCCGAGGCGTTGAATTTCTTCGCGCCGAAAGTGCCGGTGTTGATGTTCCCGGGTTGGGACTGCTTGCCCTACGACCGCGTGTCGCCGAAGCCCGAAGTTGCGGCGGAGCGGATGGCTACTCTGGCGGCGTTGACTGCGCGCGCGAAGGGTCCGCGCGTCGTGATTGCGACGGTGAGTGCAGCGCTGCAACGCGTGCCGCCGCGGACAGCAATCGAGAGTGCGAGTTTTCGGGCCGCGAAGGGTGCAGCCGTCAAGCGCGCCGAGTTGCTCGCGTTCTTGGAGCGTAACGGGTTTGTGAGCGCGAGTTCGGTGGTGGAGCCCGGCGACTTTGCGGTCCGCGGCGGGATCGTCGACATCTTTCCGCCGGGGGTTGAGATGCCCTACCGGCTCGACTTCTTCGGCGACACAGTGGAGACGATCCGCCGCTTCGAGGCCGAGAACCAGACGTCGGTCGGCGAGGTCACGGAAGTGACGCTGACGCCGGCCAGCGAAGTGCCGCTCGACAAGAGTTCGATCCAGCGGTTCCGCTCCGGCTATATCGCGGCGTTCGGCGCCGTGCTCGGCGACGATCCGCTCTATGAAGCGGTGAGCGCGGGCCGCAAGCATGCTGGCATGGAGCATTGGCTGCCGCTGTTTCATGAGCGGCTGGAGACGATCTTCGACTACACGGGCGATGCGCCGGTGACGCTGGACCATCAGGTTGAGGAGTCGCACGCGGCGCGGTTGACGTTGATCGCGGACTATCACGAGGCGCGGGTGCTGGCGCGGCAAGAAGCGAAGGCCGCCATGAAGGGCATGGCGCCGCCGTATAAGCCGCTGGAAGCGGAGACGCTTTATCTCACCGACGCCGAGTGGGGTGCCGCGCTGGACAAGCATGCGGCCAAGCAGTTCTCGCCCTTCAAGCCGGTCGAGATGTCGGGCCAGCTTGATGCAGGCGCGGTGCGCGGGCGTAATTTCGCGCCCGAGCGCGCAGCTTCCCAGAACGTGTTCGACAGCGTTGCCGCGGCGGTCGCCGAGCTACAGGCGAAGAAGAAGCGCGTCGTGATCGCGTGCTGGACGGCCGGGTCGGCGGACCGGATGGGCGGCGTGCTTGCCGATCACGGCATTGGCGCCATTCGCCTCTTGGATACGTGGGGCGAGTTGATCGACCTGCATCCGCAAGCCGTTGGCCTGGTCGTTCTGGGCTTGGAGAATGGGTTCGAGACCCAAAAGCTCGCGGTCATCGCCGAACAGGACATTTTGGGCGACCGGCTTGTGCGCCGGCACGCGCGGCAAAAGCGAGCCGCGAACTTCATCGCCGAGGCGGCGGCTCTCAGCACGAATGATCTGGTGGTGCATGTCGATCACGGGATCGGGCGGTATTTGGGGCTCAAGACGATCGAGGTCATGGGCGCCCCTCATGATTGCCTTGAGCTGCAGTATGACGGCGGGAAGTTGTTCTTGCCGGTCGAAAACATCGAGCTGCTGTCGCGCTACGGCGCTGACGACGAAGGCGCGGTATTGGACAAGCTCGGTGGCTCGGGCTGGCAGTCGCGCAAGGCGAAGCTGAAGAAGCGCATTCGCGATATGGCGGAGCAACTCATCAAAGTGGCCGCCGCACGACAGCTGCGCGAAGGGCCGGTGATCGATGCGCCGCATGGGGTCTATGAAGAATTCTGCGCGCGCTTCCCGTACGGTGAAACCGAAGATCAGGAAAAAGCCATCGCCGACGTGATGGAGGATTTGACCCGCGGCCGTCCGATGGACCGACTCATCTGCGGCGACGTCGGCTTCGGCAAAACAGAGGTCGCGTTGCGCGCAGCATTCGTGGTTGCGATGACAGGGCGGCAGGTCGCTGTTGTGGTGCCGACCACGCTGCTCGCGCGCCAGCACTACAAGACGTTCTCGATGCGGTTTCAGGGCTTTCCCGTGAAGGTGCGCCAACTCTCACGCATGGTGGCGGCGAAGGAGGCGAGCGAAACGCGCGCGGCGCTAGCTGCCGGCATGGTCGATGTCGTCATCGGTACGCATGCGTTGCTGGCGAAGTCGATTGCATTCCGCGACCTGGGCATTTTGATCATCGATGAAGAGCAGCATTTCGGCGTCGCGCACAAAGAGCGGCTGAAGCAGCTGCGCGCCGACGTGCACGTGCTCACACTGACCGCGACGCCGATCCCGCGCACGCTGCAGCTGGCGCTTTCGGGCGTGAAGGAGATGTCGATCATCGCGACGCCGCCGATCGATCGGCTCGCCGTGCGCACGTTCGTGACACCGTTTGATCCCGTGACATTGCGCGAAGCCTTGCTGCGCGAACATTACCGCGGCGGTCAAAGCTTCTATGTCTGCCCGCGCATATCGGATTTAGGCGAGGCGGAGGAGTTTCTCAAAGCCACGGTACCGGAAGTGAAGGTTGGCATCGCGCACGGGCAGATGCCGCCGACGCGGCTCGAAGACATTATGTCCGCGTTCTACGACGGCAAGTTCGACGTGCTGCTGTCGACGCCGATCGTGGAAAGCGGACTCGATATTCCGACCGCAAACACGATGATCGTGCACCGCTCGCATATCTTTGGTCTGGCGCAGCTCTATCAATTGCGCGGACGCATCGGCCGTTCGAAAGCGCGCGCCTTTGCGTATTTCACTGTACCCGCCGACCGGAAGTTGACCGACAATGCGGACCGGCGGCTGAAAGTGCTGCAGGCGCTCGACACGCTGGGGGCAGGGTTCAGTTTGGCGAGCCACGATCTCGACATTCGCGGTGCCGGCAACTTGCTTGGTGAGGAGCAGTCCGGTGAAGTGCGCGAAGTCGGCATCGAGCTTTATCAGGACATGCTGGAAGAAGCGGTTGCGAGTTTGCGTGGGACCGAACTTGAGCGTGACGAAAGTTGGTCGCCGCAGATCAATTTGGGCTCGGCCGTGTTGATTCCGGAAGGTTATGTTGCCGATCTGAACGTGCGGCTTGCGCTGTATCGTCGTCTTTCTACGCTTGAAACGGATCAAGCGATCGAGGCGTTTGCGGCTGAGTTGATCGACCGGTTCGGACCGCTGCCGGCGGAAGTGAAAACGTTGCTCAAGATCATGTCGATCAAACGTCTCTGCCGCGTGGCCCAAGTCGAGAAGATCGACGCGGGCCCGAAAGGCGCAACCATCAGCTTCCGCAACAACGCCTATCCGCAGCCAGCGAAACTCATCGCCTGGATCGCGCAGAACCAGAAAATCGCAAAAGTCCGCCCCGATCAGAAGCTTGTCATCATGCGCGAATGGGTGAGCGCTGAAGAGAGGCTGACGGGCGCTGGGCAAGTCCTCGCCCGCCTCGCCGAAATGGCCGCGTAGGTTCAGACGAAGGCGAAGTCGTCTGCTCCCATGGATGCCAGCGTCGTGTTGGTCAGGATAATGTCGGTGGTGGCGAAATCGATGAGGACATCAGCGCCTTGCTGGGTCATGACGGCCTGCACCTGGCCGAACGTCGTAATGCCCGTGATGGAAAGCTGCAAAATGTCGTCGCCGAAATCGTCGAAGTCCGCGATCGTATCGGCGCCCGCATTGTTGCCGAAGACGAAGACGTCGTTGCCGGCGCCGCCGTCGAGATAATCATTGCCGCCGCGGCCCGTGATCGTGTCGGCGCCGCCTTGGCCGAAGAGCCGGTTTGCATTCGCGTCACCCGACAGAACGTCGGCGAAGCTCGATCCCGAGACACCCTCGATCAGCGAGTAGGTGTCGCCGGTCGCATCGCCGCCGGTGAAGGTGAACGCTTGGAGGTCGGCTGTGACGGCCGCGAGCGATGCGCCGTAAGCGACCACGTCAAAGCCGTTGCCGCCGAAGATCTGATCGGCACCGAGACCACCGTCGAGCCAGTCGTCGCCGTCGCCGCCGTCGATCGCGTCGTTGCCGCCGCGGCCCTGGATGAAGTCGTTGCCGCCTTGGCCGAACAGACGGTTCGCGCTCGCGTCGCCGAAGAGTTGATCGCCGAAGCTCGAGCCCGAGACGCCTTCGACCAGCGAATACGTGTCGCCCGCGGCATCGCCACCCGTGAACGTGAATGCCGCGAGGTCCGCGTTCACCGCCGCTAGCGACGCGCCGTAGGCCACGATGTCGTTGCCGTTGCCGCCGAAGATTTGGTCTGCACCGGCCCCGCCGTCGAGCCAGTCGTCGCCGTCGCCGCCGTCGATCGCATCGTTGCCGCCGCGGCCCTGGATGAAGTCGTTGCCGCCTTGACCGAACAAACGGTTCGCGTTCGCATCGCCGAACAATTGGTCGGCGAAGCTTGAACCGGAAACACCTTCAACGTTGGAGATCACGTCGCCCAGCGCGTCGCCGCCGGAGAACGTGTTCGCCTGAAGGTCGAGATTGACCGCCGCGTTCGACGCGCCATAGGCCACGATGTCGAGTGTGCCGTTGCCACCGTTGATCGTGTCGCCGCCCGCGCCGCCGTCGAGCCAGTCGTCGCCGTCTCCGCCTTGGATGTTGTCGGTGCCGCCGCGGCCTTGGATGAAATCGTTGCCGTTTCCGCCGATGAGCGTTTCGGCGCTCGCGCCGCCGCCCAGCGTATCGTCGCCGTCGCCAGCGGTAATCGTGCCGACAAGCGTTCCCAACGCGCCCTCGTAGATATCGTTGCCGCCGCCGAGGACGATGTCGCCGACCATTGCGCCTTGATTGTGGATCTCGTCGTTCGTGCCCACGAACGTGATTTTCCCGTGAACCGTGCCGGTGTTCGTGAGAGACGTACGAGTGTCGGCTACAATTGCGAACTCTGCCTCCAACAACCCGGAGTTCTCGATGTGCAGGACCGCGTTTGGCCCGCCGTTGACCATGCTGTCGTAGTTGATAGCGATGCTGTCGACTGCTTCGTTATCCGCCGTGACGGCAATCGTCCCCGAGTTTTCGAAGTTGGTTGTGTCGGCATTGATGCGAACGCCCTCAGCGTACTGCGCTGTCGCGCCGCTGTGCACGCTGAGCACGCCATGGTTTTCGAACGCCGCCGTTCTGTTGGTGTTCTGATCGATGAGGACGCCGAGGGCGCTCACCGTAGCCGCAACTTCGATCTCGCCGGTGTTCACGAACGTAGCGTTGGGATTGGTCAACTCGACGCCGGTCGCGTTCTTGTTCGAGGTGACTTCGAAGTGCCCGGCGTTTTCGAAGTGGCGAACGATCGCGCCCTTGGCCCAAATCGTTCCGAACACTGCAAAGTTGGCGTCGACGACGAAGTCGCCGGTCGCGGTGTTTACGAACGTCAGTGCGAAATCCGCGGTGTCCAGCGTGGGGGCGACGCCCACCAAACCAAAGAACCCCGGCGCATTCTCAATCAACACGTCGCCGGCGTTGGTGACGACGGGCGCCGCGGAGCCTTGCTTGAGAGCCGCGATTCCCATCACCGACGATTGCTGCGTCATGTGCAGCGTTTCGCCGTCGTGGATTGTGAAGTCGCCGTAGATCTCGCGCCCCTGTCCGAGCAGCGGCGAAGACGTGAATTCGAGCGCGAGCGGTTGATAGGTCGATGCGCCGGCGACGAACGTCGAAAGCGCGAGCTGATTCAGATTCGTGGGCGACTGCAGGCGGACGACAATGTCCAAGCCGTCTTGGTAGCCGGCCGTATTGTTCGCGTCGATGACGAGGAACGAGCTTCCGGCATAGTCGCCCGTTGCCGGCGAAAACAGCAGCGCGCCGCCGGCGCTCAATTGCGCGGGCGAGACTGCGGCGGCTAAATCTGTCCCGAACGTCGCCAGCGACAGCGCGCCGCCGGCAACCTCTGCGTCGATCACGATCGGCGCCGTCGCCAGGCGGATCTTGTCTTCTGCGAAATCGAATCCGACGGCGGTATCGAACGTTGCGCCGGTCGAGTAAGCGGCGTTCGAAATGACGATCGTGTCAGCACCGGCGTCGCCGTAGAGCGTGTCCGCGCCTTGCCAGCCGTCGAGTTCATCGTCGCCGTCGCCGCCGTGCAGGGTATCGTTTTCGTAGCCACCGTAGAGCTTATCCGCGTCCAGGCCGCCATTCAGCGTGTCGGCGCCGTGCCCGCCGTCGAGCACGTCGTCGCCCGCGCCGCCGTCGATGAGGTCGTTCCCCTCTTCGCCGTGGAAGGTCTCTTCGCCCGCGCCGCCCATGATAGTGTCGTCGCCGAAGCCGCCATAGAGCGTGCCGTCGAGCGTGCCGCCGCCGTCGTAGACGTCAGCGCCTTGGCCGAGGGCGACGGCGCCCGTGATCGCGCCGGTGTTGTGAACGTGATCGTCGTTCAGGCCGACGTCCACGATTCCGATCATCGCGCCTGCGTTCTCGATCGTGTGCTTGCCGCCCTGTTGCGAGAACGTCGAGAGGCTCTCTTTGAAGACATAGTCACCTTCGATCGCGCCGGTGATCGCGTTCGTGATCGTCAAATCCGCATTCGGCCCGGTCTGGAGCTCGACCGCGATGCTCGGCGTCGCGCCGTTGGACGTCGCTCTGATTAAACCGGAGTTCGTCAAGCTGCCCGTGAACGTGTCGAGAAGGACGCCGACAGCTTTACCGCCCGCCGCGACATCGATTTGGCCACTGTTGTTGAGAGCGCCGCGTGTCATGACCCCGGTGGCGGCGCCAGTGGTCGCGGTGACACGAATAACGCCAGTGTTGATCGTCGCGTGGGTCGCGTCGGAGATATTTTCGATGCCGACGGCGCTAAGGCCGCCCAACACCTCGATCAAACCGTCGTTGGTGATATTAGGGACGTTTCCGCCGCTAATGATGCCCTTCGCCGTGGCATTTGCGCCAAGAGCCTGCACCTTGAACGTCGCGCCGACTTTGTTCCAGAAGAGCGTGTTCGGTGCGTCGCCGAGAAACGTGAAGAAGCCGAAGATGCTGGCGGTGGGCGACGTGTTTTCGACGTTGAGCGTTCCTTCGCTCGTGAACGAGACGCTGGCCCCGGCGCCGACCGTGTAGCCGCTGGCGAGATTGACGACCTCACCAGGTCCGATCAGCACGTCGCTTGTTACAGTCGGCATTTGAAATCCCCCAAAAGCACCGGCGTCCTAGCGCTCTATCTCTAGGCGTTCTTTGTCGCTGGCGGGCATCTGTATTGGTCACTCCCGTGCCTGCACTTTGCGCAGCACCGCTTGCTCCACGCCATGCCCCGCTCACGCGCGCGGCGCGATTTCGCCGCCGCTGTTGCACGTGGGGTGCTGGGTTTTCGCCGTGGGGATGTGCGGCGGAGAGAAGCGTTCGCTTGGAAGGGGGCGTGATCGAAGCGCGGTAGGTGTCGAGAGGGCGCAAGACCTGGGAGCTCGGGCATCAATTGCGGTGTTGGAGGTCTTCCTAACCGACGAGCGAGAGACCGCGTCGCCAGTCTGAGGGTCCGCCGTCCACCGGCCAGGCAAACTAGCCGTATCTCTCGGCGCCGACGCTGTCGATCAACGCTTTGTATCCGCCATAGATGAAGCCGAGCACCGGCTTTTCAGCCTCGTCGAGCTTCCTGAGAACCACGGGCGCCGTCACCGTGACATACCAGGTGCCCTTTGGGTTATGGAGTCCCGTGACCATACTGCGGGGACACACGACAAACTCCGAGGGTGTTTCGCCGCTGTTCTTGACACGCCATGACGCGCGCTTGGCCGGCGAGCTTGACCCCGCTGCATCGGTCCGACGCTTTAGGGTTCGCGAAGTAGGTTTGCCAACGAACGGGAGCAAGCGACGTCCGGCGCCTTTGCTCTTGCTTTTGTTCGTTATTTGTTCTACACTTGGCGCATTAAGGCAGCTAACGGGTAGATCATCATCGGTGATCGACGTGGAACGCGGGGCGTGTCGGTTAAATCCGAGATTTGGCGGCGCTCAAGCGCATTTGCTGCACCTAACTTTAGGGTACATGGGGTTGTTCGCTCAAATTCTGGTCTGGGTATCCCCTTCCGCCCGTGTTCAAGCGCTCATCTCAACGTCCCCGGGGCCATAGCCGGATCACCGCGATCCGCGAAGACGGGGTCGATGTGGGGCGCTTACGGGCAGAACAAGACGCTGCGCGCGTAGCGGTCGCGGCGGAAGATGCGGATGAGGTCGATCGCTTCGGGCGGCATGGCGTTTGTGACTTTGAGGCCGAGGTTTTTCGCTTCCTTGTAGGTCAGCGGGTAGCCGTGGGTCAGGTCGCCGTCGTTTAGCCGGTGAGCGATCTTGTGGGCCGTGCTCGACGGATAGGTGCCAGCCATCAATTCGAGCGCGTTGTTGTGATGTTCGCCCTGGTCGCGCTTGCATTGCAGCGCGAGTTCGAGGACGTCGTCGCTGATCTTCGTCTTGGGCTTTGTTTCCAGGACCGAGAGGATTGCACGCGTCGGGAAGCGCATGCCGATCGAGGGCACAAAGATCTGCGTGTCTATCGGCCCGAGCGCCGCGTGGTCCGACATGACTATTTCGTCGGCGGCCAGCGTCATGATCGTGCCGGCCGACATCGCGTAAAACGGCACGAAGACCGTCTTCTTGCCTTTGTGCGCCTTAATCGCGCGGGCGAGTTGCATGCCTTGGTAGGCTAGGCCGCCGGGCGTGTGCAGGATGATGTCGAGCGGTACGTGCGGGTCGAGCGCGTAGAGCGCGGTCAACGTGTCTTCGGTCGTCAGAAGGTCGACATTGTCGCTTTCCATCTGATCGTTGTGGATCACGCAGAGGACACGACTTTGGCGGCGTTGCTCGAGACGCGAGATATAGGGTCGGGCGGCGATGTTGCAGCTTTCCCAACTGCTGGCGCCGGCTTGCGCGTCGTCATCACTTTGTTGGCGCGCGCGGGGGGCCATTTCGGGCGGCAATTCGCGGAGCGTCGCGTGCGGACGCCAGGGCGAATGCCTTTCGAATGGCATGTAGGCGGCTGCCTGCATCTCTGCCGGCGACGGGCCGGTGCGCACGCCTTGGTCGGCCACAGGGTTCGAGCGCGACGCACGAATGAGTTCGTAGACGTCCGCCGGAACGCTGGTCGAAATCGGCAAGCCGATCGAGCGCGCGAGCTTCGGCGTCATCGGATCCCACGGCGAGCGCTTGCCGCCGACGAGTTGCATCGCCAGGCTGCAGCGACCGGCGTGGCCCGCGTTGTGTTCCAGTTCGCAGACGAACTCGCGTGCTTCGCGGCACCAGTTCTTTTCCATATGGAGACGCATGACGGTCAGGTCGGAGACGTTGCGCGCACCTTTTTGGTTCACGACGTTCGTCAGGACCTGATCGTCGGGTTCGATGAACGAGAGCGCGGCGTTCGGCCCGAGCACGATGTTGCGGGCAGCGAGCGCGATCAAGGTCGACATATGCTGTGCGTAGTGGGGCACAAAGACGGTTGTCTCGCCCTTATGTGCTTTGATCGCGCGTGCGATTTGCTGGACGGCGAGGAAGCTTCCACCGAAGGAATGCAGCACGACATCCAGCTTGGCCGTCGGCGGCACGCTTGCCATCGCGGTCAAGAAATCTTCCATGTGCCGGGTGCCGATGAACTCGCGCCAGTACCACTCCCACGGATATTCGCGCGGCATCTGATGGCCGTGAACGAGCGCGATGACGTGCGAGTTGCGACCGGCCTGAATGCGGCCGATGATGTGTTCCCACTCGCCCGTCGGAGCGTTGCGGCTGCTCGCGGCGAAATATTCCGGGCCGCCAAACGCCGGCACCTCGGGATCCGCTTCGGCGGACGACAGCCCGATCGCTCTGAAAAGACCTTTCAGCGGCATGTACCCAAACTCGTCCCCAACACGGGAAGAGTTGTAACGCAAAACGGGCCGCAGCGTCGTGTGAATCCGCCGCAACCCGTCGATGTTTACCAGCCGTTTTCGCGTCTCAGGGGAATCCGGCGGTGGGTGTTGCTATTTCTGTTTGACGAGTTCGACGCGCCGGTTCTTCGCCTTGCCGTCGTCCGTGCGGTTGTCGGCGATCGGCGTGGTTTGGCCCAAACCCTTCGCGCTCATGCGATTTTGCGCGATCCCGCCTTTGACGATGGCGGCCATTACCGCCTTGGCGCGGTCTTCACTCAGCTTTTGGTTGGAGGCCGGAGTGCCGACATTGTCGGTGTGGCCTTCAATGCTGATCTTGAGGCTTGGCGCGCTTTTGAGCATCGCGGCAATCTCCTTGACCGTTGCGTCACCGTCCGATTTCAGAACCGACTTGCCGGTGTCGAAGTTGATGTAGAGCGCGATGAAGCCGTCTTTGTTCAACGCATCCAGCATCGCGTTCGCGCTGATCACCTGCGCCATCGCTTCGACTTCGACGACGGTCAGCTTGTAGCTTTGTGTCGGTGCGCTCCAGACGTCTGGCTCGACTTTGACCCAGATGTCTTTGCCGTTGGCGTTCGCCTTCAGCGTGGTTTCACCGCCGTCGCCTTCGGACGGTAGGCGCTCGTAAACAACTGTGCCTTTGATGGATTTGATGGCGTTTTGGTAGTTTCGCAGGAGTTGCAGCGGTGATGGCTGCTTCTCCGGGCTCTCATAGAAGTACTTGATCGTGGTCGCTTGGCCTTCAATCGATTGCTTCTGCGCGCTTCCGTCGGCGGCTTTGCCGGTCGTGATCGCTACCGCGTTGAAGTTCTTTTCGTACTCGGTGATGAAGCTTTGCGGATAGCGTGTCAGTAGCGGATGGTCTTTCGAACCGGCGACGTCGTCGCCCGCTTGCGCAATGTGGCTTACGAGAAACAAACCGGCGACGGCGAAAAGGCGCTTCATGATTAGAACTCCCGAATCCTTGTGCGCCGGAGGATCGCCGCTGTGCGGGCAAAGCGCAATTGACGGCGGCTACAACGAGGGTGGCTCAAAACCCTGCTATTCCGCGGCTTGCTCGCCGACGTGCCAGGCGATCGGCGTGCCGTCGCGGTTCAGGAATTGGCTGCGGCCGCTGTCCTCCGGCGGGTTTTCGCCGGTGCGCTGTTTGAACAGGACGAGCGCCTGCTCAAGAATGTGGCCCAAGTGCCAGAATTCGAGTTGGCCGCGTTCGGAGAAGAACTCGTTTTGGCGCGTGGCGCTTGGCGGATGGATCGAAATCATCAACCCGTAATCGGCATCGAACGCATGACGGCTGCCGGCGAGGTCGCGCACTTCCGAAGCTGCAGGCCCGCCGTCGGCTGAGTGGCTGCATTGCACGACGGCGCTGCCTTCCTTGCCGTTCGCGAAAATGTCGACGCCGTAGTCGTGCGAGCGTTGGTTCAACTTCACCATCCAGCCCCAAGCGACGAACAGTTTGCCGACTTCCTGCGCGAACACGTCGTTCGGCTTCATGCCTTTACCGGCAGCGATCTTGCGAATGTCTTGTTGCCAGAACGCGGCCGAAGTGCGGCGACGCTGTTCGTTGATCCACTGACGCTCGGCCTCTTGGAACGCGCGGTAGCGTTCGCCCGCCGTCGCATAATGTTCGCGGGCAATCTTTGCTTTCTTGTGGCCGCGCGATTGAAAGTGTGCGGCAACCGCCGCGATGATCAGCGAAGCGCCAAGATAAGCTGCCCACTCCCATGCGGGCAGGCGGGCAAGGTCGATGACGGGAAGTGTCGACAAGCTGATCGGCGTGCGCACGAATGAGAAGTCGCCAACGAGCACGTAGTAGGCGACGCCAACCACGCTCAGCGGTACGATGAATGACGAGAGATAGCGCGCCCCGAATTGCTTCAGCTCTTTCTTCGTCGCGTCCATCGCGTCCGCGAGTTTGTCGTCGTCGAGATCGTCCGCCGTCAGGCCGTGCGCTGCAGCTGTCGGTCGCGGCGCAGTCCATGGGTTTGGTCCCATGGCGTCGGCGCCCGACAGCATCAATCGTCCCTTGACGTCATTCTCAGACGGAAATGCCCCCTCGGCCACCGTCGATGCGCCCCCCAGCGCTCAAACCAGTCCAAGCTTCCCCAAATGCATTGATGGCATTTCGCGCGGCGCGTGTGGAGTGCCTTTCCAGCACGCTCCGTGCGGAATTTTCTGGCAGGGTAGCGAGATGTTGGGTTAACGGCGGGCGCCGGCCATGGGGCTAGTGGTCGGGCGACGGCCGGCAACAAGGCTTTGTGGGCGCATTGACTTGGGGGCCTTCGCCGCCCAGAGCTTCGCAAATGGACGCCGCCACGCTCTTGTTTTCGACCGCGAAGCCGCCGACCAAGCCTGCCCCGTTTCTGCCGATGTCGCGCGCGGAGATGGAGCGCTTGGGCTGGGACGCTTGCGACGTCGTGATCGTGACGGGCGACGCTTATGTCGATCATCCAAGTTTCGGCATGGCGATCATCGGCCGCTTGCTCGAAGCGCAGGGCTTACGCGTCGGCATCATCGCGCAGCCCGATTGGCAAAGCGCTGAACCGTTCAAAGCGTTGGGCAAGCCGCGTCTCTTCTTCGGCGTCACCGGCGGCAACATGGATTCGATGGTGAACCGCTACACGTCGGATCGCCGTCTCCGTCACAACGACAATTATTCGCCGGGCGGGGAAGGCGGTAAGCGGCCCGACCGCTGCTCCGTCGTCTACGCACAACGCTGTCGCGAAGCATTCAAGGACGTGCCGATAGTACTCGGCGGGATCGAAGCATCGCTCAGGCGCATCGCGCACTACGACTACTGGTCGGACAAAGTGCGCCGCTCGATCCTGGCGGATGCGAAGGCCGACATTCTTCTCTACGGCAACGCGGAACGCGCAATCGTCGAAGTCGCGCGCCGCATGGCGGCGGGCGCAAAGCCGTCGGAACTCGACGATGTGCGCGGCGTCGCGCTATTCAAATCCCGCGTGCCCGAAGGTTGGGCCGAAGCGCACGCCGACGACATCGACAGCGCCGACGAAGGCGCACGCATCGGCGCACCGAACACGGTCGTGCGTCTGCCGTCTTGCGAACAAGTGATCGAAGACAAAGAAGCCTATGCCCGCGCCTCGCGCGTCCTGCACCGCGAAAGCAATCCCGGCAACGCGCGCGCGCTGGTGCAACGGCATGCGGACCGCGAACTGTGGTTGACGCCGCCGCCGATCCCGCTTGAAACCGCTGAGATGGACAGCGTCTACGATCTGCCGTACGCGCGTGGGCCGCATCCGTCATACAGCGACGCGAAGATCCCGGCGTGGGAGATGATCCGCTTCTCCGTCACCATCATGCGCGGCTGCTTCGGCGGCTGCACGTTCTGCTCGATCACGGAACACGAAGGGCGCATCATCCAAAGCCGCTCGGAAGCCTCGGTGCTGAAAGAGATCGGCAACATCCGCGACAAGACGAAAGGCTTCACCGGCGTCATCTCCGACATCGGCGGGCCGACGGCGAACATGTATCGGATGGCGTGCAAGGACCCTAAGATCGAAAGCGCGTGTCGAAGACCATCCTGCGTCTATCCCGGCATCTGCCCGAATCTGAACACCAGCCACGACGCATTGATTGGCCTCTACCGCAAAGCGCGCGCACTGCCGGGCGTGAAGAAGGTGATGGTTGCCTCGGGCGTCCGCTACGACCTCGCCGTCGAAAGCCCCGAATACGTCGAAGAGCTCGTGACGCATCACGTCGGCGGCCTCTTGAAGATTGCGCCGGAACACACGGAAGACGGCCCGCTCTCGAAAATGATGAAGCCGGGGATCGGCACCTACGATCGCTTCAAGACGATGTTCGATGCGGCGGCGAAGAAGGCGGGCAAGAAATACTACCTCATCCCGTATTTCATCGCGGCCCACCCGGGCACGACCGACAGAGACATGATGCAGCTTGCGTTGTGGCTGAAGAAAAACGGCTTCAAGGCCGACCAGGTGCAAACCTTCCTGCCGTCGCCGATGGCAAGCGCGACCGCGATGTACCACGCGGGCGTCAATACGCTGCGCGGCGTGCGGCGCGGCGCATCGGAGCGGGTGGCGAGCGTCACGGGCTTACGCCAGCGGCGTCTGCACAAAGCCTTTCTGCGCTACCATGATCCCGAAAACTGGCCGGTGCTGCGCGAAGCGTTGAAAGCAATGGGCCGCAGCGACCTCATCGGCGCCGGGAAGCATCACCTCGTTCCGGCAACACAACCCGCGGGCACGGGCATCAAACGCGCGCCAGGTCACAAGTTCACGACGAAGGGCGTGTTTCCTCGAGCGGTACGTCCGAAGCCTTGAGGCTCTTGATCCAACGCAATGCAGGCAAGCCTTCGACCATGCATCATTGTTATTGCGAGTGATTTGCAATAATGTCGGCCCTATGAAACTGAGCGAATTGAAGCCGGGACGCATTGCCCATGTGCGCGCCGTCGATGCGGTGTCCGCGGAACTTGAGGCAAAGTTGCGCGAGGTTGGGTTCTCGGAGGGCGACGAAGTTGAAATGCTGGGCCATGGGCCGTTCGGTGGGCGGACGCTAGCGGTCCGGCTCAACCGTACGATCATCGCATTGCGCGGACTGGAAGCGGCGCTGGTCGAGGTTGAACCGGTATGAGCGCCTTTCGTCTTGCACTGGTCGGCGCACCGAACTCGGGGAAGTCGACCTTATTCAACGGCCTCACGGGTGGACGAGCAAAGGTCGCGAACTACGCGGGCGTGACCGTCGAGCGGCGGAGCGGCACGTTCGCCACGCCTGGTGGGCGCTCGGTTGAGTTGATCGATCTGCCGGGCATTTACGGCTTGTCCGCACGCTCGCTCGATGAGCGGATTGCCGTCGAAGTGATCAGCGGCAAGGACGAGCAGCCGCCCGACGCATTGCTCGTGTTAATCGATGCCGCCGACTTGCGGACGCACCTGCATTTGGCGCTGCAGCTCAAAGGCCTGGGGCGGCCGATGTTGCTGGTTCTCAACATGATCGACTTGGCCGAGCGCGACGGCGTGCTGATCGACGTTGCCCAGCTTGAAGCAAGGCTCGGTATTCCGGTTGTGACGACCTGTGCGACGCGCAAGGCGGGGCGCGCGCCGTTGCTCGCGCGGCTGGATCAGCTCATCGAACAGGGTGGCGCGGGGAGCGGCCTCGCGGAAGTTATGGACTTGCGCGGCCTTCAGCGCGACGCGCGATCGATCGCGCGGGAAACGATCTTGGCGGAGCCCGCGATGAACCGGCTGACGCGCGCGATTGATCGCGTGGCGCTTCATCCGATCGCGGGACCGATCATCCTGCTTGGATTGTTGTTTTTGATGTTCCAGGCCGTGTTCACGTGGGCTGTCGTGCCAATGGACGCGATCGAAGCGGGGATCGGTGCGTTTGGGACTTGGGTCGGGGCCACGCTTGGCGAGGGTTGGCTCAAGAGCCTGATTGTCGATGGTGTCATCGCGGGCGTCGGCAGTGTCGTCGTGTTCCTTCCGCAGATCGTCATCTTGTTCGCTTTCATTCTGGCGCTTGAAGCATCGGGCTACATGGCGCGCGCGGCGTTTTTGATGGACGAGCTGATGCTTCGGGTTGGGCTGAACGGGCGATCGTTCATTCCATTGCTGTCGAGTTTCGCCTGTGCAATTCCGGGTATGATGTCGGCACGGACGATCGAAAATGAAAACGACCGTCTGACGACGATCTTGGTCGCCCCGTTGATGACGTGTTCGGCGCGTCTGCCGGTGTACACGCTTATCATTGCGGCGTTCATTCCGCCGACGACCGTCGGCCTGTTCAATTTGCAGGGGCTGGTGATGTTCGGCCTTTATATCGCCGGCATCGTAAGTGCGGTGATCGTGGCATTCGTCTTAAAGCGCACGCTGATGCGGGGCCGGCCGCAGCCGTTGTTGATGGAAATGCCGACCTACAAACTGCCCGACGCTCGAGACTTCTTCATCAACCTTTGGATGCGCGCATGGGCGTTCTTGAAGCGGGCCGGCAGGTATATTTTTGCCATATCTGTGATCCTTTGGTTCCTGTCGACGCATCCGAGCGGCGCCGATGGCATTCGCGAAACCTATGCAGGGATGCTCGGCAGTTGGCTTGAGCCGCTGCTGACGCCGATCGGCTTCAACCTCGAAATTGCGATCGCGTTGGTTCCGGGTTTCGCGGCACGCGAGGTCGCGGTGGCTGCGCTCGGCACCGTCTATGCGGTGCAAACGGAAGGCGATGCCAATGGGCTTGCGCAGGCGCTGCAGCATGCCTGGTCGTTGCCGACGGCTCTCGCGTTCCTGGCGTGGTACGTGTTTGCGCCACAATGCATGGCGACGATTGCGGTTGCACGCCGCGAGATGAACTCGTGGCGCTGGACGGCTTTCATGTTCGGCTATCTGTTCGTGATGGCGTACGTGGCGGCGGGCGCCACGTATTGGACTGCGCGCTGGGCCGGGCTTTAGCCTGTTGCGACGGCGTTTTCGGATTCGGAGGCGACGCGGTCGATGATGCGAACAAGGTGCTCGGCATCCTGAGCGCCGTTGACCAGCACTTTGCCGCCGATCAGGAACGTCGGCACGCCGTTGATCCCGATCTTGCGAGCCATCGTGTCTTCGCGTTCGACAGCTTCACGATCGGAGTCGGAGTTCAACAATTCTTCGACGAGTTCGGCGTCCATCCCGATTTCGTCCGCGATAGCAGCCAGCACCTTGATCTGGCCGATATCGGCGCCATCGATGAAGTAGCGGTGGAACAAAAGCTCGACGAGCTTGTCCTGCACCCCCAGCGAATGCGACCAGCGGATGACGCGGTGCGAGTTTAGCGTGTTCGGTGTGCGCGTAATTTTTTCGAACGCGAATGCGAGGCCTTCATCCTCACCCGCCTTCAGAAGCGCGTTGTGAATCGGCTTGATCTTTTCCGACGAGCCGAACTTGCGTTCCATATACGCGATGCGATCGACGCCTTCGACGGGCGTCGCGGGATCGAGTTGGAACGGGCGCCAGCGCACGTCGAATTCGATCTGAGGGCGAAGGCTCATCGCGCGCTCAAGGCGGCGTTTGCCGATGTAACACCAGGGACAGACGGTGTCGGAGATGACGTCGATTTGCATGACGAGAAGATACGCATGGAAACGCGCAACAGAAAAGCAGTTTTCGTAACTGGGAAAGTTGCAGGCCGTCGTTTAAGGATAATTGTCCGCAACCTTTTTTGAGACGTTCGATGACGCAGCAAGTGACGTTCGATCTTAAGGAACAAACCGCGTTCATCACCGGTGCAACCAGCGGATTTGGCGCGCGCTTCGCCGAAGTTTTGAGCGATGCGGGTGCACATGTCGTCATCACGGGGCGGCGCGTCGAACGTTTGCATTCGTTGCGCGATAAGATCGAAGCGAAGGGTGGTCGCGCGACAGCGCTCGCGCTCGATGTCACGAATGTCGCAGGCATTCAGGCTTGCGTTTCTGCGGCTGAGAAGGCGGCGGGGCCAATCTCAATTCTTGTTAACAATGCGGGCTTGAATGTGCAGTCCAGTGCGGCCGCATTGGCCGAACGCGACTACGATACGATCATGAACACGAACGTGAAGGGGGCGTTCTTCGTCGCGCAGGCGGTGGGTTCGCGCATGCTTGCGCAGAAGATCCATGGGCGCGTTGTTAACATTGCTTCGATCGGGGCGTTCAAGGCGCTACCGGGTCTTGTTGCCTACAGCATGTCCAAAGCGGCCGTCGCGATGATGACGAAAGGGCTCGCGCGGGAGTGGGCAAAACATCACATCGCGGTGAATGCGATATGTCCCGGATTCATCGAAACCGAGCTTAACGATCAGTGGTTCAAGAGCGAGGGCGGACAGAAGCAGATCGCAAGTTTTCCGCGCAAACGCATCGGTCGCGAGGAAGATTTGGACGCCACGCTGTTGTTGCTCTGCTCACGCCATGCGTCGTTCATCACCGGATCGCTTTTCACAATCGATGACGGACAGTTGCTTGGTTAGCGGATAACTTTCAGCGCCTTGTTCGTCTGGCTAACGATGCGGATCATCTTGACCTCCGGCGGCAGCGGGTTGATCTGGACGGCGGCCGCGATGTTCGTCAGCGCTTGCGTTGCCGGTCCCGATGGGGCTTTCCCCACGAGCTCGAGTTCCAAAACGCCGCCTTTCGTTTCGACGGGGCGTAGCGTGACGTTGGTCCATCCACCGGTTGGCGCAAAACCTTTGACGGTGACTTCGGCCATCGGCTGTTGCGCGTCGAGCAGCTTCACGTCGATCGATGTGACGGAGTAAAGGCGTGCGAGCGAAGCGGTCGCGGCTGGGGTTGCGCCGCTCGAGGTGGCCGGCGGTGCTGTGGCGGTCGAAGGGCTCGGTGAGGGTGTTGCAACTGTCGACGTCGCGGGAGGCGTGGTTGGCGGCGGTGTTGTTGCCGGCGCGGCGGCGGTTGTCGTGGGCGCAGGCGTTGGTGCCGAGGCCGCCGGCGGCGGCGTTACTATGGGCGCGGTTGCGGTTGTGCTCGGCGCAGGCGTTGGTGGTGGCGTTACCACTGCAGCTGGAGGCGGTGTGATTGCCGGCGCAGGCGTGGGCACAGGCGGTTTCGCCGGTGTGGGCGCGGGCTTCGTTGCTTTGATCGGCGGTGGTTGCACCATGCCAGGCGCGGGCACGCCAGGCGTCGACGGCACGGGGTTGAAGTCTTCGTCGTCCGGCAAACCGTCGGCGATCGCGACATTCGCCAACAGCAGCGAACCGATGCACGCGGCTGTGGCCGCAACAGTGCGTAACGTCATCCCCATCACTCCGGTACTCGATTTGCGGGCTCGTTCGCTATGAACTAAACCCTTCGGCACTCAGCATTTAACTAGTGACTCTCGGAGGCAATGTCATGGGTCCGCTCAAAGGCGTGAAGGTGATCGAGTTCGCGGGCATCGGCCCCGGTCCGTTTTGCACCATGCTGCTCAGCGATATGGGCGCAGAAGTTGTACGCATCGATCGCAAGGGCGGCCGCGGCGCCAACAAATTCGACGTAACAAGCCGCGGACGGCGCTCCCTGGCCCTGGATCTCAAGAAACCCGAGGCGGTCGAGGTCGCGTTGAAGTTGATCGCCCAATCGGACGCATTGCTCGAGGGGTTTCGACCAGGAGTTATGGAGAAGCTTGGCCTCGGTCCAGATGCCGCACTCGCGCGCAACCCGAAGCTCGTCTACGGCCGCATGACCGGATGGGGCCAAACGGGTCCGCTGAGCCAAGCCGCCGGTCACGACATCAACTACATCGCGCTCACCGGCGCGCTGCACGGCATCGGCCGCAAGGGTGAAACGCCGGTGCCGCCGCTCAACCTGGTCGGCGACTTCGGCGGCGGTGCGCTCTATCTCGCGTTTGGCATGGCGTGCGCGCTATTCGAAGCGCGCGGCTCGGGCAAGGGCCAAGTCGTCGACGCCGCAATGACGGACGGCGCCGCTTCGCTGATGTCGATGTTCTACGGTTTCAAGGCGATGGGCATGTGGCAGGACGAGAAGGGCGTGAACCTTCTCGACGGCGGCGCGCATTTCTACGACACGTACGAAACGTCGGACCGCAAGTGGGTGTCGATCGGCTCGATCGAACCGCAGTTCTATGCGTTGCTGCTCGAAAAGGCCTCGCTTACCGATCCCGAATTCCAGTCGCAGATGGACCGCGCGAAGTGGCCCAGCCTGAAAGAAAAGATCGCGCGCGTGATCAAGACGAAGACGCGCGTCGAATGGGACGCGCTGATGGAAGGCACGGATGTGTGTTACGCGCCCGTGCTGTCGCTTGCCGAAGCGCCGGACCATCCGCACAACAAAGCGCGCGGCACGTTCGTCGAAGTCGACGGCGTCGTCCAGCCGGGACCGGCGCCGCGCTTCAGCCGCTCGAAAGTGGAAGTGCAGGGGCCGCCGCCAACTGCGGGCCAGCACAACGATCAAATCTTGGGCGCGTTCGGCTTCAGTGCCGGCGACATCGCCGCGTTGAAGGCCTCGGGCGCGATCTGATGACCGCATTGCCCGGCACGACAGGCCGGCGCCGCATCTATCTGATGCGGCACGGCCACGTCGACTACTTCGGGCGCGAGGTGCGCGAGAGCGGGCACACGGATTCCGTGCCGCTCACGCCGCTCGGCCGCGAGCAGGCACGCGCAAGCGGTCTGGCGCTCAGCCACGTCCGCTTCGATCGCGCGCTTTGTTCCGGACTGCCGCGCACGCGCGAGACGGCGGAGTTGGTGCTGACGGCAAACGCGGACAAGGACCATCTGACGCTCGAAGTCGACCGCGGTCTGGTCGAGATCAAAGGTGGCGGTCTCTTCCGGGCGAAGAGCCGCGAAGAATTGGCCGCGCGCATGACGTTCGAGTTCGATCAGGCAGCATCGCCCGGCGCGCGCATGATGGGTGGCGATGTGTTCTCCGAAGTGCAGATGCGCAGCGTCGCGGCGTTGGAGCGCTTGCTGGCACAGCCGGGTTGGCACACGGCGCTCGTCGTGGCGCACGAAGGCGTCAATCGCCTGCTGCTGAGTTGGATGACGGGCAACGGCCTCTCGGGCGTGCAGGCGTTCGAGCAGGACCTCGCCTGCATCAACCTGCTGGACTTCGACATGGTGCCGCGCGAAGGCGGGGCCGTGGGGACTGAGATCGCACGCCGCCTGATCAAGGCCGTGAACCTAACCCCCTATAACTACGTCAAGCACGGCATGAACCTATCGAGCCTCGAGGCGATTTTCGTCCGCGTGCCCTGAGCCCCGCTTGCGCGTGGGCCAAAGCTCCGCAATCATCGCCCGCTCTCGATGAGGCTTGCCATGTCATACGCCGCCGGTCGCCAAATCCACGATGCCGACTCTCATTTGATGGAGTTGGCCGATTGTCTGGACGATTTCCTCGAAGCGAAATATCGCGCCGCCTACGACGACCTGCCGAAGCTGAAGGCGTGGACGCGCGACGGCAAATGGGTGAAGGACGCGCGCGCCAAGCAATCGGACGAAGCCTTTCGCGCGGGCGCGATCGACAACATCCTCTTGCGCCGGAACTACGAAGCGCTGGGCGCCTTCGAGCGCGCCGACCGGCCGAAAGCCCTGGACGCGTTGGGCTTCGCAAGCCAACTGGTGTTCACGACTTGGTGCCTCGGCAATTTCGGCTTGGACAAGACGAACCCGGACCTCGCCTACGCAACCGCCGAAGCGCACAACCGCATGATGACCGCGTTCTGCTCGGTCGACCGCCGCTTCCTGCCGACGGCCTACGTGCCGCTCGCGGATCTGGACCGCGCGAAGGCGACCGCGAAAGCCGCGATCGAAGGCGGATCGAAGGCGCTGACCGTTCCGTCCATCTGCCCGAAAGGACATTCGCCGAGCCACATCGCGTTCGATCCGATTTGGCGCATGGCGGAGGAGGCGGGGCTACCCATCGTCTTCCACGTCGGCGGCGAAGAAAAGATCAACCCGGACTACTTCAACAACGGCCTGCCGAAGGTGAAGGATTTTCACGGCGGCGAAGAGAACTTCACCTCCGTCTCCTACATGATGATCCCGCACTCGGTGATGCTCACGCTAGCCGCGATGATTTTCGACGGCGTGCTCGACCGCTTTCCGAAGCTGAAGTTCGGCGTCATCGAACTCGGCGGCTCGTGGTTGCCGAGCTGGATGCGCTTCATGGATTCAGGTGCCGCAGCGTTCCAGAAGGGCGAGGAGCGGCTGAAGAAACTATCGCTGAAGCCCAGCGAGTTCGTCCAACGCCAAGTGCGCGTCACGCCCTATCCGCACGAAGACACCGGCTGGATCATCAAGAACAGCGGCGAGGAGGTGTGCATGTTCTCGTCCGACTTCCCCCACGTCGAAGGCGGCCGCAACCCGCTGAAGCGTTTCGATGAAAGTGTGGCTGGCCTGTCACCGCACGCGATCGACCGCTTCTATAACGCGAACTTCGCCGATTTGATGGGCGCGGGCCTCGCGCCGGACTTGCGCCGCGCAGCCTAAAAAAACTCAAAAGCCCGGCTCATCGCCGGGCTCTAGAGTTTGCATCCTTGCCAAGGAAGATGCCCGAGAAACGCCGGGCTACTGGAGTTTGTGGGCTGGAGATCTCCGCTCAACGTTTCGGTGAATTTCGTTGAGGGGGATTAAACACCGCCTTGGTAAATGAGCCGTTAATCGCCGAAAAAATCTTGGACGTGAAAAGATGCAGCTGATTTCGAAGACCTATTGGGGCGGCGCGCCGATGAACATGCGCCGTGTGCCGGATGCGTTCGACGTCGAGAACTTGATCTTGAAAGCGCCGGACTTTCGCGAGCACCGCGCGCTCGTCTGGTCGCCGAAGAAAAACCCGAAGCCGAAGACCGCGATCGTCGTGATGCATCCGCGCGCCGACTTCACGCATCACTACGTGATCCCGCGCCTCGTCGATGCAGGCATCGTGTGCATGGGCGCAAACACCCGCAACCCGAACAACGACGTGACGACGATCCACGAAGAGATTATTCTCGATGTCGCCTCCTGCGTGTCGTTCCTGAAGAACAAGCGCGGCATCCAAAACGTCGTGCTCGTCGGCAACTCGGGCGGCGGCGCGCTCAACGGCTTTTATCAAGCGCAGGCGAAGAAGGGCAAAGGCGGGCGCATCGCGACCACGCCGGGCGGACGGCGCACGCATCTGAACAGCGCGGAGATGATCCCCGCCGACGGTATGGTCTATATCTCGACGCACAAGGGCGAGGGGATGATCATGAACGAGATCATCGATCCGTCTGTCGTGGACGAGATGCAGCCACACCTGACCGACCCGTCGCTCGACATGTATGACGAGCACAACGGCTTCAAGACGCCGTCGAAGATCGACGGCTCGGACGCCGCGTGGTCGCGCTATGACGAGGCCTTCGTGAAGCGCTTTCGCGCCGCACAAATCGAACGCGTGAAGCGGATTGACGCGATCGCGCGCGCGATGATCGCCGAGAACGAGCGGGCGGAGGCGCTGCACAACGATCCCGACTTCGCGAAACTTCCGCCCGACCGCCAGCGCGAAGTCCTCAGGCGCGAAGCGTTCGAGCCCGTGCTCACGATCTACCGCACGATGGCGAACCCGCATTACGTCGACAACACGCGAGACCCCTCGGCGCGCGACTACGGCTCGATCTTCTCGGCCAGGCCCGACCTGATGAACTGGAAATTCTTCGGCTTCGGGCGGCAGGCGACGCCGCACGCGTGGCTGTCCACTTGGTCGGGTGTCTCGTCACAGGCGAACCAGCTGCACGATCTTCCCCAAATCGACGAGCCATCGCTCTTCATTAACGCGGGCAAGGACCAAGAGATCTTTCCGAAGACCGACGCGTTGCCGATGTTCCAGGCCATCGCCGCGAAGGACAAGACCTACGTCGATTTTCCCAATGCGCGGCACTATTTCGAGCCGGAATTCGGCGCGCGCGAAGCGCCTGACGTCGAGAAGGTGATGGACGTCGTGGTGCCTTGGATCTTGGAGCGGTTCGGGGCGTAAAACTGCGCCTTTTGTGTTGCAGAAAGTTTCGGTAGGTTGCCCGGTAACGGCCGCGTGATCGACGGCCTCAGACCTTTATGGGGGTTATTTTGCTCAAGAAATTGATGTTCGCGGCGTTGGTAGTATCGGCCGTCGTTGGTGCGAGTGTTGCGGTCGCTGCACCGCCGCCGGAAGCGTTTGGCGCGCTGCCCGCAATCCGCTCGGTCCGGGTTTCGCCGTCGGGCAAGTACTTCGCCATAATTCAAAATACGGCTGGCCAGTCGGCAGTCAAAACGTTCGATACGGCGACCGGCCAGATGGTTGGCGGTATCGCTGCGGCCAAGCAACAGACGATCAGCAACGTCACTTGGCATTCCGACGATCGCCTTCTGGTGTTCGTGGTGGAAGTCGCAAAGATCAGCGAATCCATCGTGAATGAAGACGAGATCAAAGGCACCAATGTGTGCCGGATTATGTCGATCCCGCGTGACGGCAAGAACGCTATCGCCCTGAAGACGGGGGGGATGCTGAAAGATGCGACCTTTGCATGTTCGCTATTGAGTTCGCGAGGACCCGATCCGGACACGGTGTTGTTGGAAGGCGGCGTGATCTCCGGTTCCGGCCTCAATAGTAAGAGCCAAGTTCGCTTCGACACCCGCGTGTTCAAGGTGAATGTGAACACCGGCGACGCCGAAGATATCGGCGAACAAGGAACCCGCAGCACCGCCGGTTGGGGTGCGGATCAAGACGGAAACGTCCGCCTGCGCTACGATGTTGTCACCGGTGATGTGGTAACCTTCGCGCGCCTTGCTGGATCGTCCAGCTGGCAACAAGTACACAAACAACCGCGACTTGAGTTCGAGGCCGTGAAGGAAGGCTCGACCGCGGGTCTCATGGACATAATCGGGTTCGCGCAGGATCCAAACCAAGTTTACGTCTCGTACTGGCAGGGCGATCGGCAAGCGATCGGTTTGTTTGACCTTCGCACCCAGCAGATCACCAACGTGTTCAGTGATCCGAAGTACGATGTGGACGGTGTCGTTGCCCTTGCCCGAAAGATCGTCGGGGCGGACGTCAGTCGCGCAATGTCGGATCAGGTTTTCTTCTCCGACGATCTGCGCCGCGTCCAGTCGAACTTGGCTGCAACCTTTGCAGGACACCACGTACGCATCGTTTCGGCATCTGACGATATGACGAAACTGTCGGTGTATGCGGAAGGTCCTAAGTGGCCCGGCGGTGCCTATTTGATCTACGACACCAAGGCGAATGAAATAACCTTGGTGGGAGCGCTTTATCCGAGTATCGACCTAGCATCGACTGGGGAGCAAAAGTACATCACCTACGCGGCCCGCGATGGCATGAACATCGATGCCTACCTAACGGTGCCGCGCACGGGCGGGAAGAACTTGCCGGCGATCATCCTGCCTCACGGGGGCCCCGAGGCTCGCGACGAAGGCGGCTTCGATTGGCTCTCGCAGTTTTTCGCGAGCCGCGGTTACGTCGTGTTGCAGCCGCAATATCGCGGGTCGACCGGTTTCGGCAACCAGTTCGCGCTCGCCGGCCGCAAGCAGTGGGGCCGCAAGATGCAAGACGACCTCAGCGATGGCGTGAAGTATCTGACGTCAAGCGGTATCGCCGATCCGTCCAAGGTGTGCATCATGGGCTGGTCGTACGGCGGCTATGCAGCTATGGCCGGGGCCACACTGACGCCGGAGCTCTATCGTTGCTCGATCGCCGGCGCCGGGGTGAGCGACCTCGGCGACATGTTGTCGTGGGCAGGCAAATACGGCGGCGGATCAATCCGGTATTGGCGCCTGCACATCGGCGACCCGACCGCTGACAAGGCGGCAATCGACGCCTCTTCGCCGGCCAAGCATGCCGGCAACGTTCGCGGTCCGATGCTGTTGATTCACGGCGAGCTTGATAGCGTTGTGCCCATTCGCCAGAGCGAGATCATGGCGGATGCAATGAAGGCGGCCGGCAAGCCATATGAATTCGTGAGGCTTGCGGACGAGAACCACAACATCACTTTTGCCACGACGCGGATCAAGACGTTGAAGGCGATGGACGAGTTTCTCGCGAAGTACAACCCGGCGCGCTAGCCGTTCGGGCAGAACGAGACTGGGCTCCGTGCATGCAGGTGCACGGAGCCCATTGAATTTGGGCGCTGCGTACCAATCTTTGGGCCTGGACCGCAGGTCCCTGGAGATGCGCGATGGCCATTGATACAAAGAAGCTGCTCGATCAATTTCTGAATAGCGGCATGGCCACAGGGCTTGTGGCAGGCATGCTTGGCGGCGGGCTGGCGCGCAGGACAGGTCTTGGCGGCATTGCCAAGATCGGCGGCATGGCCCTCGTCGGCACGCTCGCGTACCAGGCTTGGCAGCGTTATCAGCAACAGCAAGCACAGTTGCCGGCGGAGCAGCGATCGGCGGGCGGCGTGCGCGACACGATCGGCGGTGTGTTCGCAAATATTCCGGGGCTTGGCGAGATCATGAAATCGGCGGAGAGCGATCCGGCGGCGGCGGCGGCGGGATTCGGCTCTAACGCTTTGCCGGCACCGGTACAGAACCAGCTCGGGACGGCTGTTTTGACGGCGATGATTGCCGCGGCGAAGGCGGACGGCGACGTCGATCAGGCCGAAAGCCAAAAGATCTTCGGACAGATGGAACAGGCAGGTCTTTCAGGCGAAGAGAAGGCGTTTCTGCTTGGCGAACTCGCCAAACCTCTGAATGTCGATGATGTGGCGAAGCTTGCGACGTCGCCCGAAGTCGCCGCGCAGATTTATACCGCCTCGGCGATCGTCATCGATCAAGCGAACGATCGCGAGCGCGACTATCTCGCCATGCTGGCCCAGCGGCTGAACATACCGCAAGGGTTCATCGATCAGCTGAATGCGCAGACGACGCGCTAGGCGCTCAAGCGGCTAGCGGCCGCCGCTTCCGCGGCCCTCACCGCCTTCGCCGCCGTCCCGATCGCGGCCGTCGCGATCGCCCCAGTCGCGGCTGCCGTCTTCGCGGCTTGCCACCTCACGATCGTTGCAATCGCGGTCGTAGTCGTTGCCGCCGTGTTCGCCGCCTTCGCTGCTGGCACTACCGTGCTCGCCACCGTCTTCGTGCTCGTTGTCCGGTTTGTCGTCGGTTGGGTGGTCGACGGGCTCTGGTGCCGCGTCGGCGCGCAGGTGTTCGCGTTCCAAGTCGTCACGGTGCGATTGCGTCTCTGTGATTTGCGGCTCCGGTCCAAGGGACGCCAATGCGATGCGTTCGGGCTTCTCGCGGGGCGCGACGCCAGCGAAGCGCTCGACGGGCGAGGGTGGACGTACTTCTTCGCGGATCGTAGTGCGCAGGAGGCTGGCCGGCGGTTCGGCCGCTTCGATTGTTTGCTTGGGCGGCGCGGCAAGGTTGGCGCTGGCGTTGCCGCAAAGCTCACTCGATTGAACGCGAACCTGGCGGCCGCCGACGGTGAGCGGCGTGCCGCCGACTTTGAGAATGCAGCCGCTGGTTCCGTCGGCGGCTTGCGCAGAATTTGCCTCGAGCGTTCCGAGCACGGCCGGTTGCATCCAGACATAGAAGCCGCTGAGCGCTGCGCCGGTCATCAAGATCGCGGCGCGCCGGCGAAGCTTGCCGCTGACCGCCTTCTCCAAACCCTCAGCCATTCAGCACCTCTTGTTTTCGCTCTTGCGAGTCGGTGCATAGATTTTAAGGAATTGTTAACCTTCGCGAGTTAATGGCCGATGCGCTCACGAAATGCGATCGGCGCAACCGGCGGTTTTCGGGCCGGCACTTCGTATTGCGGTGATTTGTAGTTCGCGCGCGCAGCGTGTCTTCCACGGCTGCACGTGCAACGGCGACTATGGCCAATGCGCAACGATCGTTTTCAAATTGATTGCGAGGCGCGCCGTCGCGAAACTGTTCAAGTGAGTCCTAGCCGTTGAAGCTGCTCGGCCGGTGCTTCAATGGTGCGCAGCGCTTCGTGCAGCATTTCGGTCATGCGCGTTTCATCCGGGCCGTTGCGGCGGTTTTCCGATTCCGTGGGATCGTTCGCCGTATCATAGACGTGATGCGCGCCGGGTTCGTCCCACCTGGTCCAGGCCCAGAACGGCACCGGGTCGCTTGCGTCCCAAACCTGCTTGATGACCGGCACTGTGCTCCCCGGCATGCGTGAGAGGGCCGCGCGATGGTCGGGCAGGGGGAGTTCCTGTTCGCGCGCGAGCACGTGCGTCGGCATCGTCGACCAACGGTTCGAATACATCGCCAGTGGCTCGTTCTTCGCGACCGGCGCGCGCGCATATTTCCAGCGACCGTCTGTGATGTGCACTTCGCGGCCCCAGACGCCCATCAACACGTGATTGCGGATTGCGGTTGCGGTGCCCTCGACCAACGGACGCAGCGAGTGTCCGTGCGTGCGTTGGCGCTGCGTAACGTCGAAGATGTCGCCCAGCGTTGCGTGCAGATCTACGCTGGTGGTGAGCGCATCGATCTCGCGTGCGGCTTGACCCGGCCACGCGACGAGCAGTGGGATCTTTCCAAGCGTGTCGTAGATCGGCACGCCGGGTTTGCCCCAGATATCTTTCTCGCCCAAGTAATGACCGTGATCGGTGCAGAGGATCACGGCCGTGTTGCGCCAAAGGTCGTGGCGGTCGATCGCGTCGAGCACGCGGCCGAGCCACGCATCGATCATCGTGAGCTTCGCGCCGTATTGCGCGCGCAGTTGATGCGCTTGGCGTTCGGTAAGGACGCCCTTGGCCAGCGCATCCTTCATGTATGGCGGCCAGATCAGATGCGCGCCTTCCCAATCCGGATCGTACATCGAGGCAAAGGGTTCGGGCGTGTCGAAGGGTTCGTGCGGATCAAACTCGTCGACGAACAGCATGAAGCGATTGTGATGACCTGCATTGTCGTCGAGCCAACGCACGGCGGATGCCATTGTGCGGGGCCCTGGGAAATCGGCTTCATCGCGGAACCAGCCGCGCGAATTGTCGTAGGGCATGTGCTTGCGGCCGAACAGCGGCGCTCCCGCCCAGCTCGGGTCGGGGCGCGTCTTCCATGGATCGCCTTCGTGACCGCGCTGATAATCCCAAGCAGTGAAGTCGACGTGATAGTTCTCGCCGCCGGTCTCAAACAGATGGGGATGGTCGGAGACGAGTTGAGTCACTACGCCGGCGCGGCGCAGCGGATAGGTGATCGCGTCTTCCCAGATCTCGACCGAGCCCCAGGCGCGCCACAAGAAATCCCACGTGCCGCATAGAATATCGTGACGCGCGGGCATGCAGGGAAGCGAGCCCACGTGGTGCTTGGTGAATTTGAGCGAGCGTGCCGCCAAGCGGTCGATATTTGGGGTGGCGAACGCTTTGCCGCCGTAGGCTCCCACCATGTGGCGGTTAAGGCTATCGAGCAGCAAGATGATGACGTTTTCGGGTTTGCTCATAGGCTGAATGGTGCGCGATCATCGATGGGTGGTGCAAGGGCAGACGATGACGGACGAAAGCCTCTATTTGCGATTTGTCGTGGCGCTTGGGATCGGGCTCGCCGCCGGGATCGAGCGCGGCTGGAAACAACGCGACCAACCGTCGGGGCAGCGCGAGGCGGGCGTTCGAACGTTCACGATTCTTGCGCTGACCGGGTTTGCGACAGGCGTTGGCGCCGCGCCGCTTGGGGCGATGTTTGCCGGGGCGGCTGTGCTTGGCGTCTTTGCATTCGTGTCGGTGCTGTATTTCTCCGACGCGTCGCGGCCGAACGCCGACCGGGGCGCGACGACGGAAGTTGCCGCCTTGTTGGTGTTTCTATTGGGTGCACTCGCTGGCGCCGGTGAGGTTTTGGCGGCGGCGATCACGGGGGTTGTGCTCGTCCTATTGCTCGATCTCAAACCGGAGATCCACACGTTTCTGCAACGCGTGCAGGAGCTTGAGCTGACGGCGGGGATCAAGCTTCTCGTTGTATCGGTCGTGCTGCTGCCGGTCCTGCCAAACCAAGGTTTTGGGCCCGGCGGCGTGCTCAATCCCTACGCACTTTGGTGGGCCGTCGTCTTGATCACCGCTATCGGGTTTGCGGGCTACATCGCCATGCGCGCGACAGGCGCTCACAAAGGTGCACTGCTGATGGGAATGATCGGCGGTCTCGTTTCATCGACCGGCTTGACCGTTTCTGCCGCCCGCGCATCGCAGGCGGCGTCTGCTGCCGCACCTGCGTTGGCGGGTGCCGTGGCGACGGCGCAGAGCGTGATGTTCATACGCACGGGGCTTGTCGTGGGCGCGCTCAATGGCGCTTTGTTGCAGCACCTTGTTGTACCCCTTGCGTGCGGTGCACTGGCGGCGATTTGTTGCGCTCTCTGGCTCGCGCGGCGCGCATTCGACGGGCGTGACGATCAGGCGATCGATCCTGGTTCGCCCGACATGCTCAACGCGGCGATCAAGTTTGTCGTGGTTGTCGCTTGTGTCTTGGTCGTGGCGCATTACGCGCAAATCTATGCG
The DNA here is from genome assembly GCA_044220975.1 of Micropepsaceae bacterium. Taxonomy (GTDB): domain Bacteria; phylum Pseudomonadota; class Alphaproteobacteria; order Micropepsales; family Micropepsaceae; genus SZUA-430. The sequence continues at coordinate 51,856 of JBGAPZ010000010.1, read as the reverse complement.
GGCGACGCGGGCGTTGTCTTGGCCGGCGTGTTGTCCGGCGCGATTGACGTCGATGCGGCCAGCGTGTCGGCAAGTCGAATGTCGGGAAGCGAACTCCACAGCGCGACACTCGGCGCGGCCGGCCTTGGCGTCGCCGGCGCACTCATTTCGAATTCGGTGGTGAAGGCTTTGATCGCATGGACCCAAGGTGCTGCGGCCTTTGCGCATCCGGCCGCGTTGGTTCTTGGCGTATCGGCAGCGGCCGTCGGTGTCGGCATTGCGATCGAGTTGATGCTGCCCTGAGCAAGAAAAAAACGGCGCGAGCTTTCGCTGCACGCCGTCTGAGAAGTCGGATTCGATTGTCGTTATTTAGGAGATCAGCTTCAACCTATCTGCCGAGATGCGTCCGTCGCGGCCGGGCGCTACCTCAAAGCTCACCTTCTGGCCTTCGGCCAGGTCGGTGATGCCCGAACGCTGCAGTGCGGTTACGTGCACGAACACGTCCTTGCCGCCGCCGTCGGGCGCGATAAAGCCGAAACCCTTCGAAGTGTTGAAAAATTTGACAACGCCAATCGTCATTGCTCAGTCCATTCCTTCATAGATACACGGCCGCGCCGCGGACTGCCCGCGGGCGTACCAAACGCGCGTGACTTATCGAGGTCGAGGGTTGGGCGGGTCGCAAACCCAAGGGTCCGGTCGGACATTCGGAAAACTGCGGCACGTCGGAAGCACTCGTCTTTAGGCAAAGCCAGTCGCACGCGGAAAGATGGCGAAGCGTTTGGGACCGCGCAAGCCAAAATGAGCGGTTGTGTGACTGTATTTTTGTGGGGTTGACAGCCGAAAACTTTGCGTTCTCGCGCAGCAATTTGCTTGCGATCTCTTTCGTCTGTGTGCTGACGAAATCGTGAGCGCCAGCCACCCATTGTCAGGCTTCTACGGCAGCCGTAAGCTTTAACCGTGATCGGTGGGAGCGCTTTCGTGAAACTCGGTTGGACGTTCGTCATTGCACTCGTGTTTGCGCTTGTCCCGGCACTTCGCGCTGCGGAGCACATGGCGCTGGATCTGGGCGATGGTTACGCGTTCGAGCTTCTCGCGGCCGGCGATACACCCGCGCGTACGGGCAATCCGAAAGTGATTTTCTTGCAGGTCGCGTATGACGCGGCCAAGGGCGAGAGCGACAAGGCGAAGACACTTGAAGCTGCCGACCGGCTGTTTGAGTCCGTTCTGATGGAAGCGGCCGAGAAGGGTTACTACAAGCGCGCCACCGTTCAGCTGCGCAAAACCTCCGGCGCGGGTTTCGACTCGATCGTCTATGTGCGCGGCGAGAACGATGTTTGGTTACGCCAAGCGGGCGCTGAGCCGTGGATGACGGCGCAAGATCCGCAAGCCTGGACACCGCCGCCGTCGCAGGAAGTTTTGGTCCAAGGGTTCGGACGGTTTCGCGTTGAGGCGGCTCTTGAGATTCCCGCCCCCGAAGGGTTTCGCAAGGCGGCGGAGATCGACTTCGTTACATCGACTTCGATCATCGATATTCAGCGCAAGTACCAAGAAACCAAGGCGCTGTGGGCACGGGTCGATCGCGATCAAATGCGTAAAGACGGTTTCGATCTGGTGCTGATTGGCAATTTCGCCGTCCCTCAGCGCGGACGTTTTCACGCGCGCAAAGGCTTCTTCGTGCGCATTCCGCGCGAAGCGAATGGACCGTGGCCGGAACTGCCGGCCTCGGCGCCCGACAATCGCGACCTGTTGATCTCTAAGAACGAAGTGCCAATCGACCAGCTTGCAAGTCTGATCCGCAGCAATTTTGCGGCAGGGTTGGGGCGCACCGTTCCTGAGGCGGACCCTGGCATAGCTGTGGTCGCAACGGAGGCTTTGCCAGTCAGCACGGAGACTGCCTATTCCAAGGTCGTTCCGGCTGCGCGGATACGGCCGAACGCCATGGCCATCAAGATTCAATAGCGCGCATTGGCGACGCGGACTAAAGAGAAGGCCACCACAAAGGAGCCTTCTCATGGATTTGCAACTCAAAGGAAAACGCGCGGTCGTCCTGGGCGGCACGCGCGGTATCGGTCGTGCGATCGCCGAAACCCTGGCCAGCGAAGGCGCCGATGTCGGCGTCTGTGCGCGCAACCCGGAACAGGTGGAAGAAGCGGTTTCCGCGCTGTCAAAGAAGGGCATCCGCGCAACGGGTGCCGCCGTCGATATCGCGAAGCCGGACGAACTTAAGACGTGGGTCGAAGGCGTCGCAAAGACGTTTGGCGGGTTGGACATTCTGGTGTCGAACGCCAGCGCGCTCACGATGGGTGCGCACAGCGAGGCTTGGGAGTCGCTGCTCAAGATCGACATTCTGGGAGCGATGAATTCGTTCGAGGCGGCGCGGCCGCATCTTGAGAAGGCAGCAGCCGAGCGCGGCGATGCGGCCTTTGTGATGATCTCGTCCGTGTCGGCGGCAGAAGCGCAGAACGGCAACGCGTACGGCGCGATCAAGGCGGCGCTCATCCACTATGCGAAGGGGCTGGCGCGGGAACACGCGAAGCGGAAGATTCGCGTGAACGTCGTGTCGCCGGGAACCATCTACTTCAAAGGTGGGGTCTGGAACATGATCGAGCAGAACATGCCCGACCGCTACAACGCGGCAATGAAGTCGAACCCGACGGGCCGCATGGGCACGCCACAGGAGATCGCCAATGCGGCGGTTTTTTTGGCTAGCCCCATGTCGACATTCACGACCGGTGCGAATTTGATTGTCGACGGCGGCATCACGCAAAGGGTGAATTTCTGATAATTTGGAGCGGCTTGGGGCTTTGCGCGTTGACACTGTGTCGAGAGGAGGTCTCATGAATTCGTTCAAGGTTATCGGTCTTGTGGGCGTCATGCTGGCCGGCTGTGCCGCAGCGCTGGCGGCTGACGTGCAGCCATTGCCGCCGGATCAACCGGTCGTGGTGAACGGCCTCGATCTCGTGTGCACTGGCGTTGGTGAGGATGCGCGCAACGATTCGCGCTGGGCGGGCTATCCGGTCAGGATCGAGTTCGCGAACGCCGACGCACAGTATCTCAGCGACGTCGTGCTGTCGGTTGCGAGGGCCGACGGCACGATGATGTTCGAGGTCACGTGCGACAGCCCGTGGATATTGGCCAACCTAGAGCCCGGCAAGTACGTCCTGCACGCGACATATGAGTCATTTGCCAAGACCGAGAAGTTCACGGCGCCGAAGTCGGGGCAAGCGCGCTTTGTCGTGCGCTTCCCCGAAGTACCAGGCGACCGGAACTAGCGACCTTTGAAGTCGGCTTTGCGTTTTTGCAGAAAGGCGGTGACGCCTTCTGTGAAGTCTTCGGCGCGGCCGGCGAGCTTTTGGGCTTGGCGCTCGGCATCGAGTTGTTCTTCGTATGTGTTGTGCTCGCTTTGCCAATAGAGCTGGCGAATGAGGCCGAGCGCGACTGTGGGCCCGTGCGCCAGTTCTTCGGCGAGCGCCATCGCTTGCGGCATGAGGTCGGCGTCGTCGTAGACGCGATTGATCAGACCCCAGTCGAGCGCCTTGTCGGCGCTCAGCTTTTCGCCGAGCAGCGAGAGTTCTTTTGCGCGGGCGCTGCCCACGAGGCGGGGCAGTAACCAGGTCGAGCCGCCGTCGGGCACGAGACCGATGCGGCGGAAGGCTTGCAGAAAGTAAGCGGACTTTGCCGCTAAGATCATGTCGCCCATCAGCGCGAAGCTCATGCCGACACCGGCGGCTGCACCGTTCACGGCGGTGACAAGCGGCACCTTCAGATTGCGCAGGCGGCGCAGGAACGGGTGATACATCGTCTCCAGCGCTGCGCCCGCGTCGCGTTCTTCAGGTTTGAATGCGCCTGACGATGGGCCACCGCTCAAGTTTGCGCCGGCGCAAAAGCCGCGTCCGGTGCCGGTGAAGACAAGCGCGCGGATGCCGGTGTCGGGACGCTCGATATAGGTCATCGCGGCGATGAGGCCGTTCAGCATTTCGGGGCTGACCGCGTTCATCACTTCGGGGTGGTTTAGCGTCAACACGCCGACGCGGCCTTGCACGTCGACTTTTACGCGTTCGAAATCCATGGAGTCTCTCCGTCTATTTGCCTTTGAATTGAGCGTCGCGCTTCGTGAGGAAGGCGGTCACGCCTTCGCGGAAGTCATCCGTATCGCCGAGCATTTGCTGCGTGCGGCGTTCGAGTTCGAGTTGCTGGTCCAGAGTGTTTTCACCGGCGGCGTCGAGTGTGCGCTTGATCGCGCCGAACGCCAATGTGGGACCTTTCGACAGGCGCTCGGCCAGCGTGCGCGCTTCTGTCAACAGCTGCGCGTCGTCGACGGCGGCCCAGATCAAGCCCCATTCGGCGGCTTTCTCTGCCGGTAGTCGGTCGCCCAGCATTGCCAAAGCGCGCGAGCGCGCGCGGCCCAGCAAGTGCGGGAAGAACCAGGTGCAGCCCATGTCGGGCACGAGGCCGAGTTTGGGTCCGAAGACTTGCACGAAGTAGGACGATTTGGCGGCGATCACGATGTCGCCGCTTAGCGCGAGGCCTACGCCGCCGCCTGCCGCAACGCCGTTCACCGCGACGACGACGGGTTTTGGAAACTCGGTCAGATCGCGGACGAGCGGATTGTAGGCGATCTCCATCGAATGAGAGATGCCCTCGCCGACGGACCGCTGGACGCCATCGTTGAAGCCTGCGTTCGCGAGGTCGGCACCGGCGCAGAAGCCGCGGCCCGCGCCGGTTACGATCAGCGCCTTCACGTTCGCGTCGTTGCGCAGCGCTCGTAGCGCGTTGCGTACATCGTCGATCAGGCCCTTGTTCAGGCTGTTGAGCGATGTGGGACGGTTCAGCGTCAGCGTTGCGACGTGACCCGCCGTTTCGACCAGGATATTTTCGTAGGACATTGGGGTGCTCGAAGCGTTGAGGCTTCAAGCCACCACAGGTTCAGCCGTCTTGCAACACGCGGCCGTTTGCGCTCACGCGCGGGCGTGAGCGACTTCCGTAGCGGAATCGGCGTCGTCGCAGATGACGCGGTTGCGGCCGGCTCGTTTGGCAGCGTCGAGGTGACTGGCCGCACGCCGTACCGTTTCAGCGATCGGCTCGCCGGCACGGTGCTCGGCCACGCCGATCGAGAGCGTGATCGAGCCTAAGGTCTCGCCCGTCGAGCGCTTGACGATCTTGCGGGACTGGACGGTTTGACGGATTTTTTCGGCGATGCGCGCTGCGCTCGCAAGTTCGGCGTTCGGAAGGGCTACGGCAAACTCTTCGCCGCCGAATCTCGCGGCGGCGTCACGTTCGCGTGTGTTCGATTTGAAGCACTGAGCGACGAGGCGCAGCACGTGATCGCCCGTCGCGTGACCCCAGGTGTCGTTGAACTTACGGAAGCTGTCGACATCGGCGATCAGGATGCAGAGCGGCGCCTTGTTGTACTCGGCTTCGCCCAGCATCGGCTCCAGGCGTTCGTCGAAGCTCGCGCGGCTAAAGAGACCGGTCAGCTGGTCCAGGCGATTTTCGGCTGTCACCGTTTCGGAGCGCTGGCGCAACGTTTCCATCTCCCGGCCGGTTTGGTCGAAGTGGGCTTCCAGGGCGGTGTGGCTCGTCTGCAGAGCGCGGGTTGCTTCGGCGACGCGATCGACGACGCCTTTGACGTTGCCACCGTTTGCGAGAGCCGCCGCCGCTTCGGCGAGCAGTTTGCCGTGGCTTGCCATGTCTTTGGTCGCGTGTTCGATCGCGCTCTTCGACTTTTGGACTTCTTGCTGCAGCTTGGCGCCCATGTCACCGATTTCGGCGGGGCGCGGCGTTCCAAAGAAGCGGGCGTAGGTGGTTTGCGTGAAAGCTGCGTCCGTTGCGCGGCCTTCCGCAATGGCGGTGTTCAATGCGTTGACGAGTTCCTGGTTCTGACCGATCGCGTAGTTGAACCAGAGTTCGTAGTTCGGCGGTGTTGGCACGATGCCGTACTCGCGCATCAATTCCAGCGAGCGGTCGCTGAGGCTGCGCGCATGGCTTGGTTGTTCCCAATAGTGCACCGGCAAACTCCTTGTGCAGCCGCATACGTTCTGCGGCACACCCACCTGTTTCGTTTCGACGATGATTGCACCCGCGGCCAAAAATTCGATTAAATTGCTGCCGACTGCGATGTGGGAGCATTAAGGTCCGGGTGGCGGCTGCGGGGCGTTTTCGCGGTGCGGTCGTTAACCTGACAATTCCCCGACCGCGCCTTTTTGGTCTATAACGAGACATTCCGGCATTTCCGAACCGACCTATGAAAGGACCCTGCTCATGACGACTGCGACCGCCCAATCGATGCGCGCGCTTCTGGATAAGCAACGTGCGGCTTATCTGCGCGACGGACCGCCGAGTGCCGAGGTTCGGATCGATCGTCTCGACCGCTGCATCGCGCTACTCGTCGATTATCAGGATCAGATCGCGGACGCGTTGAACAAGGACTTCGGCAGCCGCTCGCCGCAGATGACGAAGTTCACGGATGTGTCGGGATCGATCGGGCCGCTCAAGCACGCGAAAGAGAACTTGCGCAAGTGGATGAAGATGGAGAAGCGCAAGCCGACGCCCGCGATCCTGGGCTGGCTCGGTGCGAAGGCTGAGATCCACTATCAGCCGCTGGGCGTCGTCGGCGTCATCGCGCCGTGGAATTTTCCGGTGAACCTGACCTTCACGCCGCTTGCCGGCGTTTTGGCTGCCGGCAACCGCTGCATGATCAAACCGTCGGAGTTTACGCCCGCAACGTCGGAGTTGATGGCGACGATGTTCCGCAAGGTGTTCGACGAGGCGGAAATTGCGGTCTGCCTCGGCGGACCTGAGGTCGGCGATGCCTTCAGCCGCTTGCCGTTCGACCATCTGTTGTTCACGGGCGCGACCTCGATCGCGCATCACGTGATGCGGGCGGCGGCTGAGAACCTGACGCCGCTGACGCTTGAACTTGGCGGCAAGTCGCCGGTGATCGTGGGGCAGGGCGCCAATATGGAGCAGACCGCGGCGCGCGTGATGCAGGGCAAGACGATGAACGCGGGGCAGATTTGTCTGGCGCCAGACTATGTTTTCGTGGCCGAAAGCCAGCGCGACGAGTTCGTGAGTAAGGCGTCTGCCGCGGTTGCGAAAATGTACCCGACGCTGAAGGACAATCCCGACTACACGTCGGTGATCAACCAACGGCACTACGATCGCTTGCGCGGCTATATCGACGAGGCGAAGGCCAAGGGCGCAAAGGTCGTCGAGGTCAACCCGGCGAAGGAGAATCTATCCCAGCAGCCACATCATAAAATCGCGCCGACGTTCATCATTGACCCGACGGACGATATGAAGGTGATGCAGGACGAGATCTTCGGTCCGGTGCTGCCAATCAAGACCTACAAATCGGTCGACGAGGCGATCGGTTACATCAACGCGAAGGCCCGGCCGCTTGGGCTCTACTATTTCGGCGAGGACGCCGGCGAGAAAGAGCGCGTGCTTACGCGCACGACCTCAGGCGGTGTCACTGTGAACGACACGATCATGCATGTGGCGATGGAAGACCTGCCGTTCGGTGGCGTGGGGCCATCGGGCATGGGCGCATATCACGGGATCGACGGCTTCCGTCAGTTCAGTCACCGCAAGGCGGTCTATAGCCAGCCCACGTCGTCGCTTGTCGAGAAGCAGCTTGCGAACCTGCGTGCGCCATACGGCGACGGATTGCAGAAGCAACTGACGGCAACGATTAAGCGCTAAACGGCAAAGGCGGGCCGGTTGTTAGACCGGCTCGCTTTCCTTTTTCCGGCGCATGAGGTGCTGCGGTACCGGACGCAACAGGAATGCCGGGGTGTTCGGGCCCATGCCGGGGCCGGTTGGCGTGGTGTCGTCGCGCTGTTCGTGGCGCTGACGCTTTTCTTGCGCGGGCTTCTCTTGACGCGGTTTGTCGCGCTGAGGCGCTTGCGCTTTCGCAGCTTCCTTCTGCGCTTCCGGCTTGCGCGGCGGATGATTGCGCTGGCGATTGTCGCGCGGGGCGCCGTCGCGGCGCGGGTGGCGATCGCGCTGCGGCTTGTCGGCGCGCTTAGCGGGTTGTTCGGCGGATGCAGCAGGTGCTGGTGCGGAGGGCGCTGCAGCTGCTGCTGCACCAGGTTCGACCGGCGCCATCGAGGCCACTTCATCGTGGTACGGCTTGTCGCCGCGATGATGATCGCGTCCACGCCGCTTATCACGGTCGCGGCCACCGCTACGTTTGCCGTCGCGCTCGCCGCGATGCGAGCGGTGGTCGGGCGTGACTTCGATATCGTTCATTTCCTCGCGTACCAGCGGCATCCCGGTCAGTTTCTCGATTGCGCCGAGATATTTGTAATCGCTGGGTCCGGCCAGCATCAGCGCGCAACCCTCGCGACCTGCGCGGCCGGTGCGGCCGATGCGATGGATGTAGTCGTCGGCGTGGATCGGCACGTCAAAATTGAAGACGTGGCTCACCGCGGGAATGTCTAGACCGCGCGCGGCGACGTCGCTCGCGCACAGCAACTGAACTTGACCGGCGCGGAAGTTTTCCAACGTCTTGGTGCGCACGGGCTGCGGCAGGTCGCCGTGCAGGGCCGCCACTGAGAAGCCGTGCTTGGTGAGCGACTTGTAGACGATGTCGACGTCGGTCTTGCGGTTGCAGAAGATGATGCCGTTCGTGATCGTCTCGCGACGGATGAGGCGCCGGAGCGCTTCGCGCTTCATCTTGTTGTCGTTCGACGGCAGAGCGATGATCTTCTGCGTGATCGTGGTGGCGGCCGTCGCCGGGCGCGAGGCCTCGATGCGTTCGGGGTTCGACAAGAACTGGTCGGCGAGGCGCGTGATTTCCGGCGGCATGGTTGCCGAGAAGAACAGCGTCTGGCGCGTGAAGGGGAGCATCTTGCTGATGCGCTCGATGTCGGGGATGAAGCCCATATCGAGCATGCGATCGGCTTCGTCGATCACGAGGATCTGCACGCCGTTGAGCAGCAGCTTACCGCGTTCAAAATGATCGAGCATGCGACCGGGTGTTGCGATCAGCACGTCGACGCCGCGCGTGATCTTCATGTCCTGCTCTTCGTAGGAGACGCCGCCGATCAGCAGCGCCATCGAGAGCTTGTGGTACTTGCCGTATTTCTCGAAGCTCTCGGCTACCTGTGCCGCGAGTTCGCGGGTCGGTTCCAAGATCAGCGAGCGCGGCATGCGCGCCTTTGCGCGACCCGAGGCCAAGCGTTGGATCATGGGCAGGGTGAAGCCTGCCGTCTTGCCTGTGCCCGTTTGGGCAATACCCATCACGTCACGGCCGGCCAAGACCGTCGGGATCGCTTTTTCTTGGATAGGAGTAGGCGTGGTGTAACCAGCTTCCGCAATCGCGCGGAGCAAATCGGCCGACAGGCCGAGACTTTCAAACGACATCGAACTCAATCGACTCCTCGCGAGAGGGCTTCTTTTACTAGGCTGGACAAGCCTCTCTCGCCGAGACAACCCAACCGCGAACGGTCCGCTCCGCGCATGAATCGCGCGATCAGCTATTGCACTGCAACCTAATGTAGTTGGGCAGAATGTCAACCAAAGGTGAACATTCGGTTGCGGGGTATTGCGCTAGGGTGACACCGAAAATGGGGGGACACATGCGCCGTATTATTGTCGCAGCATTGGTTTTCACGCCTGGATTGGCGCTTGCCGACGCGGCGCCTCCACAGCCTTCGACCCAACCGCCACCGAACTACGGCTGCCCAGGCGCTGAGTACCAGCAGTTCAAGTTCTGGGTCGGCGCCTGGAGCGTGACCGCCGTGAATACGGGTAAGGCCGCGGGCGAGAGCAAGGTCGAACTCCTCGACGCAGGTTGTGTGATTTTCGAAAATTGGAAAAGTGCTTCGGGCAGTTCGGGCCATTCGCTGAACGTCTACGATCAAGCTGACGGGAAGTGGCATCAGACGTGGATCGATGCGACGGGCGACCAGGTGCACTACATCGGCGCGTGGACGAACGGGAAGATGGAATTTCGGTCGGACGACGTGTCGACGCCGCAGAAACAGCGCGTCGTGCTCACGATGACGTTCGAACCCAAGCCGGACGGTACGGTGCGTCAATCGGGGACGCAATCGACTGACGGCGGCAAGACGTTTCAGCCGGCGTTCGATTTGATCTATACGAAGAAGAAGCCTTAGGCGCCGCGCTGCTTGAGCGCCGCACGATAGTGCGCGGCGTCGCCGTCTGAGAAGCAGCAGAAGGTGACCTCGACCGGAATGCCGCTCGAATCGAGCGCCGCGCTGATCGCGACCTCGCACGCGCGGGCGATTGGGATGCCGTAGACGCCGGTGCCGAGGCTTGGGAAGGCGATGGTCTTGATCGCGTGCTTAAGTGCGAGCGCGAGGCTGTTGCGGTAGCAGTTGGTGAGCAAGCGCCAGACATCGGCCTCAGCGTGTTGTACGAAAACCGGCGCGACCGTGTGAATGACATGGCGCGCCTTCAGCTTGAACCCAGGCGTGATTGCGGCCTCACCTGTGGGGCAGCGGCCGATCGCCATCATCGCTTTGGCGAGTTCCGGTCCGGCCGCCTTGTTGATCGCACCATCGACGCCCCCACCCGGGATCAGGCGGCTGTTCGCAGCGTTGACGATGCAGTCGACGTCGAGCGTGGTGATGTCGGCGTGGATGATGCTCAGGTGAGGGCGCATAGCGCGACCTCTACCCTAACATGGTCAGAGGCTCAAACCGCGACGGCGTGGCGCTTGTTCGTTTGCGGACGCAGGTAAGCGTCGAAGGTGGCGCAGACGATGCGAACGCCGGCGCGGGCTTCGGGCGGCACGGTGACCGTCGTGCCGCGGACGGCGCAAATGCCATCGGCCACGAGCGGTTCGAGAGCTTCGAATGTGTCGTCGAAGTCGGCGGCGGTGCGACCGTGCTTGGCGGCGATGGCTCCGACGTCGACGCTGAGATCGCACATGAGGCGTTCGATGATGGCCCGCCGCAGCCGATCATCGCCGGTGAGAGTGCGGCCGCGCGCGGTCGCGGGGTTGTCCGACAGGATCAGTCGGCGGTATTCGGGCATGTCGACCACGTTCTGCGCGTAGCCTTGTGGCAGAGATGAGATTGCGGACGCTCCGAAGCCGATGAGGGTCGCGGCGTCGTCGGTGGTATAGCCTTGGAAGTTGCGCTTGAGCCGCCCGGCGCGGAGTGCGATCGCAAGCGGGTCGTCGGCGCGCGCGAAGTGATCGAGGCCGATCGGGATGTAGCCGCTTGCCGTGAGCAGTGCGTGCATCGTGTCGTATTGGCGCACACGTTCTTCGCCACCCGGCAATGCGGCCGTGTCGATCAGCGCTTGATGACGCTTCATTTCCGGCACGTGGGCGTAGCCGAACACGGCAAAGCGTTGAGGTCCGATCGCCACCGCCGCTTCGACAGTTCGTTGCACGTCTTCGACAGTTTGATAGGGCAGGCCGTACATGAGGTCGATGTTGAGCGCCGTGACGCCGGCTGCGCGCAGCCGTTCGACGGCGCTCAGCGTAACTTCGATCGGCTGTATGCGATTGACGGCAGCTTGCACGCGCGGGTTCACGTCTTGCACGCCAAGGCTTGCACGCGTGACGCCCGCCTTTGCGAAGGACTCGATCGTCGCGTCATTCAATCCGCGCGGGTCGATTTCGACGGCGAACTCGGCGTCAGGCGCGACTTCGAAGTGCGTTCGGATCGCCGATGCGATACGCGCGATGTCGTCGGGCTTCAAGATCGTCGGCGAACCGCCGCCAAAATGGATATGGGCCACGGGGCGGCGCGTCTTTAGCGCGCGGGCCACCATGGCGATCTCGCGCAGCAAGACGTCGGTGTAGGCGGCCACCGGGGAATACGTGTTCACGACCCGCATGTTGCAGCCGCAGAACCAGCACAGGGTGTCGCAAAACGGAATGTGGACGTAAAGCGACAACGGCTCGTGCGCGGGTATGGCTTCCAACCATTTCATCACTGTCGCGCCGGTTACGCCGGCGTTGAAATGCGGCGCGGTCGGGTAGCTCGTGTAGCGCGGGACGCGCGCGTTCGCGAGATCGGATTTTAGAAGTTTGCTCATGCGCAAGCCAGTTGCGCGCGGTAAGCGTCGCGCATCGTCTTGAAGCGCATAAACGGGAACTTGATCGGGACGCCTTCAAGGGCCGCGGCCAGCATGTCGAGATGCGCCTCAAATCCGGCGGCGGCGCGCGCGGCGTCTTCGTTTTCGGGTACGCGCAGGGTCAGCCGCAACTTGCTTCCGCGGGGTGTCCACTCGATCTCCCAGCGCAATGGGCGCAGCGATTCACCTTTGCCGCTCCACGAATATTCCAGCAATTCCCCCCACGCGTAGGCGCTGACCGTGCTGTCGATCGCGATGCCTGAGTCCTCAAACGACAGTTTCGCTTCGCCGCCGACGTAGGGCGCGATATGGCCGGGCGCGAGCCACTGACAGAGCACCGCGGGATCAGTCAGTGCGTCCCACACGCGCGCAGGCGGCGCATCGAATTCGCGCTCGATGACGGCTTCGATGGCGCCGGGTTTGCGTGCGAATTTGCCGATAACTTCTTGCGTGTCGATCATGAGAAGGCTCCTTTTGGCGTCAGCTCCGCCAGCGCAGGACCTGGGCCTGCACGGGGTTCGCGAATTCCGCACCCGTATCGAGCGCCGCGGCCCACGCTTTCTTCAGCTTGTGGTACCAGATGGCGGGGACGTCGGCGTCGGGGATCAGCATTTGCCGCGGGTCGTAGCGCGTCCACTCCTGCTGCAGTTCGACGATTTCGCGATCCTGCCGCATGAAGATGCCGGCGAAGACGCGCAGCACCGGCTTGGCGAGCGAGAGCCACGGCAGCGTCCAGTACATGGTGTGCGTGACTTCGGTCTCGTCGTCGCTGATGGGGGTGCAAGTGGTCAGTCCGATGATCGAGTGCTTGCCAGCGCGGATGTGTTCGGTGCGGATCGACGGCAGCTCGAACTTGATTTCAGTCGAAAGATCGGTGCCGAGCACTTTATAGGCCGTCGAGTTCGCCGACGGTTTGTGCTGCATCATCGTGAAGCCGCGCGTCGTCGGTTCGTAAGCTTTGGCTTTGGCGATGGTGTGTTTCGGCGAACGCCAGAACCAGGCTTTGTGCACGTAGGGTCCGTGCGCGGGGTCCATGAGGCCGACGGTCGTGCGATCGAGGTCGCAACGAAACAGTTGGCGTTCGACGAATTTCGGCACTGCGTTGCCCGGCAAGGGGATCTTCGGCGGATCGATATTCGGCACCGCCGCTTCGCGGCCCTTCGCTGGCATGTAAATCCACAAGAGCCCGTCTTGCTCGCGGAGCGGATATGTCCGTACACGGATGCTGTGCGGATCGACGTCCTGACCGTCGACAAGCGAAGGGATCGCGGCGCAAGCGCCGTCCGCGCCGAAGCGCCAGCCGTGATAGGGGCAGGTGACGGTGCCGTCGTCGTTCAGCTTGCGCGCGGCCAAGGGCACGCCGCGGTGCGGGCAGACATCGCGGAGCGCGAAAGGGTGGCCATCATGCTTGCGTCGCGCAAGAAACACGGGCTCGCCGAGCAGTATCCGCCGCTCGATCGCGCCGGGCTTCAGATCGCGCGCGTGACCCGCCAAGTACCAAAGATCGCGCAGATATGGATCCGACGCCTGCATACCCTCGTTCCGTCTGTGACCGCATCACTTGGCGGGAACGGGCGGCCGAAGGCCTTGATCTGGGTCAATCGCCTTGGGGCTAGACGTCGATGTCCTTGGCGAACTGGGCGTGCTCTTGGATGTATTGGAAGCGCAGTTCCGGCTTTTTGCCCATGAGACGTTCGACGAGGTCTTCGGTTTCTCGCTTGTCGTCCTCGGCGATGACCACTTTCAGAAGCGTGCGAAGGCCCGGTTTCATCGTCGTTTCTTTGAGCTGGGCGGGGTTCATTTCGCCGAGGCCCTTGAAGCGGCTGATTTCGACTTTGGCGTTTGCTTTGAATTCGCTCTTGAGGAGTTTGTCTTTGTCCGCGTCGTCGCGCGCGTAGACCGATTTGCCGCCGTGGGTCAGTTTGTAGAGCGGGGGCATTGCGAGATAGAGGTGGCCTTTGTCGATCAGCAGCGGCATCTCGCGGTAGAAGAACGTGACGAGTAGCGATGCGATGTGGGCACCGTCGACGTCGGCGTCGGTCATGATGACGATCTTGTCGTAGCGCAGGTCATCTTCGCGGAAGCCGCCGCCGGTGCCGCAACCCAGCGCCTGAATCAAGTCGGCGAGTTCTTGGTTGGCGGCGAGTTTGCCCGCGGCCGCACTCGCAACGTTCAAGATCTTGCCGCGCAAGGGGAGCACTGCTTGCGTGTTGCGGTCGCGGGCTTGCTTTGCCGAACCGCCAGCGCTGTCGCCTTCGACGAGGAAAAGTTCGGTGTCGCCTGACGCGCTTGACGAACAGTCGGCGAGTTTGCCGGGCAGGCGCAGTTTGCGCGTGGCGCTTTGGCGGCTGACCTCTTTTTCTTGGCGGCGGCGGATGCGGTCTTCGGCTTGTTCGATCGTGAAGGTGAGCAAGCGGTTCGCATCAACCGGCGAGTCGGCGAGCCAGTGGTCGAAGTGATCCTTGATTACGCCTTCGACGAGGCGCTGCGCCTCGGGGTTCGAGAGCTTGTCTTTCGTCTGGCCCTGGAATTGCGGGTCACGGATGAAGACGGAGAGCATCGCTTGGGCTTGGCTCATCACGTCTTCGGCGGTGATTTGCGGCGCCTTGCGGTTGTTCGTGAGTTCGCCGTACGCGCGCAGCGACTTTGCCATCGCCGAGCGCAGGCCGTTGTCGTGCGTACCGCCTTGAGGCGTTGGGATCGTGTTGCAGTATGAGTTCATGAACGGGTCGAGTGCCGGCGACCAGGAGACCGCCCATTCGACGATGCCCTTGCCTTCCTTTGTCGATTCCACGCGGCCCGCGAACGGACGGGGTGTGACGGTCGAGGCCTTGCCGATCGTCGTTGCCAAATAATCGGAAAGGCCGCCCGGGAAGTGCAGCGTTTCTTCGGCCGGCGTCGTGTCGGTGCCGTGGATGAGTTCGGGTGCGCAGCTCCAGCGGATTTCGACGCCGCGGAACAGATAGGCCTTCGAACGCGCCATGCGATAGAGGCGCGCCGGTTTGAAGTGCGCGTCGGGGCCGAAAATTTTCACGTCCGGCTTGAAGCGCACGGTCGTGCCGCGGCGGTTGTGGACGCTGCCCAAGTCTTTCAGCTTCGTCGCGGGATTGCCGCGTTCGAACCTTTGCGTCCAGAGGTTCCGGTCGCGTGCGACTTCGACTTCCAGCCATTCGCTGAGCGCGTTTACGACTGAGGCGCCGACGCCATGGAGGCCGCCCGAAGTCTCGTAAGCGCCGGTCGTGAACTTCCCGCCGGAGTGCAGCGTCGTCAGGATGACTTCCAATGCGGACTTTGACTTGAATTTCGGATGCGGGTCGGTCGGGATACCGCGGCCATTGTCGCGCACGCTAAAGACGTTGTCCGGTTCCAGCACGATTTCGATGCGGCTGGCGTGGCCCGCGACGGCTTCGTCCATCGCGTTGTCGATGATCTCGGCGGCGAGGTGGTGCAGCGCGCGCTCGTCCGTGCCGCCGATATACATGCCGGGGCGACGGCGGACGGGCTCCAAGCCTTCCAAGACTTCGATGTCTTTGGCGGAGTAGCTCTTGGAGCTCTTGTCATCGTCGGCGTCGTCGAACAGATCGTCTTTGGTGGCGGGTTTGGCCATCGCGTACTCGCTACTGAATCGGGCGGGAACTATAGCGATTTCGTAGACGGGACAAGGCGATAGTTGAGCTGCTTTTCGGGGCGATGCGGCTGTCAACGGCGGAAATTTTGCCTTTCTTTTCCACAGATGCGGCAAGCGGGCTTGCGTATCCAGTGCGCCGCGGGTTAGTGCGCGCTTGAGCAACTCCACGGAAATTCAAATGTCGATTCTAGAGCCGCTTCGTTTGCCGTGCGGCCAAGTGCTGCCGAACCGCGTCGCGAAGGCCGCGATGACGGAAGGGTTGGCCGATACGCTGAACCGGGCAACGGCACGGCATCAGCGGCTTTATTCAAGGTGGGCTCAGGGCGGCCTTGGGCTTTTGCTCACGGGCAACATTCAGATCGACCGGCGCCATTTGGAGCGACCGGGAAATGTCGCGATCGACGGGCCGCAATCTGCTGAGGCGATGGCGGCGTTGAAGGCTTGGGTGCAAGCCGCGCGCGCGGGCGGGGCTCAAGTTTGGGCGCAGGTGTCGCATTCGGGGCGCCAAACCCCCAAAGCGGTGAACGCCAACCCATCGGCGCCGTCGGCGGTGAAGCTGGGGTTGCCGGGCGGGCAGTTCGGCGACCCGCGTGCCATGACGGGCGGCGAAGTCAGCGACGTCATCGCGCGCTTTGCGCATGTTGCGGGCGTGGTGCGCGACGCGGGGTTCACGGGGATGCAGGTTCATGCGGCGCACGGATATTTGCTTTCCGAATTTTTAAGCCCGCGGGTTAATCAGCGTACGGACGAATGGGGTGGGGTGCTCGCAAACCGCGCACGGTTGCTGCTTGAGGTCGTCAAAGCGGTGCGGGCAAAGGCCGGGGCGGATTTTGCGATTTCGGTGAAGCTGAACTCGGCAGACTTTCAAAAGGGCGGGTTCACGAACGAAGAGTGTTTGCAGGTCGTCGAATGGCTGAACGGCGCCGGCGTCGATTTGTTGGAGATTTCCGGCGGCAGTTATGAACAGCCGCGGATGGCCGGCGTCGACGGGTTGGAGCCCGTCTACACCGAAAACGTGGCTGCCAGCACACGTGCTCGAGAGGCCTACTTCATCGACTATGCGGCCGCGATCGCCAAGGTCGCGAAGATGCCTTTGATGGTGACGGGCGGGTTCCGCACGCGCGCCGGGATGGAAGACGCGTTGGCTTCCGGGGCCTGCCAGGTCGTCGGCGTCGGGCGGCCGCTCTGTGGCGATCCTCTCAGCGTCAGGCGATTGATGACGGGCGAGATCGAAGCGTTACCGGCCTACGAGAGGGTGTTGCGCGTCGGCCCCGGCGTTTTCGGGCCGCATTCGTCGCTGACTTTGTTCAAGGTTATCAACGGCGCTGGCGCGCAGGGTTGGTATTGCCTCCAACTCTTACGCATGGGCGACGGGCTCGAGCCGGATTTGCGCATGGGCGTCGTCAAGGCGTTGACGTCTTATATGAGCAACGAGACGAAGGCAGCAAAGGCGCTGGTCCGAGCGGCTTGAGGTGGTTAAACCATCTACATCGTATATGAGCGGTGAAGTGCCATCGCGAAAATGCTTGGATTTGCTGTGTAACCGAAGCCTTTACGCGCGGGTAACAATGCGATTGATCCAAGCAACCGTTAAGGCGTGAAATTCTAGCATCGCGGTCACATTGAGTGACCTTTCGATGAGTACCGCCACTTCGCCATTGCCGCACGACGAGTTCGAGCGCCGCGTGTTGACGCAGCAGCTCGCGCTCGTTGCTGCGCCCGCGCGTTGGGCAAGTATTGCGACACCGCTGTGGGCGCTTGCGATTGCTTGGATTATGTCGGGCGCGTTTCCGGTGTTGGGGGCGGCGGCAGCGCAGCCGACACTCGTGTGGTTGGGTGCGATCTTCGCCGTGTGCGTGGCGACATTTTATATGGACAGCGCATATCGACGAGCAGTCGCGGCGCCCGTGCCATTCGATCCGCGCCCGTGGCTGTGGGCGCATGGGGCGGCGTTCGCGTGCTTGAGTGCGCTGTGGGCTTCGCTCGTTTGGGTGTTTTGGATCGACACAAATTCGAGCAATCAGATGACGCTTGCGATCCTCGCGTTTTGCGGGATCACGAACGGCATCATTTCGCGCATGAACAAGTTCGAGACGTTCTTGATCGGTAGCGGGGCTTCGGTGTTGGTGTTTTGGGCGAAGCTTGCGACGGAGACTGCGGACGTGCCGCTGGTCTTCTCCGTTCTGCTGCCGGCGTGGTTCTTGGCCATGTCGCTGCATGTGCGCGCCGCGAGCGAGCAGGTGCGGCGCAATATCGAGGCGCAGGTCGAGAACGACGCGCTCAACGCGGCGTTCGCGAAGGCGCGCGACGACGCCGAAGCGGCGCGCCAGGTGGCCGAGCGGGCGAACCAGACGAAGAGCTCGTTCTTGGCCAATATGAGCCACGAACTGCGCACGCCGTTGAACGCCATCTTGGGCTTTTCCGAAATGATCGCCGTCAACGGGCTTGGCGATGCGCCAGAGCGGTACCGGGCTTACGCGCAAGATATTCACGGCAGCGGGCAGCATCTGCTCAGTCTCATCAACGACATTTTGGACGTCGCCAAGATCGAGGCCGGTAAGATGAAGCTGGACGAGGAATGGCTGGACGGCGCGGTGGAAGTGGGCGAGACGTTGAAGCTGATGCGCGACAAGGCAGCAGCGCAGAACATCGAGCTGCGTGAAACTTGTGCGGCGGACGCCCGATTGTTTGCAGACAGCCGCGCATTCAAGCAAATTTTGCTCAATCTCATGTCGAACGCGATCAAGTTTACGAGCGCCGGGCATGTGTCGGTTTCGTTGGCCAATGTTCACGACGCCGCGCTGCTTGTCGTGGAAGACACGGGTTGCGGTATCTCGCGCGCCGAGATCGCGCGCGTGTTCAACGCATTCGAGCAAGCGGACAATCGCTACGCTCAAGCGCAAGGCGGCACCGGTTTAGGCCTCACGCTGGTGCGCGCGCTTAGCGAGCTTCACGGCGGCTCGTGTGCGATCGAGAGCGAAGAGGGTAAAGGCACGCGCGTGACGGTGCGCTTGCCGTTTCCAAAGGAGGTGGCGGGCCATCCGACGCTTTCGCGCGCGGCTTAAAATGCCACTGGCAGTGATGCCAGGAATGGCGGCGTTTTGCGGCGTTATCGTGTTGCGGGAATGAACCTGCATTCAGAAAGTCATCGATTCTTGTTGTTTTGAAAGCGCGGATGCGCGGACATATTTCTTAGGGTGCACCGGCGTCCCTTCCGTGCGGAGGATCGGTGCAAGTATCGGGGTCGCGGTCTCTCCTCAAGGTCCTGCGGGCGGCTCCGGTATCAGCGGGCTCACCTTCGTGTCATGAAGGTGGGCCCGCATCTTTTCTACTGCTGCTTGCACCACTTGAATCGGCCGGTCGACTCAGGCATTGCAGGGCGAATGGCGGGGCGCATTTTTCTCATTCTCGGGTTGCTGTTGGCGGCTGTTCCAGCGCGCGCCGATTTGATCACGCGCCTGCCGACAGAAGAGCGCGTCGTTGCGCTGACCTTCGATGCGTGCGAGGCTGGGCAACCGGTTAGTTTCGACCACGGCATCTTGGACTATCTGGTCGCGCGGAAAATTCCGTTTACGGTGTTCGCGTCGGGGCGGTTCGTGGAGACGAACTTCGCCGCGGTTCAGGCGCTTTCGACGCTCGACTTCGTCGACATCGAGAACCACTCCTGGAACCACCCGAACACGATGAATCGTTTCCGTGCGGAGGCGGTTCTCGATCAAGTGGGCCGCGCGCACAACGAGATCGTGACGGCGACGGGGCGGCAACCACAATTTTTCCGCTTCCCGGCCGGCAACTTCAACGAGGACGGACTCAAGGCGGTCGAGAGCCTGGGCTACCACGCGGTGCACTGGCGTTGGGCAACCGGCGATCCGGACCCGCGGGAGGGGGCGAATGCACTCTATAATCGTGTCGTCTCCAAGGTCGCGCCGGGCGACATTTTGATCTTCCACATCAACGGGCGGGGCGTGCACACCGCCCAGGCTTTGCCGCGCATCGTCGAGCAGTTGGAGGCGGAGGGTTATCGCTTCGTCCTCGTCTCCGACTATATCGGCACGCCGCACCTCCATCAGGCGCCGGCGCCGCTCACCGCCGAGGCGGTGCGGCGCAAGCTCGACGATTTCATCGAGCGGGCGCCTGTGGCGGCTCTGCTCAGGGCGATGCGCTGAGCACTGCCTTCGCGCGTTCGTTCAGAGTTCCAATCTGCGGCCAAAGGATGGCGAGGTCGGTCAGCATGATGCCGTCGTGGGCTTCTTCACTGACGATGTCCGGCGTACCGCCCAAGCGCTCGTAGAAGGCGCGCGCAGGCAGGTTTTTTTCCAGCACCCACAGGCCTGCACTCTTGAATCGGTCGGCTGCGAGCGCGTCGGCCATAGCGAGCATCAGTTTCGTGCCGGTGTGGCGGCGCTTTGCGCTGCTGACGATGTTGATCATGTAGATCTCGCCGTCGCTATTCAGCTTCTCCTTGCGGCGCGGGCCGCAGCCGGCGAAGGCGATGACGGTGCCTTCATCTTCGGCAACTACCAACGTTTGGCGGTTTTGGCGGAACGTGGGAATACGCGCAGCCCATGCTTTTGCGCGCTCGGCGGCGTCCAGGCTGTCGAGCAGGGCGTCCGGCATGATGCCGCGGTATGTCTCGTTCCAAACCTGGACGTGGGCTATCCCGATCACTTCGGCGTCGCGGATTTCGGCGGGGCGGATCAGCATGGTCGAAATTCTCCGTCGCTCCATATAGCATGCAGCAATATTGAGGAGCTGAGGATGAACCGCCGGGTCGTGCACGTTACACGTGGAATGCCCACGCAGGATGGGGCCGGCGTGAAGCTCACGCGGTTGATCGGAACGCCCGAGATTCCGGACCTCGATCCGATCCTGATGCTCGACAATTTCGGCTCCGACGATCCGAACGCTTATATCGCGGGCTTTCCGCCGCATCCGCATCGGGGCTTCGAGACCGTGTCCTACATGATCGCGGGCAGTTTGAAGCATAAGGACAACAAGGGCGGTGAGGGGCTGATCACCGACGGCGGCGTTCAGTGGATGACGGCCGGCCGCGGCGTCGTGCACTCCGAGATGCCGGCGCAGACCAGCGGGCTGATGTCCGGTTTTCAGCTGTGGCTGAACTTGCCGGCCGCCGAGAAGATGCGCACGCCTTGGTATGCCGACATTCCGGCGGCGGCGATCGTGCCGGTCGCGGTGGCAGAAGGCGTCACGGCCAAGCTGATCGCCGGCTCGTGGAACAACGTGCGTGGCCCCGGGCCGGAGCGCGCGACGGCGCCCTTTATCGCAGATGTTGCGGTGGAGCCCGGAGCGCAAGCCGAGGTTCCGGTTCCGGACGGCCACAACGGGTTCGTCTTCATGATCGAGGGTGCCGTCGAAGCCGGCGGCCGTGTGTTGCGCAAGGGTGAGCTTGCGGTGCTGTCGGACAAAGGCGCGCTTGCGCTGGGCGCGGGAACGGAGGCTGCACGTCTGCTGGTCGTGGCAGGAAAGCCGCTGCGTGAGCCGATCGCGAAGTACGGGCCGTTCGTCATGAACACCGAGGCGGAGTTGCGCCAGGCGTTCGCCGATTATCAGCGCGGCGCGCTCTAGTAGATCCATTTCATCCCGCATATGCCTGCTATCCGGCTGCGGAGAAGCGGTGATGCGAAATCGTATCCGTTATATGCGTTCGCTTGGCTCATTTCAGCCGTTTCATCCGTTATCTAAGCGTTATGTACCCGTTCCGGTGCGTTATGGAGGGCGTCTGTTTCCAGAGTGATATAAGTGGCAGTACTTTATATTAAAGTCAGGGGAATTTGGAGTGTGACCGAGCGCCTGCGGTGAAATGCGCTCTCATGCGCAGCGACAAGGCCATTTGCTACTTGTCGATGCCGGAAGTGCGGAGGATAGTTGTTCGCGCGAACCCGGAGTGCCCCCATGAGCGAGCCGATCCTTGAGCCCGATTTGCCGATCGTCGATCCGCATCATCATTTGTGGGACCGACCGACGGCGATTTTGCGGAACCTGCCGCCGTCGGATCACGGCTTCATGGACATCATCCGCGACATCCCGCGCTACCTGTTGGACGAGCTACTTGCCGATCTGACCGCCGGTCACAACATTCGGGCGACGATCTATATGGAGTGCGGGGCGATGTACCGCGCGGACGGGCCCGAGGCGCTGAAATGCGTTGGCGAGACCGAGTTCGTGAACGGCATCGCAGCAATGACGGCGAGCGGTATCTACGGCGATGTGCGGGCGTGTGTGGGGATCGTGGGCCACGCCGATCTTCGTTTGGGCGATGCCGCGGAAAACGTGTTGCGCTCGCATATCGCGGCCGGACACGGCCGGTTTCGCGGCATCCGGCACTCCGCGTCCTATGATGACGATCCGGACGTTCTGGGGCCGCTCGGCGGCCGCTATCCTGAAGGGCTCTATCGCGACGCCAAATTCCGCGATGGGTTCAAGCATCTGCACAAGCTGGGTCTGTCGTTCGACGCATGGCTGTTGGAGCCTCAACTCGGCGACCTGATCGATCTTGCGCAAGCGTTTTGCGACACGACGATCGTGCTTGATCATGTGGGCACGCCGCTTGGCATCGGGCGTTACAAGGGCAAGCGCGAGGAGCGCTTCGCGATCTGGCACGACAATATCAAGGCGCTCGCCCAATGCCAAAACGTCAACGTGAAAGTCGGCGGCTTGCCGATGCCGTTCTGCGGTTGGCGCGGGCGTATGGCCGGTCCCGACGAGACGTCTGAGACGCTCGCCGCGCAATGGAAGCCGTACGTCGAGGCCTGTATCGAAGCGTTCGGGCCCAAGCGTTGCATGTTCGAGAGCAATTTCCCGGTCGATCGCTTCGGGGCGACGTATGTTGCACTGTGGAATACGTTCAAGCGGATCGCCAAGGGCTACTCCGCGGACGAGAAGGCCGCCCTTTTCAGCGGCACGGCCAAGCGCGTCTATCGGGTGAATGTGAACTGAGGCAATACGGTTCTCGCGTGCAGTGGGCGCCGGTTGCTCATCCGGCGCCCTGGCTTGCCAGCGGGCCTAGCGCGCGGCCTTAGTTGCGGCGTCGACGATCACGTCAGCGACTTCGCGGGGCTTGCTCAGCATCGCGACGTGGTCGGAGTCGAGTTCGACGGTGGTGGCATTCATGCGCTTGGCGAAGAAGCGTTCGGCGTCTGGCGAAATCGTGCCGTCGCGCTTGGCAATGACAAACCACGACGGCCTTGTCTTCCATGCCGCGGTCGTCAGTTTGGTATCGAACAAGCCGACGTGCGCTGGGCCTTGGGTCGCCGCGACGACGAGAGCTTCGGCTTTCGGCAGGTCTTGCACGAAGTATTTCAGGACGGCTTCGGTCGGCAGGCGGCCGAAGCCTTGCTTGTCGACTTGTAGGGCGGCGATCGCGGGCATCGGCGGTTGGCCTTTGCCCAAAGCGTTCAGCGATTCGCCAGCGTCGGGGCCGAATGCTGCGACGTAGACCAACGCTGCCACTTTCGGGTCGTTGCCCGCTTCGGTGATGACCGCGCCGCCCCACGAGTGACCTGCGAGAATGACGGGGCCGTTCTGCGCGTCGAGCGCGCGCTTCACGGCGGCGACATCGTCGGCGAGCGAGCTCATCGGGTGCTGAACTGATGTGACGTTGAAGCCTTGGGCTTGAAGTTGCGCGATCACTTTGTTCCAGCAAGAGCCGTCGGCAAAGGCGCCGTGCACGAGCACGATGTTCTTCACAGGCGGGGCTGCGTTGGCCGTCGCCATGAACAGCATTGCGACGGTGGTCGCCGCAGCGAGTAGTGTTTTCATCATGACTTCGTCTCCTTTAAGTCGGTTTGCGCGCACGCGCGTGGGTTAGCGCCGGCGGTTGCCGGCGTTGGTCGAGACGGTGCGCTGTTGCGCTCCCGTGGATGGATGTACGCGCGGCGCTTTGTCGAGCCGCGCTCTTTCCTATTCCAGGTCTTTGCCTTTGAAGAAGGCGTAGAGGTAGGCGTTGAATTCGTCGGGGTTGGTCGCGGAATACCCGTGACCGCCGCTCTTCAACACTTTCAGCGTCGCGTTTTCGAGAATTTTCGAGGACTTCATCGCCGATGCGACGATCGGTACGATCTGGTCATCGTCGCCGTGGATGACGAGCGTCGGCACTTTGATTTTCTTAAGGTCGTCGGTGTAGTCGACCTCGGAGAATTCCTTGATGCAGTCGAGTTGACCTTTTAGGCCGCCCATCATGCCTTGCAGCCAAAACGACTCGCGGAGGCCTTCGGACACTTTCGCGCCGGGCCGGTTGAAGCCGTAGAACGGCATCGTCAGGTCTTTGTAAAACTGCGAGCGGTCGTCGTTCGTGCCTTTGCGGATTCCGTCGAAGACGGAAATTGGCAAGCCTTCGGGGTTCTTGTCTGTCTTCAGCATCAATGGCGGGACGGCGCCGAAGAGGACGGCCTTCTGCACACGGCTGGTGCCGTGGCGGCCCATGTAGTGGGTGATTTCGCCGCCGCCGGTCGAATGGCCGACGATCAGTATGTCTTTCAGGTCGAGGTGGTTGATCAGTTCGTGCAGATCGTCCGCGTATTGATCCATGTGGTTATCGTCCCAAGTTTGTGTGGAGCGGCCGTGGCTGCGCCGGTCGTGCGCGATGACGCGATAGCCGCGTTGGCCGAAATAGACCATCTGCGGGTCCCACGAATCGGCGGTCAGAGGCCAGCCGTGGGAGAACAGGATCGGTTGGCCCTTGCCCCAATCCTTGTAGAAGATTTCGGTTCCGTCCTTCGTCTTGATCGTTGGCATGTTGGACACTTTCGGTCGGGGTTGCGGTTCAGGCGGCTTTGATCGGCGTGACGTTCGACGGGCGTGCGTTCTTCACGGCCCAGTCGAGCGCGTAGTCGGCGACTTCTTCCCAGCCGCGATCCAGGCACGTCCAGTGCGAGCGGTCGGGATAGAGCTTGAATTCCGTCTTTACAGGCGACGCTCTGTGCTTTTCGTAGATCGCCTTCGTCATGCTGGCGTCCGCGATGAGGTCTTTTCCGCCGGCGATGAAGAGCAACGGCGTGCGGTTGGGGTTTGCAAAGTCGAGTTTCGGTTTGCCCAAGCCTTCCCAGTAGACCTTGCCGGATGTGGGCACGATGTAGCGGTCGTAGGCGGCATCGGTTTCGTTCTTCGGAAGGGTCGACGCGAAGCGGTTGGCGAAGAACTTGCGCGACATGTGGTGCGCCTTACGCCAGCTGCCCCAGGTTAGGAACACGGGCAGTGTCGAGACGAGCGCGTGACGTGCGATGGCAATGCCTGGGGTCGGCGCGGGATCGATGACGACGCCGGACGCGCCGAGGCCTTTGTCGATCAGCGCTTGCGTGTACACGCCGCCGGCTGAGTGGCCGATGATGATCGGTTGTTCCGGCAGCTTTTCGATGATGTCCACGAAATGCCGGATGTTTTGGTCCGGTCCCATCTTCGCCAATTCCGGATGCGGTGCGGCGCGCAGCTCGGCAGGCGTACGATCATCATAGGGCCATGACGGTGCGATGACGGTATCGTTTAGCCAGGCACCGTGGACGAGAACGATGGTCTTGGTCATTGCGGGTTCCTTTCGAGTTCGGTTCCGGTGTTGCGAACGAAGTTGGCGATGACGCCCGCGCTCAAATTCGGGTGCTGATGCTGCGGCCCGTGGCCGGCATGCGGAAACGTGATCAAGTGCAAGGTCTGCAGTTGACCGTTCAGAGCATACCAGTTCTCGACCGGAAAAATGATGTCGTGGTCGCCGCCGATATGCAGGATTGGAACTGCGGACGCCTTGAGTGCATTCAACACGTTAAGTGCGGGGAATACCGGGTTCCGCGGTCCCGTCCCAAGATTAGCGCGCGCGAATTCGACCGGGATCGCTTTGCTCAACCCATCGCGGCGTGTGGCTATGCGATCCAGCGAACGATGCGCGGCGTTGCGGCTGAGTGCGGACTTCGGTTCATAGAAGAGGATGACGTTGTCTTCGAAATCGTTCTCCACTTTGCCCGCCGTGTCATAGAAGACTTGTTCGGCGAGCTTCACCTGATGCCCCGGCGGGTTCGTACCGATGAGCACGAGATGCGTGATGTTGTTCGGATAGAGCGCGAGCGTCGCTTGTGCCGTGAGACCGCCGAGCGACCAGCCGCCGAGCGCGACATCGGTGAGATCGAGCGCCTTGATCAGATCGCGCGGATCGCGCGCCATCTCGATGGGGTTGTAGGTCGGCGTGCCCGTCGAGAGGCCGAGGCCCGTATAGTCGAAGGTGATGACCTGGAAGCCTTGTTTCGCGAGGCTGTCGAGGAAGAGTGGGTCCCAGTGATCTATGTTGGCGCGAAAGCGGGTGCAGAGGATGAGCGGCTTGCCTTCGCCGATGGAGCGGTAGGCGAGGGTGCGGCCGCCGATGTCTACGAACTGGTTTGGGGCTGTGATTGCGGTGTGCATGGAGGTCCTCAAAGTTGGGTGAGCGCGGTGAGGAGGTCTTTGGTCGTGACGACG
Organism: Micropepsaceae bacterium; assembly: GCA_044220975.1. Classification (GTDB taxonomy): domain Bacteria; phylum Pseudomonadota; class Alphaproteobacteria; order Micropepsales; family Micropepsaceae; genus SZUA-430. The sequence goes on along the minus strand of JBGAPZ010000010.1, from coordinate 25,731 downwards.
GCGTGGGCGAAGCTCGGCGCATTGATGTCGTGAGCGGCGTGCATCGCTTCGGGCGAGAAGGCCGCGGTCGCGTCGCGCACCAGCGTGACGTGGTAGCCAAGGTCGACGGCGCTGCGGGCGGTGCCTTCGATACAGGTGTTGGCGATAAGACCGATCAAGATGACGCGGTTCACGCCTTTCTGCTTCAGGCGCATGTCGAGGTCGGTGTTGGCGAAGCCGCTCGACGTCCAGTGTTCATGGACGATGGTGTCGCCGCGCTGCGGCGCATAGTCCTTGTGCCACGCGGCGCCCCAGGAGCCCTTCGCGAAGACCTGGATCTTAGAGCCACCGAGTTGGTACGGGGTCGGGTGCGTCCAGTTGTGGAAGTCGTCGGGTTCGGCCTGGTGATGGGGGACGATGACGATCGGCAGACCTGCGCTGCGCGCGCCGGCCACGATGGCGCGAAGGTTGTCGTGCAGGCCGACGGACTTCGCGACGTCCGCCACCATCGGCCAGAGCTTTCCGCCCTCGGCCAAGAAGTCGTTGTAGGGATCGACGAACAGGAGCGCGGTGCGCTTCGCGGCGGCGGCGGTCAGCTCATATGAGGTGGTGTCGGCCATCGCTCGTCCCTGTTACTTGTGCGAGATGAGGATGCGCGCGCGCTTGATGCTGGCCAATTCTACGTTGGGCTGCGCGTCATATACGTAGGTATGAAATGTACCGCGCGCGTTACGGTGAGATGGGCAGCGTGAACGCGAAGGTTGCACCGCCGCCAGCGTTGTTCGTTGCGTTGATGGCGCCGCCGTGGGTCTCGACGATGGAGCGGCAGATGGGCAAGCCCATCCCCATGCCGTCGGCCTTGGTGCTGAAGAAGGTGCGGAAGAGGCGGTCGATGTGTTCCGGCGCGATGCCGTGGCCAGTGTCGCGCACGGCGACTTCGATCTTGCCGGCGTCTGCCTTGGTCGTGACCGCGATTTCGCGGCGTGGACTTTCGACCATCGATTGTTCGGCGTTGAGCAGCAGATTGACCAGCACCTGCTGAAGTTGCGTGCGGTCCCCTGTCGTTGCGGGCAGCGTGGGGTCGAGATGCAGCGCGATCGACATGCCTTTGCCCTGCAGGTCGTGGCGCAGGAACTGCACGGCATCGCGGACGACGGCGTTGATGTCCAGCGCGGCCTGATCCGGACCGCGGCGGGTCGCCATGCCGCGGATGCGGGCGATGATTTCGCCCGCCCGCTTTGCGTCGGCGACGATGTTGGTGGTCAGCGTGCGCACTTCGTCCAGGTCGGGCGTCGGCCGGTTCAGCCAGCGCAGGCCGGCCGATGCGTTGGTGGCGATTGCAGCCAGCGGCTGGTTGACCTCATGCGCGATCGAGGCGGCGATCTCGCCCAACATCGATACGCGCGCCGCATGCGCGAATTCGGCTTGCAGGCGAAGCAGGCGCTCGTTCGCGCGATTGCGTTCTGTGAGGTCGATGATGCCGATGAGAAGTGTGCCTTTCGCGACCGAGTCCGGCGGAAAGGCCGCCGTGAAATGCGCGTCGAGTTCACTGCCGTCGATACGGCGCAGTTTGGTTTCGGCGGCGTAGTGCGGCTGGCCGCTCACCGCTGCTAGGACGCTACCCGCGTAGACCGCATTGCTGGACTCCGGCCAGTACGGTTCGACCGTGGTCATGAGGTCGGCCTTGCTTGCGCCGCCGAACAGCGCGACGGTTTGGTCGTTCACGTCGAGCACGCGGGTCGCGCGCATCATCTCGCGTACGAAGGCGGGGTTCTGCTGAAAGTATGCCGCGTAGTCCACGACCCCGGATTTGCGGAGCGTGCGCAGCATTCCGCCGACGGGCGAGAAATCGAGCTCCCAGAACGAGGCGGCCATCGCCTGGAACATGTTGCGGTAGCGATATTCGCTTTCGCGGAGGGCTTGGTCATTGTCCATCATCAGACCCTAGCCTTCGTGCCGATCAGGCAGCCAGTGCCTTTTGCAGGCAGGCGATCAGTGCTTCCGCCTCGAACGGCTTTTGCAGCACGCAGAGCGCGCCACTGGCGAAGGCGCGGTCGAACAGGCCTTGCTCCGTTCGTGCGGTGATCATGATGACGGGGGCTGTGCAGCCGTCTTGGACGAGGCGCTGCTTCAGTTCCAGGCCGCTGAGGCCCGGCATTTGGATGTCCATGACGATCGCGGCTGCTTCGCCGGCCGTGCCGGCGGCGAGGAACGCCTCTGCCGACCCATATCCTGCGGCGCGATATCCCAGCGAACGCACAAGCCCCACCAGCGCGTTGCAAAGGGATAGGTCATCGTCGATGACGGCGATGAAGGGGTCGGACGTGGCCATGCGTGTTTCTTGCCATCGAAGCCGATCAGGCGAAATCATACGCAGGTGTTAGCCCAAAGCGTCAGCCTGGCTTTGCCTCTAGCGCTTCCGCCATACGGACCAGGTCGGCCAGCGAGCGGGCGCCCATTTTTCGCATGGCGGCGCCACGATGAATTTTTACCGTGATCTCGCTTAAATTGAGTTCGCCCGCGATCTGTTTGTTCATCTTTCCGGTGACGACGAGGGCCATGACCTGCCGTTCGCGTGGGGAGAGCGCCGCGTAGAGTTCGCGCAGTGCGTCCGCTTTGGCTTCGGACGAACGGCGTTGGCGATCGCGCGCCAAGGCGTTGCCGACCGCATCGAGCATGTCCTGGTCGCGGAACGGCTTCGTCAGGAAGTCCACCGCGCCGGCCTTCATCCCCCTGACAGACATCGGCACGTCGCCGTGGCCCGTCATCAGCACGACCGGCAGAAGCGTACCGGACTTCGCCAGTTGCTCCTGGAAGTCCAGCCCGTTCAGGCCCGGCAACCGCACGTCGAGGACAAGGCAAGCGGGACGCGACGAGGAGGGTGCCGCGAGAAATTCACTTGCATCGCTGTAGAGGCGCGCTTCGAAGCCTACGGACCGGAACAAGCTTCCCAGAGCGCCCCGCAACGACGGATCGTCATCGATGACATGAATCGTTCCGGCGTCGGTCATGCAGCCTTAAGTCCATGCTGACCGCCACTCTGTCACGCGACGGGGCCGGCGGCACCTATACGAAGATATGACAGATTTCCACTGCTTGCACGCCACGCTTTTGTCGATGGCCGAGGGGTAGGGGTGGGCTGTATAAGGGCTGATCGCTATTCACATATCGACGGAGGCCTTAAGTCATGAGCAGCGCAGCAACCAAGGTGGCGGCGGGCCACAGTGCGGCCTATGACGTGCCGCTGGCGAAGGTGAACCCGGCGCAGCCCGCGCTCTTTCAGGCCGACACGATGTGGCCGCTGTTCGACCGGCTGCGCAGAGAAGACCCGGTCCACTATACGGCCGAAAGCGACTACGGGCCGTACTGGTCGATCACGAAGTACAACGACATCGTGGCCGTCGACACGAACCATCAGGTTTTCTCGTCGGAGCCTGCGATCACGATCGTCGAGCCGACGATGGCCCAAGGTCCGTTGCCGATGTTCATCGCGATGGACCCGCCCAAGCACGACGTGCAGCGCAAAGCCGTGTCCCCGGCGGTGTCGCCGATGAATCTTGAGCGTTTGGCGCCTCTCATTCGCGAGCGTGCGGCGAAAATTCTCGATGGGCTTCCCGTCGGCGAGACGTTCGACTGGGTCGACAAGGTGTCGATGGAGTTGACGGCGATGACGCTGGCGACCCTGTTCGACATGCCGCAAGAGGATCGCCGGAAGCTCACCTATTGGTCGGACGTCGTGACAGCCGTGCCGGGCCACGGCTTGATCGACTCGTTCGAACAGAAGATGGATATCTTCGTTCAGTACCACGCTTACTTCACGGACTTGTGGAACCAGCGCGTCAACGCGGAGCCAGCCAGCGATTTGATTTCGATGCTGGCACACAGCCCGGCGACGCGGAACATGGAGCCGCGCGAGTATTTCGGCAACGTGGTGCTGCTCACTGTCGGCGGTAACGACACGACGCGCAACACGATCTCGGGTTCCATTTTGGCGCTGAACCAAAATCCGGATCAGTACGCGAAGCTTCGCGCGAACCCCGCGCTGATTCCTTCGATGGTGTCGGAGACGATCCGCTGGCAGACGCCGCTTGCGCATATGCGCCGGCTTGCGACGCGCGACTTCGAGTTCCAAGGCAAGCAGATGAAGAAGGGAGACAAGGTCGTCATGTGGTACGTCTCGGGCAATCGCGACGAGGAAGTGATCGCGAACCCGAATGCCTACATCATCGACCGCGAACGCCACCGTCAGCATTTGTCGTTCGGCTTCGGCATTCACCGCTGCGTCGGCAACCGGCTGGCAGAGTTGCAGCTTACGATCATTTGGGAAGAGATCTTGAAGCGCTTTCCCTTCATTGAAGTCGTGGGCGAGCCGAAGCGCGTTTTCTCGACATTCGTGAAGGGATACGAAAGCCTGCCGGTGATCATCCGTAAGACGAACTAGGTCTAGATACCTTCGCCGTCCTGGCCCAAGAAGTCGCGGACGAACGGGGTGGCGGGGTTGCCGATGACTTCGGTCGGAGGGCCGACTTGTTCGATGCGGCCGTCGTTCATCACGGCGACGCGATCGGCCATCGCCAAGGCTTCGTCTTGATCGTGGGTGACCATGATCGTCGTCAGCTTCATTTCGTCGTGCAACGCGCGCAACCACTGGCGCAAGTCTTTGCGCACCTTGGCATCGAGCGCGCCGAACGGTTCGTCGAGCAGCAGGATTCTGGGTTCGATTGCGAGGGCGCGGGCAAGCGCCACACGTTGGCGCTGGCCGCCGGAGAGTTGGCTTGGGTAGCGTTTGCCCAAGCCGTCGAGCTGCATCCGCTTCAGAAGTGCGTCCACGCGCGCGGCGATCTCGCGACGCGCGGGGCGCTTGCTACTTGGGCGTACGTCGAGGCCGAAGGCGATGTTTTGGGCGACGGTCATGTGGCGAAACAGGGCGTAGTGCTGAAACACGAAACCGGCGCGGCGTTCGCGTGCGGGCACGTGGGTCATGTCTTGGCCGTCAAAGTCGAGCTTGCCTTCCTCGGGAAGTTCGAGGCCGCCGACGACGCGCAATAGCGTCGTCTTGCCGGATCCCGACGGGCCCAGCAGTGCCATGAACTCGCCCTTTTCGACGGTCAGGCTGACCTCGCGCACGGCCGACACCGTGCCGAAGCGCTTTGTGATGCGCTCGATCTTCAACGCCATGGCGTCACTCTTAGCATCCCCCGCCTTGATCGCGCCAACATCGGCTTAGTGACGGTGCGTTGCCGCAATTTCGTCCCCATAGCGCCATTCGAGCGCGCTCTTTAATAGCAACGTTACGAGCGCCAAGAGCGCCAGTATCGAGGCCACCGCGAAGGCGGCCGCGAAATTGTACTCGTTGTAGAGAATCTCCACGTGCAGCGGCATCGTGTTCGTGAGCCCGCGAATGTGGCCCGAGACCACAGAGACCGCACCAAACTCCCCCATCGCGCGCGCGTTGCATAAAAGCACGCCGTAGAGCAAACCCCAGCGCACGTTCGGCAGCGTGACGCGCCAAAACATCTTCCAACCGGAAGCACCGAGCGAGAGCGCAGCTTCTTCTTCCGCCACACCTTGCTCTTCCATCAGCGGGATCAATTCACGCGCGACGAACGGAAACGTCACGAATACGGTTGCGAGGACGAGGCCTGCGACCGTGAAGACGATTTTGATGCCGAGCTCATCCAGCAACGGGCCCAGATACCCTTGTGCGCCGAACAGCAGCACGTAGACGAGGCCGGAGATCACGGGCGAGACCGAGAAGGGCAGGTCGATCAGCGTGATCAGCAAGCTTTTGCCCTTGAAGTCGAACTTCGCAACCGCCCATGCGGCCGCAAGCCCGAATAGCGTGTTCAACGGCACGGCGATCGCTGCGACAGTGAGCGTCAGCCACATTGCGGAAAGCGCGTCTTTCTCGGTGACGGCCGCGAGGAAGGCGCCGGCGCCGTTGCGCAACGCCTCGACAAAAACGGCGATCAGCGGCGTTAAGAGGAAGAGCGCGATATAGCCGATGCCGGCGGCGGTCAGCAGGATTCGGACCGCGGCGCCGTCCTTCGTCGGGTAGCTGAAGCGGCGCGCGGGCGTTGTCATCGGGCGCGCGCCCAGGCTTGCAGCATGTTAATCGCGAGCAGCAGCATGAATGAGATCGCCAGCATCGCCGAGCCCACGGCTGCGGCGCCGGCGTAATCGTATTGCTCAAGTTTGATGATGATGAGCAGCGGCGCGATCTCGGACACCATCGGCAGGTTGCCCGCGATGAAGATCACTGAGCCGTATTCGCCGACGGCGCGCGCGAAGGCGAGCGCAACACCCGTCAGCCATGCGGGCAGGATTGCCGGAAATATCACGCGTCGAAACATTTGTGCGCGCGTGGCGCCGAGGGTGGCCGCCGCTTCTTCAAATTCCGTCTCGACGTCGGCGAGTACGGGCTGTACGGAGCGCACGACGAACGGCAAGCCTATGAATGTCAGTGCAAAGATCACGCCCAGCGGCGTGTAGGCCACCTTTATGCCCAAAGGATCGAGAAATTGTCCGATCCAGCCGTTCGGCGCGTACAGCGTGGTGAGCGCAATACCAGCGACCGCAGTCGGCAGCGCGAATGGCAGATCGACCAGAGCGTCGATCAGGCGCTTACCCGGAAACTCATAGCGAACCAGCACCCACGCCACGATTAAACCGAAGACGGCGTTGATGAGGCTTGCGATCAACGCCGCGCCGAAGCTGAGTTTCAAAGCGGCGATCACTCGGGGCGCGGTGACGGCGGCGACGACACCGTCGAGACCCAGTTCCCACGGCCGCAGCAAAAGCGCCGCCAGCGGGATCAATACGATAACACTGAGGTAAAACACGGCGAAGCCGAGCGTCAGCCCGAACCCGGGTAGAACGCTCGGCTTTTTGAAGCGCCAAGTGTTGGCTACAGCCGTCAACTATCTGCCCGGTTGATAAATCTGGTCGAAGATGCCGCCGTCGGCGAAGTGCTGCGCTTGTGCTTTCTTCCAGCCGCCGAAATCTTTGTCGATCGAGTACAACTTAATCTCCTTGAATTGGCTGCGGTACTTCGCGGCCACCGCTGGATCAAACGGACGATAGTAGTTCTTCGCGGCGATGTCTTGCGCGGCTGGAGTGTAGAGGAAGTTAAGGTACGCCTGCGCGACGGCGAGATTGCCCTTTTTGCTGGCATTCTTGTCGACCACGGTCACCGGCGGTTCGGCCAAGATGCTGGACGGCGGATAGACGATCTCGAACTTGTTCGGACCCAATTCCTTGAGCGCCAACAAGGCCTCGTTTTCCCATGCGAGCAGAACGTCGCCGATGCTGCGTTGGACGAAGGTCGTGGTCGAGCCGCGCGCGCCGGTATCGAGGATGGGTACATTCTTGAAGAGTTTGCCCACGAACGCTTTCGCGGTTTCGTCGGTGCTGCCCGGCAGGTTCTTCGCGTAGGCCCAAGCGGCCAAGTAATTCCAACGTGCGCCACCCGACGTTTTCGGATTCGGCGTGATCACTTGGATCCCGGGTTTTACAAGATCGCCCCAGTCCTTGAGCTTCCAAGGATTGCCCTTCTTCACGAGGAAGACGATCGTCGACGTGTAAGGCGTCGAGTTGTGCGGCAGACGTTTTTGCCAATCCGTCGGAAACAGCTTCGCACGCCCCGCAATTTCGTCGATGTCGTAGGCGAGGGCCAACGTCACCACGTCGGCGTCCAGGCCGTCGATGACCGAGCGGGCCTGCTTGCCCGAGCCGCCGTGGCTTTGGTTGATCGTGACCGTGTCGCCGGTTTTGGCTTTGTAGTCGGCGCTGAAGGCCGCGTTGATCGCGACGTAGAGTTCGCGCGTCGGGTCGTACGAGACGTTTAGAAGCGTCACGTCCTTGGCGAGAACCACTTGTGCGAACAGCAGCAAGAACGATAGGGCGGCGAGCGTGTAGCCCGTAATGCGCGACGTCTTCGTCATGAGCGAATTCTCCTTCACTTCGGCGGCAGGCGTCAAAATGTGAACTGTGTGCGGATGCTTACGATCTCAAGGTCTTGGCCGATTTGTGCGCCTGCGGCTGGCACGAAAATGCCGGTTCCGTAGGCGTTGGCGGCGCCACTGCTTAGGCGATCGACCTCAATCCATTGATAGTCCAGCAAGAATCGGATGTTGTTGTTCACGTACCAGTTGAGCCCCAGCGTGATAGCCGTTTGCTCGCCGCCTCGAATACCGCCGGCTGCAGGCAACAGGCTTTCCCGAAAGTTCAGGTCGGAAACGCTGTAGCGCGCGGCGAGTTCCAATGCGCCCCAGCCGTCGCCCGTGAGGTCGAGCGGTTTTGCAGGCTTGAGGCCCGAAAATGTGCCGGTCGTGGGGCTCCATGTGCGCGTTTCGCCGGTGATTGCCCAGGCGGCCTCAGCGTACCAACCGCTAAAGTCGGGATCGGGAAGCGCGCCACCAAGCTCGCGTTCGAATTGGTACCAGAAGTACTCACCTTGGACGTAGATGTTTTGGAAGTCTGCGGCGACTTCGACGCCGGGTGCGAACAGCGTGTCGGTATTGATGTTGCCGGTGTCGATCAGCCGTGTGCCGTCAACGCGCAACTCAGGCCGGTCGCGCAGGCGGAACGGATAGCGTTGCGCGACGTCGGGGCCCTGATCGGGCGCGCGGAACATATACGTCGCATTCGCGCCGAGGTGCAGGTTGAAGTCCTCGCCTTTTACGGGGAGGAAAGTGACGCGGCCGACGAGCGCCAGTTGCTCATCGAAGCTTTGCGTGGCGATCGGGGCGCCCGTGAGCGAGAGCGCGCCGAACCATTGCTCGCCGTTTGTGTAAGCTGCGATGCCGGTGCGGCCATCGCTACCCGCGATCTGGCGCTGCAATTCGGACGGTGAGGCGCGCTCAAGGAAGATCGAGTCGGCGTTCGAGATCGAGTCGTCATAGGCGACAGCCGGCGAGAAGGCGCCAACGCGCAGGCGTACATTCTGAATGCCGCTGTATTGCAAATAGGCGTCTTGGATGCGGCCGCCGTCTTCTTGTCCTGACCCGCCGAATTCAAAGACCAGGCTATACTGCCAGACGTCGTCGAGTTTTCCTTCGACGCCGATCTGTGCGCGGCGGAGGTTCGTTCCGTCGTTCAGATCGCGTGCGCGGGTGGCCTCCGTCGCGTCGCCGAACGAGCCGCGGCGGAAGTCGGTGGCAAGCGGGCCGGCGCGATCCTGGAAATAGTTTGCATAGTCGAGCGATAGGCGGCCACGGAGCGAGATGCTGCTTTTGCCGTCGCCGGAGGTGAATGTCGGGCGTGCATCTTTGATGGCAAGCTTTGGCCCTTCATTGCGAATGCGGCGTTCGTCGGCAAATTGGTTGACGGTTGAAACTTTTACGTCCTGCACTTGGGAGGCGAGTTCGTCGAGCTTCTTCTGCTGCTCCGCAATCTGTTGCTTCAGGGCTTCGATTTGTGCCTTCAGAGCTTCCCGCTCGCCGGCGTAAGCTGGCAGGGCGAAAACGGCGTACATGGCTGACGCGGCAATCAGTGTGGTGCGCATGGCGTGCTACTCCCTGCGGCGCGATTGGATCCTCAGCCAGAGATAATATCTATAATCCCGATCAAATCAATAGAGATTTGTTGCGTGCGCGTTTATCATTGAACAGCCGAGGCTGGGAAACCGCAGGCCAAACGCTAAGAATCAGGCAGCCGGCTTCATCTTGCGGCGGTCTGCGAGGGCATCAGCGAGCGAGTGTTGCTCGAGGATCTTCGCGGTGGAGTTGCGGACATCGATCAGGGCTTTGCGGATCGCGCAGGTCGCCTCATCGGTGCAGTCGTCGCAGCGGCGATAGGCGGTGCGGCTTGCACATGGACTTAGTGCGAGCGGTCCATCCATGACGCGAATGATTTCTGCGAAGTCGATGTCCTTCGGGTTGCGGCCGAGCTGATAACCGCCGTGGCGGCCGCGCACGCTGTGCACGAGGCCGCGACGCTTCAATTCCAATAGGATTTGTTCCAAGAACTTGCGGGGAACGCCCGCACTCTCAGCGACATCCGCGATCTGCTGCGGCTCGTCGATCGGCTTGGCCGCGAGGTGCAGCATGGCGCGCAGGGCATAGCGGGCTTTTTGCGAGAGCATGGGTTATTCTATATCGGGAAAGTCGAGTTTTACACGCCTATCTTGCGGAAGCGTTAGCGGCGCGTCGCTAAGGCAGCGGGGCTTTCGGGCCAGGGCTGAGTTTTGCCGCGAGTTCATCGGCTTGGGCGCGTAGGCCCGGGAGCCATTCGGCGTCGGGCGGAGCCTCGCGGATGATCTCGCGCCAGAGAGCGAGGGCTTCTTTGTCGTGGCCCGTTTGGACAAGCGCCATGCCTTTGTAGAAGCGGGCACGGGGGTCTTTGGGATCTCGCCTCAGGGATTCGTCGAAGGCGGCGATGGCGTCGGCAGTGACGTTGCCGTCGGCGTCTTGGACGAGAGCTTCACCGTATTGCGACCGAAGCGGGGCGTTGTCGGGGTCGAGCGTTACGGCGCGGGCTAGGGCATCAATGCCTTCCTTCACGCGGCCCAGTTGGATGTAGGACCAGCCCAGCATGCGCCAGCCCTTTGCGTCGTTCGGCTGCGTTTTCAATTTTGCAGCGAGGCGGGCGACCATATCGTTGATTTCGGCAAGCATTTCTTTGCCTGATGCGTCGCGTTCGGCTTTGGCGTCGTAGAAGCGCGAGGGGAGTGCGGGGCGGCCGAGTGTTAGATAGGTGGCAAGCGATAGCGCGATGACGCCTGCGGCAACGGCGAATGCAATGGGACGCGACGGTTTCGACGAAGCGGCGGTGCTCGATTGCGGCAAAGCGAGAATGCGCCGTTTGATTTCGGTGCGCGCAGCTTCGGCTTCGGCGGATGAAATCAGGCCGCGTTCGAGGTCGGCATCTACCTCTTTCAATTGATCCCGGTAGACCGCCAGGTCGCGTGCATGGCCGGTGTTTGCGGTGGTGCGCAACAATGGCGGCAAAGTTAAGGTCAGCGCGAGCGCCGCAAGCGCCGCGAAGGCGATCCAGATCATGGTGCTTCGTCCAACTTGCGGCGGACGGCGTCTTCTTCCATGGCGCTGAGCGGCGCGGCGGCAGCCGGCTGGCGTGCGAGGCCGCGCATATACGCCCACGACGCCAGCGCACCCAGCCCCAAGACCGCGAACGGCGCGAACCATAGAATCAATGTGTCGGCTTCGAATGGGGGGCGTAGCAGCACGTATTTGCCGTAGCGCGCGACGATGAAAGCGCGGGCAGCGTCGTCGGTATCGCCGGCCATGATGCGTTCTCGCACGAGCACGCGGACGTCGTGTGCGAGCGGCGCATCGGAATCGTCCACGGATTGGTTTTGGCAAACGACGCAGCGTAGCTCTTGTGTCAGCGCGCGGGCGCGAGCCTCGAGGGCGGGGTCGGCGAGCATTTCATCGGGTTCGACGGCGCGGGCGATGCTCGACTGCGCGAGCAAGAGGAGGACGAGCAAGACGAGGCGTATCATTTCTCCGCCTCGAGTTGTTTTACCAGCGGTTCGATCGTGTTCGTCCAGGTGTACTCGTCGACAGCGCCGACTTGCTTGTAACGGATGCGTCCGGCCCTATCGATGACGTAGGTTTCGGGAGCACCGGTTACGCCTAGATCGATGGCCGTGCGTCCGGCGCGGTCGTCGGCGATGGCGGTGTAGGGATTTCCCAGTTCTTCGAGCCAAATCTTCAATTCCTCCGGCTTGTCTTTCCAGGCGAGGCCGAAGATCGCGATGCGGCGTTCCTGTGCCAGTTTGAGCAACACCGGGTGTTCCGCACGGCAGGTAATGCACCACGAGGCGAAGATGTTGAGTAAGGAGACGCGGCCTTTGAGATCGGCCGCCACGATGCGTTTGGTGTCGTCGGGAAAGGTTGGGAGGTCGAAAGCCGGCAGCGGTTTATCGATGAGGACGGATTGAATTGTGCGCGAGTCCGTCTGCAGGCCGATTGCGAAGTAAATGGCTAGCGCTAGAAGGATCAGCAACGGTGCGAGCGAGAGCCAGCGCGACATTAGCTATTCCGCCGGTTGCAGCGCTGCGGCGCGGCGCGGCGCGCCGACACGCAATCTACGGTCGCTGAGCGAGAGCAAGCCGCCTAAGACCATGACGATTGCGCCGCTCCAAATCCAAAAGACCAGCGGGTGATGATACATGCGCACGGTCCAGGCGCCGCCCGGGTGCGACTGACCGATCGTGACGTAGAGAACGTCGAGCGGACGCACGCGCAGACCCGCTTCGGTCGTGTCGCTTCCGGGGTTCGGGTAGTTGCGGCGCTCGGCGATCAGCTCATCGATTTGTGCGCCGCCTGTGCTGATAGCGAAGGTGCCTGCTTTGCTGGTGTAGTTCGGACCTTGCACGTCTTCGACTTTCATCAGGCGCACGTCGTAGACGCCGACCGTCGCGCTTTGGCCGGGCTTAAGCATCGTCACCGTTTCTTCGGTCCACGAGACCACTCCCGCTATGCCAATTGCGGTGATTGCGACACCGATGTGAGCGGTCACCATGCCCCACGTTGCGCGCGGCAAGCCGGCCGCCCGAGCCCATGCCGCCGACAGGCTTGTCGTGCCGATGCGCTGTGCTACGACGGTGAGCGAGCCGATGAGGAGCCATGCCGCTGCGGCGAGCGCTAAGGCAGCAAGCGAGCCGGTGCTGAGGATGAGAGCTGCGATGCCGGTGCCAAGTGCTGCGGCTCCGGCAAGTTTGAGGCGCCAAAGGGATTGCGCAAGGTCGCCGCGTTTCCAACTCAAGAACGGACCGACCGTCATCGCAAACATGAGTGCGATTGCGAGCGGCACGAAGAAGAAATTATAGAAGGGCGGGCCGACGGAGAGTTGGGCGCCGGTCGCGATCTGCAAGAACAGCGGATAAAAGGTGCCTAGGAAGATCACTGTGGTGATTGCGACGAGCAGGATGTTGTTCAAGATCAAGCCGCCTTCGCGGCTGACGGGCGCGAACAGGTTGCCGAGCTTCATCTGCGGGGCGCGGATCGCGTAGAGTGTGAGCGCGCCGCCGGTGGTGAGGACTAACAGGCCCAAGATAAAAATGCCGCGCGTCGGGTCGGTTGCGAACGAATGGACGCTCGAGATCACGCCTGAACGCACAAGGAACGTGCCGATCAGGCTCAGCGTGAACGTCAGGATGGCGAGCAGGATCGTCCAATGCTTTAGCGCGTCGCGCTTTTCGACGACGATGGCGGAGTGGATAAGTGCAGTTCCGGCAAGCCACGGCATGAGCGATGCGTTTTCGACCGGATCCCAAAACCACCAACCGCCCCAACCAAGTTCGTAATAAGCCCAAAGGCTGCCCAGCATGATGCCCATGGTGAGAAACGCCCATGCCGCGATCGTCCACGGTCTCACCCAGCGCGCCCATGCGGGATCGACTTTCCCTTCGATGAGCGCTGCCACAGCGAACGAGAACGCCATCGAGAAGCCGACGTAGCCCAGATAGAGGAACGGCGGGTGCGTTGCGAGGCCTGGATCTTGGAGCAGCGGGTTCAAGCCCATGCCGTTCAGCGGTGCGGGATCAAGACGCAGGAACGGATTCGACGTGAAGAGGATGAAGGCGAGGAAACCGACACCAATCATGCCCTGCACCGCGAGTACGCGCGCCGATAGCGTGTCGGGAAGGTTGCGTCCGAAGAGTGCGACCGCTGCACCGAAGATGGCGAGGATCAGCACCCACAACAGCATCGAGCCTTCGTGGTTTCCCCAGACGCCTGCGATTTTGTACATCAGCGGCTTGGCGGAGTGCGAATGTTGTGCGACGAGCGAGACGGAGAAATCCGACGTCACGAAGGCCGAAGTCAAACTCAAGAACGCGATCGCGACGAACAGCAACTGGCCCAGGGCGGCCGAGCGTGCGAACGCCATCAGACCCAGGTCGCCCTTCGCAGCGCCGTAGAGCGGCAGCGTGCTTTGGGCGAGCGCCAAGGTCAGCGCCAGCGCGAGCGAAAAATGTCCGATTTCGGCGATCATCCGTGCCTCGGATATCGGACAACGAGGTCCAAGATCAATGTGCGACTTTGCGCCTGGCGCGCGGCTGGCCTTGGCAAGGCGACGTTGGCTTGCAAGAGTGCGGGCGGGGAGGGCCTTCATGAACATTCGGCAAAGCGCCGTTTGCGCTGTTTTCGCGTGCATCTTAGCGGGTGCGCCGGTCCAGGCTGCGTCGGCCGATCGTGTGCGTTTCCTGGAAGGGCCCGCTGCCGCACCGCTTTCGGCCGACGAGCAGGCCGAAGATGTGAGGGGGTATCTGCCCATTGGTCCCATCGATGTCGGCACGGTTCTGACTGGTCCGCCGGCTATCGATTCGGCGGGGGATAAAGCCGATGTCGCCCATGTGCGCGAAGTGAACGCACATGCAAATGCGCTGCGTTGGCAACGCGCGATGCTGGACGATGCATCGGTCTACGACAGGTTTACGGAGCAGTTGGGCTTCCGGCCGGATCGAAAGCGCTTTCCGCGCTTCGTGCGGTTGCTCAATCGCGTGGCCGAGGATGCGCTCGCAGCCGGGGGTGATGCGAAGAAGCGATACCCCAGGCCACGACCGTTTCAGCGATTTGCCCTTACGCGCGTGTGCGGCCAGGCGAAGGTAGCGAAACCGGACGCGTCGCCGAGCGGGGGAACGTCTTATCCGTCGGGGCATGCGGTCGTTTCGTGGGCGGTTGCACTTGTAATGATGGAGGCTTCGCCACAGAGCGCGCAGGCGATCGTGCTGCGTGCTGTGGACTTCGGCGAAAGCCGCGTGGTGTGCGGACTGCATTTCCCGAGCGACATCGATGCGGGGCATCTGGTGGCGACGGCGGTGATCGACAAGCTGTTTGCACTGCCGGAATTCCGGCGCGACTTCCAGTGTGCGAAGACCGAGTTGCAGTCGGTGAGGGCTGGGATGCGTGCGGAAGATTTGCCAGCGTGCCAGTGAGCTAACGAAACCCGATCGCCAGCACATACATCTCGGCGCTGTCGGCACGGCTGGCCGGTGGCTTTACGTGGATGACCTTTTGAAATCGCTTCTTCAGCGTTTCCAATAGCTGGCGTTCGGTGCCGCCGCGCAGCACCTTGCAAAGGAAGGTCCCGCCGGGCTTGAGGATTTCGATTCCGAAGTCGAGAGCGGTTTCGCACAGCGCCATGACGCGAAGGTGATCGGTTTCGCGGTGGCCGGTGGCGGGCGACGCCATGTCGGAGAGAACGGCGTCCACCGGGCCGCTTAGCGTGTGCTTGATGATCGCGGGCGCTTTCTCGTCCATGAAGTCCAGCTTCAAGAGCGTCGCGCCAGCAATCGGTTCCATCTCTTGGATGTCGACGCCGACGACGCGGCCTTCACCCAACTGTTCGACCAAAACTTGGGTCCAGCCACCGGGAGCTGCGCCGAGGTCGACGGCGGTTTGGCCGCGTTTCAGGAAGCGGTGTTTTTCGTTCATCTCTGCGAGTTTGTAGGCCGCACGCGAGCGGTAGCCTTCGCTCTTCGCAGCGCGCACATAAGGATCGTTCAATTGGCGCTCGAGCCAGATCTTCGACGACGTCGAGCGGCGCTTCGTTTTTTTGACGCGGATTTTCAGTGCGCGCGGGTTCGGCTTGTCGATCACGTTGGCGCTGGCCCGTTCGCGTTGAAGCCACGGCGTTTGCGGCCGCGGCGTTTGCGGCGGCGCTTTTGCTTGCGCGCGGGTTCGGCGCCTTCCATGAGGGCTAGCAACATGCCCTCACGCAAGCCACGGTCGGCAACGCGCAGGCGCGGCGGCGTCCAGAGCGTGAAGATCGCTTCGAAGATCGCAAGCCCCGGGATCACAAGTTCGGCGCGTTCCGGCCCAATGCAGGGATGGGCTGCGCGGCCTTCGCGGCGCATCGCTTTGAGATCAGCGATGACGCGGACGATGTCATCGCGCTTCAGCCACTGACCGTCGACCTTCGACCGTTCGTAGCGTTCCAGCCCTAAGTGAATGCCGGCAATCGTCGTTACCGTTCCAGAGGTGCCCAACATATGGAACACGCCGGCAGGATGGCCGCCGGGTGGTGCAAGGCTTGTGATTGTCTTGAGGCGCCCTTTCACTTCGGCCAACATTTCGTCGTAGGCGCTGGGGTCGTCGAGGCGGCCTGGGAATTTTTCGCTGAGCGTCACGACGCCGAGCGGCATCGAGCCCCACCGCAGAATCTTCGGCGGCCGGCCGTGTTCGCGCAGGTCAAGCCAGATGAGTTCCGTCGAGCCGCCGCCGATGTCGAAAACGAGCGCGCCTTTGTCGTTACGGTCGAGCAAGGGCGTGACGCCGCGCGCTGCGAGGCGTGCTTCTTCGATAGGCGGAATGATATCGAAGTGGAGACCGGTTTCTTTGGCCACCCGCGCAATGAACGCGGGGCCGTTTGTCGCCGTGCGGCAGGCTTGGGTTGCGATTGCGCGCGCGTTCGTCACGCCGCGCTTGCGCATCTTCACGGCGCAAATGCGGATCGCTTCGATCGCGCGCTGCATCGCGGCGTCGGACAGCTCACCGGTTTGGTTCAAGCCTTCGCCCAGGCGAACGGTGCGCGAGAAGGAATCGAGGACGCGGAAACCCGCCTGGTCCGGCTTTGCGATCAGCAGCCGGCAGTTATTAGTGCCTAAATCCAGCGCCGCGTAGATGTGACCCGGCCGAGGACGTTCCGGCATCGTGTCACTCTTGGCCGCTGCTTGGGCGGCCACGGGGCTAGATACCCCATACGGCGCCCCACGCGATCCGTGCGCCACGGGGCAAACTCACTTTGTCGGCCGGTGCGTGGCTCTTGCGAGCCGCACTCACGCCTTCGATTACAGTTGGGTCCGATCCTAGCATGAGGATCGTCAGCGGCAAGTTTGCTGCGCCGAACGCCGGAATTATCTGGTAAATTGCTTACCCGGGACGATTTCGCCTTCAGGTCCCAAGCGGCCGGGATAGCAGCGGTTGAAGGCGCCGCAGCTGGTGTAATAGAGCGCCATGCGGCTGCCCTTGCGGTCGAACCAGTAGCAGACCTCGGTACCCCAACCGACCTTCGGGATCGTCTGGCAGAGGTCGCCTTCTTCGTTGATGCGCCACGTGCCCTCTTCGACATAGTCGAGTTCGACGATGTCGCCGTGCGGCGTGCGGGAGCCGAGGCGGCGGAAGCGTGCCTCAAGTTTCCCGTTCGCGGCATAGTAAATTTGGAACGGATATTCGCTGCGCGACTCTACGCCCGGCGGCGCAGAGCCGTCAGCAAAACCCTCCATGCCGCGGAATGTGTGATTGACGAACCAGTCGATTGGATTGCCGCGCCGGCCGATCACGAGCACCTTTTCGGTCGGCCAGTCGCTGCGCGACTTTGGCTGGCCGGGTGCGCCGGGTGGTGCGTCCGCGCCGATCGCGAACCCGGCACCGAGGCCGATCACGATGGCAGCGACGGCAAGACTAAAAAGACGGCGCATGCGTTTCCTCCGCGCGCATTCGAGGCGCGCTGACACTTTGTCAGGCAAATGGATCAAATTTTGGGCCGGATGGCAAAGCAGAACTGCGCGACCAGCCCGCGGTGCTTTTCGGGCACGATGATCAGAACGTCCGCAATTGCCACGATAATATAGCCAGGTCGCTTCGCGATGGCCGCGAAAATTTGATCGAGCGACGGCCATTTCCGGTAGTCGAACGGTGGGGGCGGTGGCGCCAGGAACGCACGCGCATCGTCAACCAGGATGCAATGATCGTGCGCGGACGCCAACACGGTCTCCAATTCCTGAACGAGGGGACAGATGTCGTGCTCGGCGAAATAGCCAGCGCCGGCGTGCGCGTCGAGCCAGAAGAGAGCCGGGCCGGGCAGTTCGCGCACGATCTCCTGAAGCTTTGTCGCCGAGTCCCCTTCCAAATAGGTGACGTTCGCGAGGCCGGGGTTGGCGGCTTTGGCTTGCGCGAGGAATTGCGGGTTCAGTTCCACCGTCCACACGCGGTCAAATGTGCGTGAGGCCCAGCCGACGGCGTGGCCAATGAACGTGCCCGTTTCGACAAAGTCGTGCAGGCCGCCGGTGCGCGCGAGTTCGCGCGCGAGGTCGGATAGAGGGGAGAGGTGGATTGAGCCCATCGCTCCTATTAACTGCACATCGGCATGCTGTCATCTCTGGGGAAACTGCGGCTTATTTCTGGCGGTCATTGTGCCGCGCTTTACAAGCGTCCATGCGGCCGGTACATGCACACGGCAACTCGAATCCCGAGTGATCGTTTTTTAGAAAGGGATCGACTTGCAGCTCCAAGAAGCTCTGACTTTTGACGATGTCCTGCTAGTGCCGGGCGCGTCCAACGTGTTGCCGGGTCAGGCGGACACGCGCACGAAACTCACGAAAACAATCGAACTCGCGGTGCCGTTGTTGTCGGCGGCGATGGATACGGTGACGGAAGCCAGGCTTGCGATCGCCATGGCGCAAGCGGGTGGGATGGGCGTCATCCACCGCAACATGACGCCTGAAGAACAAGCGACGCACGTTCGTCAGGTGAAGAAGTTCGAGAGCGGTATTGTCTTCAATCCAATCACGATTTCGCCAGAGGCAACGTTGGCCGAGGGGCGGACGCTGCGCGAGACGCACCGCATTTCGGGCATCCCTGTGGTGGAGCCAAAGACCGGTAAGCTGGTCGGCATTCTGACGAACCGCGACGTTCGGTTCGCAACCGATCTGCGCCAGCCGGTGTCGCAGCTGATGACAAAGGAAAAGCTCATCACCGTGCCCCAGAATATCGGCATGGATGAGGCGAAGCGCCTTTTGCATCAGCATCGCATCGAAAAGCTGTTGGTTGTCGACGATCAGTATCGCTGCGTCGGCCTGATCACGGTGAAGGATATCGAGAAAGCCGAGTCGCATCCGAACGCCGCGAAGGACGCACAAGGACGGTTGCGCGTTGGTGCTGCAACGACAGTTGGTCCCGACGGGATTGCGCGGACCGAGGCGTTGCTGGCGGCGGGGGTCGATGTGATCGTCGTCGATACGGCACATGGGCACTCCGCGCGCGTGATCGATGCTGTTGCCAAGATCAAGCGCATGTCGAACGAGACGCAGGTGATTGCCGGCAATGTCGCGACCGCGGAGGCCGCGACCGCGCTCATGGATGCCGGTGCCGATGCGATCAAAGTCGGCATCGGGCCTGGTTCGATCTGCACGACGCGCATGGTGGCGGGCGTGGGTGTGCCGCAGCTGACGGCGATCGTGAATGTCGCCAGCGCAACGCGGCCGCGCGGCGTGCCGGTGATCGCGGACGGCGGTATCAAATATTCGGGCGACTTCGCCAAGGCGATCGCGGCCGGCGCCGATTGCGCGATGCTTGGGTCGTTGTTCGCGGGCACAGACGAGAGCCCGGGCGAGGTGTTTCTCTACCAGGGCCGTTCGTACAAATCTTACCGCGGGATGGGTTCGCTCGGTGCGATGGCGCGCGGATCGGCGGATCGCTATTTCCAAGCGGAAGTAAACGATACGCTGAAGCTCGTGCCGGAAGGCGTCGAAGGTCAGGTGCCGTACAAAGGCCCGATCGCAAGCGTCGTGCACCAGCTGGTCGGTGGTTTGCGCGCTTCGATGGGGTACACCGGCGCGAAGTCGATCGAGGACTTCCAGAAGAACGCGAAGTTCGTCCGGATTTCGGCGGCCGGTTTGCGTGAGAGCCATCCGCACTCCATTTCGGTGACACGCGAGTCGCCGAACTATCCGATGTCGGGTTAGCCGCCTGACACCTGGAGCGCGTCTGGCCGCTGCGGCGGAAGTTCTGACCGAAATTTTTGCGCGCAAGGCTGCCGCGGATCGCACCCTTGCGGGTTGGGGCAAGGGTCATCGCTTTGCCGGGTCGAAGGACCGCGCCGCCATCGCGCAGCGCGTCTATGCTGTGTTGCGGCGGCGAAACGAATGCGCGTTTCGCATGCAGAGCGACGAGGCACGGGCGCTGGTGATCGGGTCGCTTGCGGTTGTTGACGGATTGGATGTCGATGCGATTGGCGCGCTCAGCATTGACGGCACGCATGCGCTGGGTGCGCTCAGCGATGGCGAGCGTGCGCGGTTGGCGGCGGCGGAGCCCTCGAACGATCCGTGGGTTCTGTTAAACTACCCGCAGTGGCTGCACGAGCACCTGACGGGTGCATTCGGCAGCGCGCTTGAGAATGAGATGCGTGCTTTAAGCGAGCGTGCGCCCCTCGACTTGCGCGTGAATGCGTTGAAGGCTTCGCGTGCGGATGTTTTGCGAGAGCTTGCGGACGTCGGCGTCGAAGCAGCAGCGCTTGCGAACCTCAGTTACGGGTTGCGCGTTGCGGCCGGTACAGATGCGAAAGTCACGGCACTTGCCGGCTACCAGGAAGGCCGGTTTGAAATTCAAGACGAAGCTTCGCAGCGCGCGGTCGTGCTTGCCCATGTGCGACCCGGCGAGACGGTGATCGACTTGGCCGCGGGCGCAGGCGGCAAGGCGCTGGCGTTCGCCGCGGAGATGGCGAACAACGGGCGCGTGATCGTTTGCGATATCGATGCGCCGCGTTTGCGGCACAGTCTGCCGCGCATTTTGCGCGCCGGAGCGACAATCGTTGAAATGGGCGGCGATCCCTACGATGCGGGCGTCGCGCACGGGGCGGATCTCGTTTTCATCGATGCACCGTGCAGCGGCACCGGGACGTGGCGGCGCAATCCGGAGGCAAAGTGGACGCTGGACGCTCGGCGCCTTGAGACGTACCGCCAAGCGCAGGTGCGTTTGCTCGATCGCGCCGCCGAATTGGTGCGTCCGGGTGGGCGCCTGGTCTTCGCTGTGTGCTCAATTTTGCCGTGCGAGCGGCTGGAGCAAATCGATGCGTTTCTGCAGCGGCAATCGGGTTGGCGCTTGGATGCGACACTCGACGTAACGCCTGCGCGCGATGGTACAGATGGATTTTTCGCCGCACGGTTGGTGCAAGCCTGAGCCTTGCTCTCGTCAGGGGGTTGCTTATATGCCTGCTGTCATGACCCGCCGTCAGCGCCGCTTTGCTTTTCTGTTTGCGTCCTTGGGCGCGGCGGCACTTGCGACCGTGCTGGTCGTTTTCGCGCTTGGCGATTCGGTTCTTTATTTCTATTCGCCGAGTGAGGCGAAGGCCCGCAATGTCGTGGCTGGCAAGTTGATCAATCTCGGCGGCTTGGTTTCGATGGGAAGCGTGGAGCATCCCGGCGGCGTCGAGGTACGTTTCAAGGTTACCGACAACGACCAAGAGGTTGCGGTGACATACTCGGACGACTTGCCGGATCTGTTCCGCGAAGGCCAAGGTGTGGTGGTGACGGGCGCGTTCCGGCCCGACGGCGTGTTCGCTGCCACCAAGGTTTTGGCGAAGCACGATGAGAACTACATGCCGCCTGAGGTTGCACGCAGCCTGAAGGACCGCGGCCTTTGGAAGAATGGCGAGCCGAAGAAGGCTCCTTGAAACGGCTGAATTCTGGGCGTGTTTCGCATGACGGCGAGTTAATGCGTCTGACAGATTTAAGCCATCTTCAGCCTTCTATATACTCGTTCTAGTGGAGCCCCCGGATGGGGCGGGCTGCCCAGTGAGTTTCCCTAAGGAGAAGTCGATGTCCGCCGATGCTGCTTCGTCTGAAGCCGTCCCCGCAACCAAGCCTCGCACGCGTGTACTCGTCGTAAGCGCCGCCGCGCTTGCACTGGCCATGACGGCCGGCGTTGTGGCCGGGTTTGTGTGGGGTGGAGGCGGGCCTCCGGCGGTCGCGAATCCTGCGGCTCTTTCACTGCCTGGATTGGCCCCCGCACCAATGATGCTTGGCGCGAGCGGCACGTTGCCGAGCTTGGCCGACATCGTGGAGCGCGTGGCGCCAGCGGTCGTCAGTCTCAAGGCGAAAGTGACGGCGACCGCGGAAGCCGAGCCGTCTGAGGAAGATTTGGAAAGCCTGCCCCCATCGCTGCGCGACTTCTTCGAGAAGTATCGCAAAGGCGGGCCGAACCAGAAGGCTCGTCCGCGCGGCGAGGTGCAAGGTTCCGGCTTCGTGATCGACCCGACGGGTTACATCGTCACGAACAACCACGTTGTTGCGAATGCGACGGACATCGAAGTCGAGTTTTCGGACGGCAAGAAATTCAAGGCCAAGCTTATCGGCCGTGACGAGCTCACGGACGTTGCCTTGATCAAGATCGAAGGCAGCAGCCGCTTTCCGTCGGTGACTTTCGCCGACGATAGCCGCGTTCGTGTTGGCGACTGGGTTTTGGCGGTCGGTAATCCGTTCGGACTCGGCGGCACGGTGACGGCTGGCATCATCTCGGCCCGTGGGCGCGATGACGTCGGCGGTACGACATATACGGACTATCTGCAGATCGACGCCGCCATCAACCGCGGCAACTCTGGCGGTCCGACGTTCGACATGTCGGGGCGCGTCGTCGGTATGAACACGGCGATCTATTCGCCGTCGGGCACGAGTGCCGGTATCGGCTTCGCCATTCCGTCGGGCACCGTTCAACGCGTGGTCGAGGAGTTGAAAAAGTCGGGTTCGGTGACGCGCGGCTGGTTGGGCGTGCAGATCCAGAGCTTGAGCGACGATGCGGCGCAAGCGCTTGGCCTGCCGAATGCGAACGGCGCCATCGTTGCCGAAGTCATCGACGGCAGCCCGGCGCAGAAGGCGGGCTTCAAGCAAGGCGACGTCGTTTTGAAGATGAACGGCGCACAGGTGAAGGACAATCGCGATCTGACGCGCCGCGTCGGCGCACTGCATGCGGGCGAAACGGCTTCGTTCGTCGTGTGGCGCGACAGCAAAGAGCTCTCGATCACGGTCACGATCGCCAAGCGTCCAGGCGAGGAGCGGCTTTCGAAGCTGGATCCGCGCACGAGCGGTGGCGCGTTGGAGAGTAAGCCGGGACAGGCGTCGGTGTCCGCTCTGGGCCTCGGTCTGACAGCGATCACCCCGGTCGTGCGTCAGGAGTATGGCCTGGAAGGCAAAGAGAAGGGCGTGCTGATCACGGATGTCGATCCGGACAGCGACGCGGCGGAGCGCGGTCTGCGTCCCGGCGACCGCATTGTTGCGGTCGGCGGTAACGAAGTGCGCGCCGTGACGGACGTCAGCTCGGCGGTTTCGCAAGCGAAGTCGCAGAAGCGACCCTCGGTTCTGTTGTTCGTCGAGCGTGGCGAGAACCAGCGGGTCTACGTGCCCGTGAAGATTAAATAAGGCGAAAGACATGTGGGAGGCGGCTAGCAGCCGCCTCCTCGTCCTTCACCCCCAGAAAGAGGACGCAACTTGACGATGCGAATTTTGGTTGTCGAAGACGACCGCGAAGCGGCCGCGTATTTGACGCGCGGCTTGAAGGAGAGCGGTCACATTGTCGATCACGCCGGTGACGGCGAAGACGGCTTGCATCTGGCGATGGCCGGCAATTACGACGTGGCCGTCGTCGATCGCATGATGCCCAGGCTCGACGGTCTTTCCATGGTCCGCCGCATGCGCGACGAAGGCAACAAGACGCCAGTCTTGTTTTTGAGCGCGCTTGGCGAAGTGGACGACCGCGTGAAAGGCCTGCGGGCGGGCGGCGACGATTATCTGGCGAAGCCCTATGCGTTCGTCGAGTTGCTGGCGCGGATCGATGCGCTTGTGCGGCGCAACGGAAGCGACACGGTGACGACGAAACTTGCCGTCGGCGATTTGGAGCTCGACCTGTTGTCGCGCACGGCGTCACGGTCGACGCAGCGCATCGACTTGCAGCCACGGGAGTTTTTGCTGCTCGAGTATCTGATGCGGCACGCGGGGCAGGTCGTTACGCGCACGATGCTTCTTGAGAATGTGTGGGAGTATCACTTCGATCCGCAAACGAACGTGATCGACGTCCACATCTCGCGGCTGCGCGCAAAGATCGACAAGGGGTTCAACGAGCCCCTGTTGCACACGGTTCGTGGCGCCGGATATTCGCTTCGTGCGCTTTCTTGACGTCTTCCGAACGGCGACGTTTAGGTTGGCCTTCGCCTACCTGATGCTCTTTGCCGTTTCGGTGCTGTTGGTCTTGGGGTTCATCTACTGGCGGACCGCAGGAACACTCGCCACGCTTTCGGACGAGACGATCAAGGCTGAGGTCACGGGTCTTGGCGAGCAGTACAAGCGCACGAACATTCAGGGTTTGAAGCAGATCATTCAAGAGCGATCGTCGCGTCAGAGCTTTCGCAACAGTCTCTACTTGCTGACGATCGGCGATATTCCTCTCGCCGGCAATCTATCACGATGGCCGCCGGATGCGGTGCTGACCGAACCCGATTGGATCAACTTCACTTACGAGCGCGAAGACGACCCCGAGCACGAAAAACGCCCCGGTCGCGCGTTCCAATATACGCTTCAGGGTGGCTATCGCCTTTTGGTCGGGCGCGACACGAAAGAAGTAAGCGCGATTAGCGATGCGATCCGTTCGACGCTCATGTGGGCGATCGGGATCACCGGGCTTATCGGCGTCGTCGGCGGTGTTTGGATCAGCCGCAACGTGCTCCGGCGCTTGGAGGTCATCAACCGCACGAGCCGGGACATCATGTCGGGCGACCTGACGCGGCGCATTCCGGTGATGGGCAACCGCGACGAACTCGACGACCTGGCGA
The DNA here is from genome assembly GCA_044220975.1 of Micropepsaceae bacterium. Classification (GTDB taxonomy): domain Bacteria; phylum Pseudomonadota; class Alphaproteobacteria; order Micropepsales; family Micropepsaceae; genus SZUA-430. Next base: position 1,248 of record JBGAPZ010000010.1, on the reverse strand, counting down.
CGAACCTCAATCAGATGTTGGAGCAGATCGAGCGCCTCATGATGGGTATGCGCGAGGTTGCCGACAACATTGCGCACGATTTGCGTACGCCGCTGAACCGGCTGCGCAACAAGCTTGAAGGGGCGATGATCGGGCATTCGTCGAACGAGGAAACTGCGCTCGCGCTTGAGAGCGCCATCCAAGAAGCGGATGGGTTGATCTCGACGTTCAATTCACTGCTGTTGATTGCGGAGGCGGAAACCGGCGCGCATCGCGACACGCTGGAGCCAGTCGACTTGAGCGAGGTCATTCACGACGTAGCCGATCTCTACGAGCCGGCGGCGGAAGATCGCGGGATATCGTTGAAGTTTTTGGCACCGGCGAAAGTGATGGTGCGTGGCAATCGCAGTTTGCTGGCGCGGGCTGCCGCGAATCTCGTCGAGAATGCTTTGAAGTATTCCCCGAAAGGCGGCGCGGTGACGGTGTCGGCAAGCCTCGATGCTCGCAGCCACCGGCCGACGTTCTCGGTGCGCGACACGGGACCTGGAATTCCCGAAGGCGACCGCGAGCGCGTGCTCGACCGTTTCGTGCGTCTGGAGCGATCGCGCAATACGCCAGGTTCGGGTTTGGGGTTGAGCTTGGTTGCGGCCGTCGCTCGCATGCACGAGGCGACGATCAAGCTTGACGATGCAAAGCCCGGGTTGCTGGCGACGTTGACATTCCCCGAATTCGAGGAGACGCCGGCCGCTATTGCTGGGCCGCAACGGCGCGTTCTTCCCGCACCCACCAAAGGCCAGCGAGCCCCAGAACTAGAAACACAAGGATCACGCCAAAGCCTACCCGCTGGTTCTGCGTTGCCGACGTGACGACCGCGACGAGGAATGGGGCCGCGAATGCGGTAGCCTTTCCTGTGAGCGTGTAGAGACCGTAGACCTCCGAAATCATCGACCGTGGCGCGAGGCGCGCAACCATGGTGCGGCTCGAGGCCAGGACGGGGCCGACGCAGGCGCCGCCGATCAGCGAGAATGTCAGGCTGACCTGTTCCGGGAATTGCGTGAAACCGAAGATGCTGAGCAGAGGTCCGATGAGCGGCAGTTGCTGATTGCGCAGCGCGTCGGTTATGGGAAACAGGAACAGGTATTCGTTTGGCGTTGTGGAGATCGAGCCGGCGACCGCAAGCGTGAACAGCGTCAGGCTAATTTGGATCGTGCGCTTCGAGCCGATCCTGTCGTCGATCCAGCCGGCCATGAACGACGTGAAGATCGGAAC